>CALFIT010000063.1 GCA_937877465.1 uncultured Bacteroidales bacterium | reverse complement strand
GACAAGAACCGCGACCGGCTCACCGAGGACTACGAGAAACAACACCAGAAGATGATCGACGTGATGAAGCAGTGCGACGAACTTTCGCTCATGCTTTATTCGCAAAAACAAGGCTACACCTTCGACGTGAGCTATGCCTTGCAGAAGGTCACCGAGAAATACAACGAGTTCAACCAAGACCGTGGGCCTTTCGACCGCATCGTCAGCAACCTCAACGTCGAGATGGAACGCCATGCCCGCCTCATCGAGTCGCTGCGGCGCCTGCCTCCCGAACTCGACACCATCATCGGCATCCCCGACAGCCTGCTCGTCCACTACGACAGCCTGAACCCGCTCTTTTTCAGCACTGCGCATCTCGAACTTGACGAGGAAGTCAAGGCCATGGCCGACTCCATCTCCATGATACCTTTCGTGCTCGACGAGCAGGGCGAGAACGACCGCGAGCAGTGCATCCACTATGCCGGCGAATTGCTCAAGATGTACGCCGAGACCAAGGCCGTCGTGGTGGCCGACAGCATCCACTACTACGAGACCTTCTTGCGCCTGAAGGAGACCTACGACTATGCGCACGACTACTACCAAGTGCTGCAAAACCGCATCTTCATCGAAGGGCAGACCCCGTGGTACACCATCCTGCAAAGCCCCGGACGCTATTGGCGGCAGGCCATGGAAGACGCACACGAGAAATACGACCTCAGCGCACTCCAATCGTTGTTCAAGCGAGGCCAAGCCGAGCCGTCGTCAACCGACACGGGATGGGAGTATTCGCTTCAGGTCTTCATCATCGTCTTGTTTGTCGTCGAGTTGCTCATCGTCTGGCTCGTCGTGTCGCTCCTGCTTGTCCCGGCCTTCCGTTACTTCAAGCCACTGAAAGGGTTCGTCGTGAAAGACCAACGGCGTTTCATCGCCTTGTTGGTGGCCATCCTCATCACCATCATCGTCAATTCCACTGCCATCGGTGGTGACGGCTTGCTGCATATCGCCGCCAAGCTCACCAACACGTTCCTCTGGCTCTTGGCCGCCATCCTCGTCGCACTGTTTCTCAGGCTGAAGCCCAAACAGCTGAAGTATGGTTTCAGGCTGTATCTGCCTGTTTTCTGCATGGCCTTGGCGGTCATCGGTTTCCGCGTGGTCTTCATGCCCAATTCGCTGATGAACTTCATCTTCCCGCCTGTGTTGGTGGCCTTCTTCGTTTGGCAACTTTTCGCTTGCATTCACAACGCCAAGAAAGTCAATCGTGTCGACCGTTTCTTGGGATGGTTCTCGTTGGTGGCGACGGGTGCTGCCTTGGGCGTGGCCATTGCCGGCTTCATCTTTGCCTCGCTGCTCGTCTTGGTGTGGTGGTACTTCCAGTTGGCCTCCATCCATGCCATCTATACCGTCCTCAAGCTGATCGTGCAATACCGTGAGAAGCGGATGAAGCCCCGCATCGACGACTACCGGGCGAGGATCGACTTCGTTTCGGGTCCCGCCAAGGAAACGCTGATGTTTGGTGCCACATGGTTCTACGACTTGGTCAAAGACGTGGCGCTTCCCGTGATGGCGCTGCTGTCCATCCCCTTCTGCATACACCTTGCCTTGGACGTGTTCGACTTCGAGGATTTGTACAACAACATCTATTACCAAAACTTTGTGCAATTGGTCAACGACAGCGGCGCCGACACGTTCAGGCTGTCGTTCCACGGGATCCTCGTCCTCGTTTGCCTGTTCTTCGTGTTCCGTTATGTCAATCGCGCCTTGCACGCTGTCTGGCAACAGGTCCGTTATGCGATTTTCTTGAAGAAACACCATCGCAAGACCATCCGCAACAACGAGATCAACCTGTCGTTGGGCAACAGCATCATCAGCGTCTTGGTGTGGTTTGTTTATGTCGTCGTCGTCGTCCTGACGCTTCACGTCCCCACCAGTTCGCTAAGCCTCGTGGCCGGTGGCCTCTCCGCAGGTATCGGCTTCGCCCTCAAGGATACCCTCAACAACTTCATCTACGGCATCCAGCTGATGTCGGGCCGCTTGCGCATCGGCGACTGGATCGTGTGCGACGGTATCCGTGGTAAGGTCACCCACATTGGTTACCAAAGCACCGAGATTGAGACCGTCGACGGGGCGGAGATGTCGTTCCTCAACGCCACCCTGTTTGCCAAGAACTTCAGCAACCTCACGCGCAACCACGGTTACGAGTTTGTCAAGATCACGGTGGGCGTGGCCTATGGCACCGACATCCAACGGGTGCGCGAGTTGTTGGGCGAGGCCTTGAAGGAGTTGCAAGGCAAGGACGCATTCGGTCGCGACATCGTGGACTCGAAGCGCGGCATCAGCATCACCTTGGAGGACATGGACGACAGCGCAGTCACCGTCGCCGTGAAACAGCAGGTGCTTGTGGCCGAGCGTGTGGGCTATATTGACCGTGCCAAAGAAATCGTCTACAACACCTTGAACGCAAATGGCATCGCCATCCCGTTCCCGCAGTGCGACGTGCATCTTGTCAAGGAAGAATAGTTTGTTAAGCGGAAAATCGTACCTTTGCAGTCCAAAACCATTCAAAATGAAGAAAGTTTTCATCCTCATGGCAGCCGCCTTGCTGTTGGCCTCATGCGGCGAAAAGCAGCCCAAACCAACGCCAACCCCTACCGACAAGCCCAAGAAAACCGTCACCATCCCTGACTTCAACGCCGACTCGGCCTACCAGTTTGTGGCCAAGCAAACCGAGTTCGGGCCTCGTGTGCCCGAAACGCAAGCCCATGCCGCGTGTGCCGAATGGCTCGCCGCCAAGTTGGGCGAATGGGCCGACACGGTCGTCGTGCAGCAGTTCAGGACGAGGCTCTACAACGGCAACGGCATCGATGGGCAGAACATCGTCGGTGTGTTCCATCCCGAGGCCAAGAAGCGCATCGTGCTATGCTCGCATTGGGACTCGCGCCCCTTTGCCGACCACGACCCCGACGCGGTCAACACCCACAAGCCCATCGACGGCGCCAACGACGGTGCCAGCGGCGTGGGCGTGCTGATGGAATGTGCCCGTCAGTTCAAGTTACAGCCGTTGCCCGAAAACCTTGGCGTCGACATCGTGTTTTTCGACCTTGAGGACTATGGCCCGCATCAGGACGAGGCTGAGCAGTATTACGACGACAGGGTCAACTTCTGGGCCTTGGGCTCGCAACATTGGTCGAAGACGCCTCACGTCTATGGCTACCATGCCTATTACGGCATCCTGCTCGACATGGTGGGCGGTCCCAACCCCAACTTTCCGAAGGAGTATTATTCGCAGGGCTATGCCGCTTGGGTGGGCAACAAGGTGTGGCGCAAGGCCGCCGACTTGGGCTATCGTCCCACTTTCAGCAACGAATTGGGGACGATGATCAGCGACGACCACATCCCGATGAACCAAATCGCGGGCATCCCCACCATCGACATCATCGACTTGCAGCCCGAGAGCGTCAACCAGTGCTTCCCCGACGTGTGGCACACCCTGAACGACAACCTCGAAAACATCGACAAAACCACCCTGGGCATGGTGGGCGAGGTGCTGCTGAAGGTGATATATGAGGAATAAAAATGTAAAAAATTGGCTTTCGTAACCGAAAAATTCCTATCTTTGCATTTTAAAATCAACTAATAACTCATTTATTAACAATTAATCCTTTAATCTATGAAGAAAGTAATGCTTCTTTTGGTTGCTGTCCTCGGTCTTACTTTTGCCGTGAACGCACAAAACTGGATTGGTGTCCGTGGCGCTTTCGGTAGCAGCTACGGTGCCGA
>CALFIT010000062.1 GCA_937877465.1 uncultured Bacteroidales bacterium | reverse complement strand
CCCAAAGAAAAAAGAACAGGCGATGAAGCCTGAACAAAAAGCTGCTTTGGAGGAGAGCCTTAAAAGCATCGGAGAACAACTAAAACTGTTGAACACTCAACTTGAGGCCGAGCAAAAGAAGGTAAATTGGTTAACGTCGGATAAAACCCTTCATGACAACCAAACAAAGGCACTGGATGCATTGACTCAAGCCAAAGAAGCCATGGAGACAGAGACATTTCAAATCATGCAGCTGAATGTTCGGGATTGGGACAGCACATACGATGCCCGTACCTGCTTGACTGGCATCCATGAGGCAAAAAGAGCCATGTCCCAAGCCGACCAAACCATCCAGCAGCTACACTCTCAGTTCATCACCTTACGCAACGGACAAGAATTCATTCATCAAGAGATTGAGTCGATTACCAAACGGATCAAGATAATCGACGATGAAATCCAAGCCGAAGGAAGCAAACAGACTTCTGTAAATGAATTGAGTGACCAAAAAGAAGGAGTGGTGACAATGATAGGCCATATTCGTGTGGCCCAAGCTGAAGTCAAGGCCTATTTCGACAAACAAACAGCTCGGGAGAACACGAAGAAAAAACTCGACGAGCAAGCCCTTGCCATTGCGGAGAAAACCAGGCAACTTGACGAATTACAGCCTAAGGTAGAAGAAGCAAAAAAAGAATACGAAAGATTGGACAAAGAATATGAGCGTCTGAATTTGGCGGTCGACACCTTGGCCGAAAAACTACGCGAAAACTTGCAAATAAACCACAAATGCCCAATTTGCGGTCAAGCCGTGAAATCGCTTGACACCGTTCCGCATGAGGAGCAACTAAAAGCCATTGTAGCCAAAGCAAAAAAGAATCGCGATGACTCCAAAATAGTGTTTGACAATCTTAACAATCAGCAAAACAAATATTTGATCTGGCTAAAGCAAAACAAACCGGCTTACGACAAAGAGCTGAAGGCGTTCCAAGAAGACCAATCGCTCCACAAAGCCCAAGAGGACGCGTTGCGCTCATTAGAAAAATGCAACATCAGGCAATTGGACGAGCATACGTCTGAGGTCTTGAAGCAAGCCGTGGAAAAGGCGGAACAGGAGAAAACCAACCTTGAAAAAAGAATCAAACGCGCCATGGACCGCGAAAAGCTTCAACGCGACCTTGACGATTTGAAGAAAAACAAGGCCGACATTCTAAAAGTGTCGTTCAAACAGCTGCTTGAGAAGTTGCCTGATTGGGAATCGTTCGGTCCTCAAAAAGCAGAAGAACGACCCAATATACTAGATGAAATGCAGTCGTTGTCAAACCATGTCGCGGCGGCCTTAACAGCCAAAGAGAAGGCTGTGAACAACCACCAAACCAACCGTAAACAACTAGACGACTACTTAGGCGAGCACCCCGACATGACTGAGCCTCGCTTGGAGCAACTGCTGCAACTCAAAGACCAAATCGGACAGCAACGTCAATCCATTGAAAACAAAACCAAGGTTCTAGCTGGTGCACAAGGAGCGTTGGATACTGTTAACGGGCAATTGGAAGACCACCAGAAGGTCAAGCCCGAGATTTCTGAGGGCGAAACCATCGCGTCACTGCAAGACATCATTAATGGGCTCAAAGAGCAGACAGCTCCTTTGGGGAGAGAATTGGGCGCCATCGAACAACAGTTGAAAGACGACGACAAGCGCAAAAACGAGTTGGCCCAACTTCAAAACGAATACGAAAAGCGAAAAGCTGTTTATGAGCGCTGGAATAAGCTGGACAAGCTGATTGGAGATGACAAAGGCGACAAATTCCGTCTTATCGCGCAAAGTTATATCCTCGCCAATCTGGTTAAGGCTGCCAACGTCCACATGCATACCCTCACCGACCGCTATACCCTGCATGCAGTGCCCGGACAAGAGTTGATTATCCTCGTCGAAGACGCCTATCAAGGCGGAGTGAAGCGTCCAGCGAGCACCATCTCAGGGGGCGAGAGCTTCCTCGTTTCTTTAGCCTTGGCCTTGGCCTTAAGCGAGATTGGCCAATGCCTGAAAGTGGAGACCTTGTTCATCGACGAGGGTTTTGGCACGCTGAGCGGCGAGCCTTTGTACAAAGCCATCGAAACACTCGAATCGCTGCACACCAGCAACAACCGTCAGGTGTGTGCCATCAGCCACCGCGAAGAAGTGAAGGAAAAAATACCCGTACAAATCCAGGTCAATCAAAACCCGCAATCATCCAGTAGCACGATTGATATCGTGCCGCATTTGTAACTATTGTTGTAAATTTTTTCACTCCCCTTGGTTGAAAAACCCATCGGATCGTTCTTTAATATGTATGTGGCAGGGCGCCACGGGGGTGTTTTGCCCCTCCTATATTAACAATAAAACAATGTATCCCATGGAAATCCAACTGCTCAACCAAACAGAATTCGCCGAAATGTTCAAGTCGGCCGGCAACGAAACCCACCAAACCACCTTCGTAAACGACGTGTGGTACGAACAAGTCACCATTGGGGAGGTGACATACCGTCACAAGCTGCTTTCGCTCAGAAAGCTGAGTCCAGAGCTACTCACTAGAAAAGCCTTCGAGGCCAAGCCTTGCGCCGAACCGATCCGTCTTCGCGCTCAAGGCAACGGCCCTGTCGTGACCCTTGTCTTCAACACCAAGTCGACGGTGTTTTACCACCTAATGGTAGGCTCACAAAGAGAAATGGCCCAAGCCAAGAACCTCGTGAACTTCTTTGCCAAGAGCCTGCTCCCAAAGACCGTCAAACAGCTGCAGGAAGCCCCTTCGGCTTCCTGCGCGGCCTGAAGCCTCTATCATTAACCCTAATACCACAATAGTATGACTAGCATTATCACCTGGTACATCATCGGAATACTTGTCTCGGCTATAGGTATATTCTCGTACGAATACTTCTACCTCTATGACAAGGAGATTGAGTATATCTCAACCAAAGAAATCATCGAAGATGTGTTGCTTTCCTTCCTGTCATGGCTTATGGTCGTATGGCTCGTCATCAGCCTAATCCTTGACATGCACATGGGATGGACGTCGAAAGGATACGACCTGAACATCAAGAAAAAGAAAGGTGGTTAATTCTATATGATTATGAAGAAGTTGATACTACTAATTCTGTGGCTTATGTTTATAACGGGTTGTCAGACCCAAACCACAAGGTACGTCCATTACCACAACGAGCGCTTCGGTTTTGAGCTGGACTATCCCTCCTTCATGACGATGGATCCACCACCTGAGAACGGTGATGGCATCTCTTGTCACGGCAAAGGGTTGGAATTGACAGCCACCGGGTGCATGGACATGACCTGGATGGATTTGGACGACTCGGGCTTGACCACCCGTGACCTTTATCCTCATGACGAGGTGTTTTATGTGCACCACGATATTGACGCAGCCGGGACAGTCCATTGCACAAAAACAGCTCGTTTTCCCAACACGGACAATGGCGACATCATCCTCACATTACAGCTCACTTACCCACAAGGGCAAGTCGATTCGGCGACAATCAATCATATTTTGAACAGTTTTGTTTTGCTTTCATGGCATTAATTAGTAATTTTGCAGCAAGTATTTTGTATAAAACAAAGCAATAAAAACAAAACAAGGTTGAAACAATCACCATCTGCTACTATATATCCTTGAACAACAACAAAACCATCATTATTTATGCCCAAGTTCAACTATGACCCCCAAGTCACCCTCGTAAAGAAACACAATGCAAATGTGTTCCGCGAAACCACCGGCATCATCAAGACTGGCTCTTACACCACCCCTTCGGGCAAACGCATCGACATCAACATGCAGCCGATGATCGACGGCGGTCGCTGCTACCACAAGGATTTAGGTCCTGTTGACGCCCCAAAACGGGAAGACGGCAGTCTTGTCAGAGTCGAAAAAGGAGACTGCCTCAAGGTGGCCGAGCGATTGGTAAAAGAGGGCTATAACCCCGCCCTACTCAACTTTGCCAGTGCTGGCCATCCGGGTGGCGGCGTCGAAACGGGTGCCCGCGCCCAGGAAGAGACCATCTGCAGGCGCAGCACGCTGACGCGCTCCATCTTCAGCTTCGACGGCAAATATGCCAGTCGCTACGGCTACGAGCACCGCACAGGCAACAACTACCCAATCTCCCGTTCGCTCGACTTCAGTGCGATTTATTCGCCCCAAGTCACGGTCTTCCGCGAAGCGGGTCCCGACTATGCGCTGATGGAGGAACCTTTCCAAATCGGCGTCATCACCAATGCCGCCCTCAATATGAACGGCAGGTTCCCCATCCGTCTCACCCCTGACGGGCACATCCCCGAAGAAGGCAAAACCATCACACTCAACAAGATTCGCACCATCTTCCGTATTGGCCTAATCAAGGGCCACGACAGCCTGGTGCTGGGTGCCTTTGGCTGCGGTGCCTTCAAGACCCCGCCGCGCGAGATGGCACAGCTCTTCAAGCAGGTGATGGAAGAAGACGAGATCAAAGACCGTTACCGACTCATCACCTTCGCCATCCTCAGCGACCACAACGACCACAGCGGCAACCTCGCCGCTTTCGAGGAAACATTTGGCAAGCACAACAAAGCATCCTCAGCCAAGCAAAATGCCATGTCGAAGCTGTTGCTTCCGTGGAATTAATTAGTATTTTTGCAGTCTGATTGCCCTGAGCATCTAACTCAAAGCAATTAAAAGTCAAAAAAAAGAAAAGCTATGATAACATCAAAAAAAGAAGACAAAGTGGTAAAGGCCTTATTGAATGAAGGTCTTGCTAAGTTAAGCAGCAATGGATACGGCGACGGCGAAGAGCCCGATTTTGACCGTGTTTTTTATGTATGGGCTAGCATCGGCATGAAGCAATTAACCTTATGCTACGATTGGAAAAAAGACGATTATTATTTCTGCACAAGAGGTCATAGGCAAGAGCTGCGTGACGCAATGCCTAAAAGGTTGACGAGTTGGGATGAATACAATGTTAAGTCTTTCATCTATAACCAGCGTCCATACTTTGATCAAGTCATTGCTGCAACCAAAACCTTGAAACGGAAACAATTGTTCGTATTAGCAGGGGACAATTTCGAAGTTTTATGTTCTCAACCTTCATTTGAGGCCAAGGAGTTTTCTGGACTCATCAATCTTATCGTAGAGGATGCGGATTCATGGAATCTGTATTTTATTGACAAAGAAAAACGTCTATATGTTTGTGGTGATGCCATTGCAGTTGAGGAATACTTGATTTCAAAAGGGTATGCCTACGAGAAAGACGAAGACGATATAGTTACCATCCTAGATGGCGAACAGTTTTGGTTTTAAATAGAAAACTTATAATGCACATAGTTCCCATAAATAAATAAAATAGTAAAATGAATGATGATGAATTGAAAAACTTAGGCTTAAAGTCGCTAAGTGAGGCAATGGAAGAATTTGATATTGATGAAACTGATGTCTATGAAGCCGACCAATTAATAATTAAAGAAGTCTGTCGAAAAGAAGACTTAATTCTATATGAACATGAAAACGAAGATATGGAGTCAAGTGTGTATGAAGATACAATCAACGAATTATTTCCTGAATTTGAGATAGACCCACGTAAATACTATTTATTAGAAAAAGATGGTGAGATATATTATCAATAACAAACGGGAGCTTCTATTGTCAATTTAAACGGGAAGCACCTACTGGCAAAAAGCCAAAAGTGGATAACTCTGCGTGCTAGTTGACTACAAGACATTCCTCGGTGTGGATTTTCATGAACACACCAAAAACACCATATAGACTATTTACTATTTATTTCAACTTTACCCTCTCAACACGAAATATTTGGCACGATATTTGATGACAAAAAGACTTGTTTAAATCCTAATGAATATGATAAACAACTCTACCAGACAGCAAGTCGAGGTCTTGCTCAAGCATTCAATGTGGAAACTCAATTCAGAGGAACTGTTCATCACTCATTGTTATTTTGGATTCTTTGACCATAGGGCAATGACCAAAGAGGAAATAGGTAGAAAACTGGGTATTGACATAAAACAGGTTAATAGTCAGTTACATGCGGTTATGAGAAAGCTGGTTGGACGTATTGAGTATGGTCCTTTCGCAGCCTAAACCAAGGGACTATTGGGACTACCCAACCCCAAAGAACGGAGAGAAAAATAAGCGGCCTTTCTTTGTGACATCAAGTGTACCATTAGTATAGAATTTACTTTATGAATATGAGATTATCAATTATGAAAAAAACTCCGATTCATGTCGAATGATCCTACAATTGGATTTATTAATATCCGAAGACGCAGCTCACTCACAAAATCAATCGTTATGGAAATCATCAATAAAGAAAGCAACTTCATGCACCCTGAAGGAAAAATCCAACTATTGGACGGCACGGCCCTAGACTGCTATCCTTTGGGACGGCCAGCAGCACCTCAGCGTGCCGAAGTAAAAGAGGCGGAAGAGAAACTGTTTTTTAGCAACGCTTTCAGGTTCTTGCAATATAGAGACAGGATCATGTCGGACAGCCGTATGTTCCTCTGCCCCGTGCCCATCCAAAGCGGCATCGCCTACACGGGGACAAGCGGATTCCAACGCCCCACCTTGGGCATTTACCTAGAATGGTGGCTCAACTGCGAACGCGCCTTGACTTGCGATGAAAACGGGACGAAGAAGCTGGTTTACCAGATCAATGGCAGTACCTTGTCAGGCATGAACAAATGTGGCGTTGTCGACACAAACGGCAAAACCGAAACGAAATATGTCTTTTCGTTCTCGTCGTTGTGGTCAAGCTTCATAAGGATCAACAGCCGTTATGACGAGGCCAAGAGCCTGTATGAGGCTTACTCGTTGAAACGGGTAGTTGAAATCTTGGACAAAGAGAACCTCTCCTTGATTGACGACAAGGAAATGGAAATCCTATATCTTAAGAGTGTTCTATGCCGACAACAAAAAGACATGGCCAATGAGATGAAACAATTGGAAGTCATGATAGACATGCTCAAAACCAGGTTGTTTCACGAGCACCGCGACGAGCTGAAAGCCATCATGGCCAACTATGAAGAAAAGAAAGAAAAGAAAGAGCAAAGAGAAAAGGAAATCTACGAAGAACGCAAGGAACTGCGTAGGAAACTGAAGTCAGGCGAGATCGACAACAAGCAATACCAAAAGCAACTCACTCCATTGAAAAAGGAGAAGGAAGACAACGATTATATGGTGCGAGAATACCGTAGAGAAGCGCTTCGGGCTTTGTTTCCCAGACTGTGGTTCATCACTATTGATGACGTGGAAAAGTTTTGTAGCGGCCTCGGGCATGCGTTCAACGAGGAAGAGCTGGGATGATTTCGTAAACCCAATGCCATAATTCCTCACTCATTTTTACTTTTTGGCACGATTATTGATAACACAAAGTTTCGTCTTAAAAACTATAGAATTATGAAAAAAGAAATCTTCACCCTGTCGGTTGCCGACGCCAATGAAAACAACATTTCCATGAACCTCGCAAGTGCCTTTGGCGAGAAGTCCGTCACCTTCACTGTCCTTGATAAAGAAGGCAAATCCTGTGCCACAACAGCATCTCCTCTTGACGTTCAAAAGGTAATTGACTTCCTGAACCATCGCCTGAATGCCGTGGAAGAAACGCCAACGGCCTACGGGCCTTCTTACACTCCTACTGGCGTGGGGCTCTGCGTTTTTGACTACCAAGGCAAACTGCTCGACACTTATTATAACCACGAAAGCCTTACACGAGGTTTTGAAGGCTACAGCTATGAGCAACTGGCCGAAGCCTTTGGTTACGACAGTGCCATTTATGTGGTGTTCACCCTTTACGACGGCAGCATTGGCCGCGAAACGCTTATTCGGGTAATGCAAGCCTGCGTGCAGTTGCAAGACCGATTCGTCGTCACCGGCGAGCCCGTCTTCTGCCGCCGAATGACGCTCGAGGATGTGGCCCAACAAGTAGGACTTGACCTCACCACGGTATCGCGTTGTGCACGCGAAGATTCCAAAACAAAAGTAGGCGTTCGCATTTATGGCCCACGCCAAACCTTCACCCTCGACAACAAAGTGAGCACCCTCAAGCACCCCTCGCTCTTCGACGAAGGCATTTCCCGCTATGGTTTTCCCGTATCGCGTCTTGAAGTGCTAGAGCGTATCAAAACCATGGTTGACAAAGAGAACAAGCACAAACCCTTGGGCGACCAAGACCTTTGCGACAACCTGAAAGAAATGGGCTACGACATTGAACGTAGGACGGTGGCGAAGTATCGTGGGGATTTGCTGGAGCTGCCTAATTCGAACGAACGGAGGGAAAAATAAGCGACCGTCCTTTGTGCCATCAAGTATAGACCCCAAAAAACATGAGTAAACCATAGATAATGATAAAATTTGTAAATTTGCGCAATAAAAAACATCATAACAATATGAACACTTACACAAACCCGCAGATGTTGAGCCCAGAAGCGTTGCACAAGGCTCATCTTGAAATGGCAAAGAATTATCTTGAATCCAAGTGGGATGGTTATTATTATGAGCTTGTACCAGAGCAGCATGAATATGATTACGGCGTCGACAATTTTGAAGAAATCCAAGAATACAATAGATCATATTATCGTAAACTTACCGATGATCAGTTTTCCAGAGTCTGCAAACTCATTAAAGAAGCAGAGGAGCCTTCATGGTATGAAGCATTATCCGGTGACACCGAGTTGGAGGAACTAATAAACAGCGATTATGGAGATTATCCGGTGAGAATCATCGAAAATCCTCATCAGTACTGTAATTGTTCTTTGGGCGTAATGGATACAACAGGTCGAATGGGTTCGTATACTATTAGCGTCTTAATGCCAAAAGAAGACTATTTGAAGTTACTGGTTATTCTGATGGATCATCGTTGGGCAACATTCAACGATTTGTATAGGCTTGACATTGATTTCTTCAAAAGTATTGCCGATATTATCGATCATGAGGTAAAAAGCAATGCTGAAAACCACAAGACATCGTACACAATAGTCTTTGAAGAAATAGAAAGAGACATTCAATCGTTGTTGGGAGAGGAAGACGTCGTGGTTGGTTTGTGTGATGAAACCAACGATAACGGAGAAGATAGTATTACCAATATTTGGGCTTGTTTTTCTGAAAACAGAATGGCTGTCTGGCATGATTATACATATCCGTTTCAAAATGATGTTGAAGTTATATACAATATAGATGCAAAAGCTGTATTGAAAGTATTGAATGTCAATTCTTATCACGATGCCGCAATCGTTATGAAAGCTCGTTTTTCTGGCGTCATGGCTTATCACGATATAAAAGCACTCTTGGATAGGAACAAAATTGAATATCAACATGCCGAAGAAACCACTGAGTTGGATGACCCGCTTAGTTGTTAGGTAACAGGCTGGACGGTATATAATTCCCATTATCTTTGTCATCGAGAACTAGATTATACCATCTCATTAAACACAAGTTATCATGGCAGGTTTTTCGGATATTACAGGAGTAAGCATCAAAGGCGGATGCTATACTGACCCCAACGGACAGGCTTCTCAACTAAAGCACATTTTTGAGAAGCCTATCAATATCCTTTTTGGGCGCAATGGAAGTGGAAAAAGCACCTTGGCACACGCTCTTTACGAATATGCACATCCCAATCCCGATGGGAACGAGTTTGAAGTCAAATTCTTGGACGAAGATTTGTATGAGGACATGCGTAAACGCGTGTTCGTCTATAACGAAGCCTTCGTCGAAAAAAACGTAAAGACACACACCGACGGCCTCGAAACCATCCTCATTCTAGGCAACAAAGACATCCAACGCAACCAGAAGATACAAAGACTGGATGATGAATTGACCCTATTGAGAGATGAACGAGACCAGCTGGATTCAGCTGTCAAAGAGCACAAAGACCCCGGCAAAGCGGGAGTCCAACAAGCCTACAACAAACTTGTTGACGCCTTAAAAAACAAAGGGTATGCTGATAGAGGCCGCGACATCAAAGGAGGAAAAAACAAGGCTTCTGTAACCGAAAAGACAGTGGATGATGTTGTGGCGGCTTATAGCTGTACAACGCCCAATTCCAACTTGAAGCAACAGTTTGACGATGACCTAAATAAGTTGCGAACACTTAAATCAGGCAATATCATCTCATGGAGTATGCCTTCGTCGCCTTCACTCTTCGACCCCCTACAGATTTCGGCCTTGTTATCAAAAAAAGTTGAACAGCCAGAACTGAGCGAACGCGAAAAATACTTGCTGGATCTGTCACAGCAGGGATACACTTATGTCGACTCGTTGAAAAACGATATCATAGCCCATCATAGAGCCATTTGTCCGTTGTGTCTCCAAAACATTGACGACAAACAACATACCACGCTGGTGGATGCCGTCAGTCACATCTTAAGCAAAGCCGTCGATGACCACAAGGATGAGCTTACTCGCGCCATCGCATCATTGCATGACTATATCCCTGTGCTGCCATCGTTGCCCGATATTATCTATGGCAACGACCTTAAGGCGGCACAGGATGGCATTAGCCAAATCAACCAATTGATTGGGGAAGTGCGAAATAGGCTTCAGCAAAAACTCAGCAATCCCCTCAACCCCTTGGTGGACGATTATGAGATGGCGTTGCAAGACGCGATGAAACAATTGGACAATGCGTGGTCGAAGTTGGACGAAGATGTTGACCAATACAACAAGTCCGTCAATGAACGAGACAAGCTGGAAAAACACTTGCACAAGTTGAATATCGAATTAGCCGTCATGGAAAACGGCATGCTGATAAGCACTTATATTGCCCAAAAAACCGATTATGAAGACAAGAAAAGAGAGTTGCAGGATAAAGAGAATAAGATTAGAGATGCTGCAGTGCAATTAGACCAATTGAAAGTTGCCGACAGTGATGCGGGGCGTGCAGTAAATCTAATCAACAGCTATTTGTTTTCCATCTTTGACGATGGTAACCGTCTGACGCTGACCTTCGACGAGAAAAGCAACAATTATCGTTTGAAAACACGTGGTAATGATGTAATGCCACGGCGTGTTTCGGAAGGCGAGCGCAACATTATTGGATTGGCCTATTTCTTTGCCATGTTGAATGCCGGCCGCAACCTCAACGACATTTACAAAGACCCCATGCTTCTGATTATCGACGACCCCATCTCCAGTTATGACTATGGCAATCGCGTTGGTGTCGTCACCTTCATCAACACGCAAATCAGGAACATGCTCAAAGGCAACAACGAGAGCAAGGTGGTGCTGATGTCGCACGACATGCAAACTATACAACGTTTTGCCAGCATATATCCAAGCATCATTAGAGACAGTTTCGACAGGTGGGATGATAATATGACGACCTATCAGGTGTATGAATTGGCATGCGGAAAGGTGTTGATGCGTAAGGACGTGGAGAACGGCGGAGAATACAAACGCCTTATGGGTTTGGTCTTCAAGTATGCTAACTCGACCCAACACGAAGAAGTGACCGATATCTCCATAGGCAACGACATGCGCCGTGTGTTGGAAGCCTATTGCACCTTCATTTATGGAAGAGGCATCGATTATCTCGACACGGCCATCGGCTCCGCGTTGTACTCAAAAGATGGCAGGAACGACAGAAAAATCATGTATTATACCTCATTGATTAAGAAGGCATACCTTAACGCGGAGAGCCACTTGAAGGGCGACTTGCTTGACAACCAATACGAGCTATCGATGACCTACGAGGAAAAGCGGAAGGCGGCGCGCGACATCCTGGTCATCATGAAGATTATCAACTACAAGCATGTGGAATCGTGCATGACCGACAAAGGCAACATGAGAATCATTGGCGAATGGCAAAGAGCCATTGAAAGCAGGTTGGATACATAACGTAATTATGGTTTAATCACGGAGGCGATAATAGGTGCAAGAGTGCCAATAGGTACACCAATTGAGTACTGAGTTATACCACGGTGGCAAGATGATGTGAGCTAAGAACTTAACTAAAATAATTACTTATGCATTTGTGACAATTTGATGTTTATGGATAATTCGTTGTATACCTCGAAAATTACTATATTTGCGCCATAATAATCAAGCCATATGATTACATCACTAGAAAACTTCACCTACGAATCCCCTGGATTCGACCTGTTGGAAACCGGAAACGACAACCCCTCAAGCACCGCCCAGTGGTTTCGCAAAGAAGCAGCTGAATACAAAGCCAAAGCCAAGGAATACCTGGCAAAAAAAGAACGCGTCAAGTATTACGCCTTCTCTGGCCACTGCGAACAATTGGATAGCAACAAGAGCTATCTTTTCCCTTTGACCGACCAAGAAGTGGCCCGAATCAGACAACTCGTCGTGGAAGTCAACAGAGAAAAATCATTGAAGGCCAATTACAGGGAAGACGAGATTCCCACTACCTTTGAAGAGGCTTGCGATGACATAGAATACCTCTATTATTTGGAAGGTGACAATGCCGAACTCGATTCTTTGATTTTTGACCCGCTCACTAATTTGGAGTTCCCAATGGACTTGTATACTATCGACCTTGATCACCCCATTTGTCTGTACGAAATGAGCTATGTCGGCTACGACTGGAAATGGAAGGAATCTATAGGACCAATAAAAAAAGGTGTGCAACTCACCGACGAAGAATACATATACTTGGTGGTCTACAGATTGCTCTACGACCGTTTTACCTTTAACCGCCTCCTTTTCTGCCGCCCCGAACTGGCTCAAAAAATCTGTGCCCAACTCGACACCAGAGACGATACCATTTTGTTCGAAAAGGGATTTCCTTATCTTGTCGTCTTCGAAGAAATCAATGCCGATGCCGAAAAGATTCTTGAGCAGGAAAAGTGATTGCGAAAAACATCTTTATTGTATTGAGTCAGCCTACACTCCTCTCATTTGTTGTTTGAATGCTTCTGCAACCAGTATCTTGACATTTTTGACTAATACTTAACATACTGATTCTGTATATCTTACAAATCAACCCGTGTTTTTTTCCTAGAAAACCAGCCTAAGTATCAGACCTGTTATGTAGCATTTTTTTTAGTTTTCTTAGCAGTTTTCATGAGAAAAGTTCTATTTTTGCAGAAAATTGACATAAATCGAAGTTAAAAGTATGATTCTTGAATTTTGTGCCACCAATTTTCTGTCAATTAAGGACGAGCTGAAACTGTCCTTTGTTGCCACATCCCTCAAAGAGTCTTTCACTGAGCCAAACGATTTGTTTGAACTCACCAACACCGACATCGCCTTAGTAAGGAGTGCCGTAATCTATGGAGCCAATGCATCAGGCAAATCCAATGTACTTAAAGCCTTTGCGTTCTACAAGCGTTTCATTACCGACTCGTTCAAGGATAGTCAAGTGGGGGAATCAATCGACGTGGAGAACTTTCGCCTGAATGCTACTACAATCGATGAGCCTACAGCACTGGAGGCCACCTTCACCGATGGAGAGTACATCTATCGCTATGGCTTCGAGGTGGACAGCAAATCGGTAAAGGAGGAATGGCTCTACAGGCGTGTCTGCAAAAAACGGGCAAAAGAAGTGGAAGTGTTCTACCGCGAAGGCGACACCACAACGGTACACCCCAAGAATCTACTGCTGCTGGAATTGGTCGGAAAAAAGATGGTGCGCAGCAACGCCCTGCTGCTTTCAACCGCTGCCCAGTTCAACGAAACTATTGCCGTCAATGTGCTTCATTGGCTGGGCGACACACAGGTGCTTTTCTGCTCCGAGGATGAAGCCCTTTGGCAAAACGCCATCAAGCACCTCAATGACGAAACCCTCCGCGAACGCATCACGTCGTTTGCCAGGTACGCTGATCTTGGCATCGAAAATATTACAAAGCTCGACAACCGTATTGTCAGTTCCCACCGCCAGTATGACGACGAAGGCCGTGAGGTGAACACTATTTCTTTCGCCTTCAACCATAACGAGTCGGAAGGCACCATCAAGTATTTCTCACTAGCATATCCCATTATCGATGCGTTGGATAACGGCAAACTTGTGGTTATCGATGAGCTTGATTCAAAGCTCCATCCATTGCTCGTCAAGAAAATCATTGCTCTGTTCAACAATGCCCAAACGAATCCCAAGGGAGCCCAGCTGCTGTTTACGGCTCACGACACTTACCTGCTCAGTGCCGGACTGTTCCGCAGGGATCAGGTCTGGTTTACCCAAAAGGATAGTTTCGGGGCTACGGAGCTGTACTCCTTGGCGGAGTACAAGGTGCGTAGCACTTCGCCTTTCGAAAAGGATTATCTTCTCGGCAAGTATGGTGCAACGCCACTTATCGGCGAAATGGAATCCATCTTTAATTCCTCCAGACAATGAAGAAAGACCATCGCAAATCCAATCTGTCGCGTCGGATGGGCGTGAGGGTGATCAAGCAATCCTTCCTCATTGTTTGCGAAGGGGAGAACACCGAACCTGACTATTTCAAGGCGTTCCGCATGACTGCGGCCACCATCAAGGCTGTCGGTCAAGGAATGAACACAGTGTCGCTGGTCAACAAAGCCATCAGCATTCGCGAAGCCGAAAAGGCAAAAAAGCATTCCTATGATCAGTGTTGGGTGGTGTTCGATAAGGACGACTATCCTGACAACGACTTCAATCAAGCTATTCTATTGGCCAAAAGCAACGGCTTTCGCGTGGCATATAGCAACCAAGCCTTTGAATATTGGTTCCTCTTGCATTTCAATCGGTACATGGGTGCCATTCACCGCAACCAATATCCCAACATGCTGTCGAAGCTGATAGAGATGCCATATAGTAAGATACAAGGTTTTGGTGCTTTGATGTATCGATTTCTTCTATGTCGTCAGCGACAAGCCATCGACAATGCCGAAACAATATTGGCTGAAGTTTCCCACGGGAACCCTGCCCAAGAAGAGTCATCCACAACAGTCCAAAAACTGGTTGTTGAGCTTAACAAATACCTCTAACCATCAATCCCACAGTTTCCAGTTATCTTTCCAAAACACAAAAGAAAACTATAGAATTTGCAAAATTTTTACAAATTTATGAGTTATCTTTACGAATTCTGACTTTTGATTTATCTCGGTAGTCAATCCACCAATCCCAAACCTCGCCAAGATGTTCCTTACCGAATAGAAATGTGGTAGGAATTTCAGACGAAATATCAAAAAGTAGAAACACCACAAAACTGTGCCTCTACTTTTTCTTCCGTGAAAAACCAATAAACCCGTATTCGCAAACTCAAGCCAGCTCAAACTGTTCCAAGAACCTCAAGTCGTTTTCGAAGAATAGGCGCAGGTCGTTGATGCCGTATTTCAACATGGCGATGCGCTCCACGCCCATGCCGAAGGCGAAGCCGGTGTATTTCTCCGGGTCGATGCCGCTGGCCGTGAGGATGTTGGGGTCGCACATGCCGCAGCCCAAAATCTCAACCCAACCCGTGTGCTTGCAGATGTTGCAGCCCTTGCCGCCACAGATATTGCACGAGATGTCCATCTCCGCCGAGGTCTCGGTGAAGGGGAAATAAGACGGGCGGAAACGCACCTTGGTGCCCTCGCCGAAGAACTCTTGCACGAAGTGGTACAAGGTCTGCTTCAGGTCGGCAAAAGAGACGTTCTCGTCGATATAGAGGCCTTCAATCTGATGGAAGATGCAGTGGGCACGGGCCGAGATGGCCTCGTTGCGGAACACGCGGCCCGGCGCGATGACGCGGATGGGCGGCTGTTGCTTCTCCATGGCACGCACCTGCACGCTCGATGTGTGGGTGCGCAGCAGGATGTCGCTCACCTTGTTCACGTTAGGCTCCTTATTAATAAAGAAGGTGTCCTGCATGTCGCGGGCGGGATGGTCGAGGGGGAAGTTCAAGGCCGAGAACACGTGGTAGTCGTCCTCGATTTCGGGGCCTTCGACGATGGTGAAGCCGAGATGGGCAAAAATCTCGTTGATGTCGCGACGCACGATGCTTAGCGGATGACGGGCGCCGCGCATCTCGTTGGCGGGCATCGTCATGTCGAAGCCGGCCTCATTGCTGTGCTGGCTCTCAAACTTCTGCAACTGCTCCTCCACCTTGTCCTGCACGACGTTCTTCAACTCGTTCAGCCTCATGCCCATCTCCTTGCGCAGCTCGGGGGCCACGGTCTTGAAATCGGCAAACAAGGCAGGAATGACACCTTTCTTGCTCAAATAAGTGATACGGAAATTTTCCAATGATTCCTTGCTATCAGCTTGGAAATCACGCACTTGATTTAGTATTTCTTCGATTTTTTCTTTCATGGAAGCAAAGGTTAATGGCAACAGCTTTTCTCAATCGTGATGGAAATGATGGTGACAGGCTCGACGGGCACATCCATGTTGCCGGTCTTGACGGCGGCGATCTTGTCGACCACGTCGAGACCCTCGGTCACTTCGCCGAAGACGGTGTAGTCGCCGTCCAAGTGGGGCGTGCCGCCGATGGTCTTGTAGGTCTGCCGTTGGCGAGCCGACAGCACCTTACCCGAGCGGCTCTCGAACATGTCGAGCCAACGGTCGTCGTACACCTTGCCTTGCACGATGTAGAACTGCGAGCCGCTGGACGCCTTCTTGGGGTTTACTTGGTCGGGCTGACGGGCAGCGGCCAAGGCGCCTTTCTTGTGGAAGTGGTTGTCCTTGAACTCGGCGGGGACGGTGTAGCCCGGGTCTAAGCGTCCGTCGGCGTTTTGTCCGCCTTGGATCATGAATTGGTTGATGACGCGATGGAACGGCGAGCCGTTGTACCAGCCCTCGTTCACCAACTTGAGGAAGTTGTCGCGGTGCTGCGGCGTGTCGTTATACAGTTTGGCCTTTATGGTTCCCATGCTGGTCTTGATGACCACGACGGTTTCCTTTTCGGTGGCTTTCTGTGCCGAGCAGGTCAGCCCGACTAACACCAAGGCGGCTAAAATCAGTTTCTTCATAATGTTACGATGTTTTGTTGGTTATTGTTTTGGTTATCTTATTCGTTCACAATGGAATAGGTCACTTCAAGACGCATCCTCTCGCCTTCCTCGGCCTCGGGTCCGTTGACGATCCAGCGGTAGGCGTTGTAGGCCGCGCCGTTGATGCCCAAGCTCAGTCCGGCGTTGGCTTTCTTCTCCATGATCATGCTCTGCAAATACTCGGAGATGCGGAACGTGACGGTGCGCGTCGACGCATTGTAGGTGCCGCCGAAATAGCCGGTGCCTTCGTAATAGTCGGGAAGGAGGTAGGTGGTGCTGTCGGCATTGAATCCGACCAACACCAAGGTGGTGGGGGCGGTATAGACGACCGTATCGACGGCGGCAGGCGCAACGGGCAGGATGAGTCGCGCATCGTTGACGATGAGGTGGCTGTTCTCCAACGAGTCGGTCCAATGGCTGAGATTGGGGAAGCGCACCCGAGCACGCACGCCGCCCATCGTTTGGAGATAGAGCGTCGACTGGCCCAAATCTTCCTGTCCGTCAATGAGTTGTCCGACAAACTCGGCATTGCCTTGCGTATAGTCGTGGTCGAAATGGTTGAAATAAGCGTCCGAAGAGGTCACATAATAGTTGTAGCGCATGGGCTTGTCGGGCGTTGAGGCGTCGTGGTAATAGAGTTGCAGCATCGTGAAGGTGTTGCTCGTCAGGTTGATGGAACAGATGGCACCGTCTTGGCTCACGGAGCTGCAAGTGACATACAGGCCACGGAAAGCCTCCTTGAAGAGGTCGGGGCGCGAGTAGGCCGTGGTGTCCATGTTAATCAAGGCGTTGCCCAAGTCGGCACTCAGCGGGATGCGGACGATGGGTTGCCTCACGGTGTCGGTGCCCAAGATGTGGACCTTGGTGCGCGGACGCGGACAAAACTGGAATCCGTTGGCGAGGTCGACGGCGTTGGTGGCCACTTCCGAGTAGTTGTAATAGGTCTCGTCCGTCGAGAGCGAATCGGCCAACTCGTAGACGTGGGCGGTTTGCACGACGGTGGTGTCGCCGTAATAGCCCGAGATGTAGAGTTGCAGCACGATGGAGTCCATCACGGGGGCGGAGCCGAAGTTTTGGCCCGCCACAGAGAAGCGGAACTGCGTGTAGAACCCGGCCTCGGTGTTCCCCATAACGGGGTCTTTCATGGCACCGAGCATGGCCGAGGTGGCATTTGTCGTGTTGATGGAATCGAAATAGGAATGGCAGACGATCTCCGCCGTGTCGGTATGGTAGACGCCGAGATAGTCGTCGTCGGAAACCAAGTTGTTGCCGATGGTCTCGGGCGACTTCTTGCAGGCGGCGAAGGCCAATAGCAATGCGCCAATCATTAACGCCAAAGAGGTTGGAGCGGTTGAATGATGTGTTTTCATTGTCGGTATTTAAAAAAGTCGTTCTTATTGTTTTTCCAAGAGGGTGTCGTAGAAGTCGTTGCAAGCCTGGGCGTAGTGAACCTGTTCCTGATAGGTGAGGACGGGCTTTTTCACCGTTTGCAAGTATTCCTCCAATTCGGAATTGAGGTGGTCGGTGCAAACGATGACGCCGTCGGAATAGTCGATGGCGGCCTTGGTCAGGTTGACGTAGTTGGCTTCCTTGAAATACTTGAGGTCTTTGGCCGTCATGCCCGGCAGCTTCATCTTCTTGTCGAAGCCGGCGGGGAAGGTCTCGCTGAAGGCGTCGTCGTAAATCGAATAGACAATCTTCGACTCGTTGAAGAGCGGGTTGTCGCGCACGTTCATGGCACGTTTGAGGTAGACCGGCATCAGGGCCGAGATCCAGCCGTGACAGTGGATGACGTCGGGCGACCAGTTGAGTTTCTTCACCGTCTCGATGACGCCACGGGTGAAGAAGACGCAACGGCTGTCGTTGTCGGCGCAAAAAGTGCCGTCGGGTTCATACATCAGGTATTTCTTCTTCGTGAAGAAGTCGTCGTTGTCGATGAAATAGATCTGCATCCTTGCCTTTTGGATGGAAGCCACCTTGATGATGAGCGGGTGGTCGGTGTCGTTGATGATGAGGTTCATTCCCGAAAGGCGGATCACCTCGTGGAGCTGGTTGCGCCGTTCGTTGATGACACCGTAACGCGGCATAAAGATTCTGATTTCCTTGCCGCTTTCTTGCGTGGCTTGGGGCAGGTAACGACCGATGAGGCTCATCGGGGTCTCAGGCAAATAAGGGGCGATTTCCTGATGGACGAATAATATTCTTCTCTTGTCTACCATGGGCTTTTGCTTTCTTTGAAACTACAAAATTACGCATTTTTTTTCGAATAACGCAAAAAAAAAGAAAAAACCCTACCTTTGCAAAGTCAAACTGCAGTCCGCCATGGAACACGAACACTTTGAAAACCAAGAGCATGAATGGGATTCGAACCTCAAGGTCACCGAGGGTGTCGAGGAAGCCATTCAAGTCAACCCGAAGGCCTTGGAACGCTTGAAGCGCAACCAGCAGCAGCTGATGCCGTTGGCATGGTACGTCGACGGCATCCTCCGTGGCGACCGCGTGGCACTCAGCAAAGCCATCACCTTGGTGGAGAGCGCGTTGCCGCAGCACCAGGAATTGGCGCAGCAAATCATCGCGGCCTGCCTGCCGCATTCAGGCAAGGCCTTGCGGTTGGGCATCACGGGCGTGCCGGGCGCGGGCAAAAGCACTTTCATCGAGGCCTTGGGCGTGCATCTCTGCGAACAAGGGCAGAAATTGGCGGTCTTGGCCATCGACCCGTCGAGCCAACGCTCGAAAGGCAGCATTCTTGGCGACAAGACGCGCATGGAAAGCCTCTCGGTGCATCCCAACGCCTACATCCGTCCTTCGGCCTCGGCGGGCACCTTGGGCGGCGTGGCGCGTAAGACAAGGGAGACGATAATCCTTTGTGAGGCAGCGGGTTACGACACCATTTTTGTGGAAACGGTGGGCGTGGGCCAGTCGGAAACGGCGGTACATTCCATGGTCGATTTCTTCCTCTTGATATTAATCAGCGGTGCCGGCGACGAGCTGCAAGGCATCAAGCGCGGCATCATGGAGATGGCCGACGGCATCGCGGTCAACAAGGCCGACGGCGACAACGTGATGCGGGCCAACCGTGCCGCCGCCGAATGTCGCAACGCGCTGCACCTGTTCCCCTTGCCCGAGTCGGGACAGGAGACCAAGGTGCTGACCTGCTCGGCACAAACGGGCTTCAACATCGACGAGGTGTGGCGCATGGTCAGCGACCACGTCAAGGCCATCCGCGACAACGGCTATCTTTACAAGAAACGCGCCCAACAGGACGTGCAGATGATGTACGACACGATGGAGGCCGCCCTGAAGAATGACTTCTACCAAAACCAACTCGTCGCCGACCTGCTTCCTTTGGTCGAAGGCGACGTGCGCGGCCAGCGGATGAGCGCCTACATCGCGGCGCAAAAGCTGTTGGACGCTTATTTTAAGGTGCTGAAGAGATAATTCCGGAATTTTGTGATAAATTAAACATAGATGATTTTGAATCAAATACTTACCACAAATCCAATACTTACTTGGAAGCCTACCCTATTTTGTAACATTCCTGCTGAAACGATGGATTAATGAACGGATAGCAAGGTAGAGGTTGTATTCCAAAAATTCACTCAAAATTCGGAATAAGCCTAAGCCTTCTCCCCGTTGATGGCTTGCAACTCTTCGAGGTTGCGCAAAGCCTCCTCGCGCACATGCTGCTCGGCCTCGGTCAGCGGACCGTCGCCCAATTTCGCGAGCACACGCTCGTATTCTGCAATCAGTTCAGGGCCTTCCTCGCCGTTGGCTTCCATCGTTTTCGCGTTGTTGAAGGCAATCATCCAGTCTTTTAGTGCCATAATTCTTTTGTTTTGCTTGCTATTCGATAATAATTCCTATTTTTGCGCAAAAATACAAAAACATCAGAATCACTTGAAATTTTAAATCTTGAATCTTAAATACAACAAACGTAATGGACCAAAGAATTGCAATGAACCCCAATCGTCTGGTGCAGTACCTCCAGAAGCCTGCATCGGAATTCACTCGCGCCGACATCATCCGTTATTGCGAGGAAAACCAAATCGAATTCGTCAACTTCCACTATTGTGGCTGGGACGGCAAACTGAAAACCCTCAACTTCGTGATTCACAGCGCGGAACATCTTGAGAACATCCTCACCGCCGGCGAGCGCGTCGATGGGTCGAGCCTGTTCCCCTTCATCGAAGCCGGAAAGAGCGACCTCTACGTGGTGCCGAAGTACCGCACGGCCTTCCGCAACCCCTTCACCGAGACGCCCACCTTGGACATCCTCTGCTCGTTCTACAACCGCGACGGCGAGCCGTTTGAGAGTTCGCCCGAACACATCCTTCACAAGGCGCACGAGGTGTTCAAGAAGACCACCGGCCTGCAAATGGAGACCATGGGCGAGTTGGAATACTACATCATCGCCGACGACGAGGAAATTTACGAGGTGCCCGACCAACGCGGCTACCACGAGAGCGCACCGTTCAACAAGTTCACCGAGTACCGCGTGGAGGCCATGCGCCTCATCGCCCAAGCCGGTGGCTTGATCAAGTACGGTCACAGCGAAGTGGGCAACTTCACCTACGACGGCAAGATCTACGAACAGAACGAAATCGAGTTTTTGCCCACCAACATCGAAGATGCCGCCGACCAATTGGTGGTCGCCAAATGGATCATGCGCCAGTTGGCCTACGAATATGGCGTCACCCTGACCTTCGCCCCGAAGATCACCGTGGGCAAGGCCGGCTCGGGAATGCACGTCCACTGCAAGTTCACGAAAGACGGCAAGAGCGTGATGGTCAACAAGGGCGAACTCAGCGACTACGGCAAGAAAGCCATCGCCGGTTACATGGACGCCGGCACCTCGCTGCCCGCCTTCGGCAACCCCAACCCGCTGTCGTTCCTGCGCTTGGTGCCGCATCAGGAAGCCCCGACCTCGCTGTGCTGGTCCTACTCCAACCGCAGTGCCTTGGTGCGCGTGCCGCTCGGCTGGATTAATAATGGCAAGGACATGGCCGCCAATGCCAACCCGCTCGAGAAGAAGTCGAACAAGGACTTCAGCGACAAGCAGACCTTCGAATGGCGTGCCTCCGACGGCTGCGCCGACATGTACCTGCTGATGGCCGCCCTCTGCTGCGCCGCCCGCCACGGCTTCGAGATGCCCAACGCCCTCGAAGTGGCCGAAAAGACCTACGTCGGCCTCGGCGTCAACATCCACGACGACAAGAACAAGAAGCTCCAGGAGAGCCTTGAACAACTGCCCGACAGCTGCGTGGCCGCCGCCAAGGAATTGGCCAAGGACCGCGAGATCTACACCGCCAAG
Source organism: uncultured Bacteroidales bacterium (assembly GCA_937877465.1). Classification (GTDB taxonomy): domain Bacteria; phylum Bacteroidota; class Bacteroidia; order Bacteroidales; family F082; genus Limimorpha. Next base: position 6,255 of record CALFIT010000062.1, on the reverse strand, counting down.
GGCGTGTTCTCCGACAACATCGTCGACTATATGATCAAATTCCTCACCAACTTCAACGATGCCAACCTCCGCAAGGAACTCGGCAATGACACGGAGAAGATCCTGAAATTGGTGAAGGAAAACATTCACGTGGGATAACACTGTTGCGGCTGCCACGGTGTGACAGCCCTACAACAAACCAAACGGCCATGACAAAGGACAAGATTTTCAATTGGAGGTTTTGCCTTTGTTGTGGCCTTTTCATTTGGTTTGTCGTCAATTTGCTGCAAGGCGTTTTCACCGAAATCCAAGAGGACGAGGCGTATTATGCCCTTTACGGCGAACACCTTGCTTGGGGTTATTTCGACCACCCGCCCATGGTCGGCCTGATGACCTTCTTGAGCAGCCATTTATTTTCCGGCACCTTGGGTGTGAGGTTCTTGACGATTGTTTTCTCCACGCTTTCACTTTGGGTGATTTGGAAAATCGCAACTTACAACGCTAACCTTTCTTCGCCCATAGATTCCCGTCAACCCGTAAGCTTACACAAGAATGACATGAGCGAAGCAAACTCTAAACTCTCAACTCTAAACTCTCAACTCTTCCTCATCATCGCCTGCTCCGTCGTGATGTTCAACATCTACGGCTTCGTCACCACGCCCGATGCGGGTCTGATTCTGTTCTCGGCCTTGTTTCTCCTTGTGTATCAACGCTATCTGAGCGACAACTCATGGAAAAACGCCTTGCTGATGGGTCTGCTGATGGCCTTGATGGTCTACAGCAAATACCACGCTTTCCTGCTCTTGGGCTTGGTCGTGCTTTCCAATCTTAAACTGTTGAAAGACGGCAAGTTTTGGGTTGCCTGCCTCGTGGCCTTGGCCTTGCTGATGCCGCACATCCTTTGGCAAGTCAACGCCGACTTCCCGAGTTTCCGCTACCATCTTTCGCAGCGCAGCGAGCCGTTCCGCTGGAGCTATTTTTGGGAGTACCTGCCCAATCAACTGTTGATTTTCAATCCGTTTACTTTTGGAGCAGTGGTGTATGTATTATTCAAGCACAAACCATGGATTGCTTCGTCGTGCCTCCTCGCAATGACGCCACAAGACGGTTGTGACGTCATTGCGAGCGAAGCGAAGCAATCCAGAGAAAGAGCCCCTCAAGAAGTATTTGAACGAGGCTTATGCTTCGTTATCATCGGCTTCTTTTTCTTCTTCTGGCTGATGGCCTTCCGAGGGCATGTGGAGCCGCATTGGACCGTCGTCTGCATGATTCCTGCCGTGGTGTTGGTCTATCGCAGAGCCATGATCGACAAGAAGTTGACAAAATACATAAAGCGGTTCGTTTTACCTTCCCTAATTTTGGTTCTGGCGGTAAGGATACTTTTGTTGACGCCTTTGGCCGACCGTTTTGGCTACCATGGCAAGGAAAAGCATTACAAAGCCATCGAAACGGTGGCGGGCGAAAGTCCTGTGGCGTTCCAAGGCTCGTTTCAGCAACCCGCTCTGTATCATTACTTTACGGGAAACGAAAGCTCCACTTTGCGAAGTTTTTACGACCGCAAGACGCAATACGACCTCTGGCAGTTCGACAAGGCTTGGACGGGGCACTCGGTGTTCGTTTGCGGGCCGGTCATCGACCTTTCGAGCGAGTTCCGGGTGGGCGACGTGACTTTTGAGGGCTACCTCGCCGAGCAGTTCCAGTCGGCCAACCGCCTACAGGCCGATTTCCGCTTGACCCTTGGCGACGACAGCGGCATCCCCGTTTTCCATCATGGCGACACGCTTTGGATGGATTTCGCCATCCATAACCCCTACCCCGCGCCTATCGACTTCAGCCAAAGCACATTAGACATGAGCCTCCGCGTGCTGTTTCCCGAACTCAACGTCACCTTGCCTTGCCACTACGCGCCGCTGCCCGTGCTGCAACCCGAAGACACCTGCCACGGTCATCTGTTTGCCATCGTTGACACGCGCATCCCCGTCGGGCAACACGTCGTCACCTTCGCCATCGGCAACCGAATGGCCCTTTTCGCACCCGAAAGGACGGCCAACGCACACGATGAACGCATCAAAATCGCCGTGAGGGAGAAAAAATGACTATCTTTGCCCCATGATTCGGAAACTGAAATACGGCTTTGTGTGTTTGGGTCTGCTGCTGACGGCCTTCCTTGCCCAGCGTTGCGCCAATGCGGTGGCACCCACCGGCGGACCACGCGACACCACGCCGCCCGTTGTCGTCGCGACCGCGCCCGAAAACCATAGCACCAACTTCATCAACAAGAAGATCGAGGTCACCTTCGACGAATATGTCACCCTCGAAAACGCCAACCAAAACGTGCTGATTTCGCCGCCTTTGAGCGAGAAGCCCGACATCAAGCTGAAAAACAAGACCGTGGTCATCAAGTTCAAGGAAGACTTGGCCGCCAACACCACCTACACCATCAACTTCGGCGCGGCCATCAAGGACCTGCACGAGGGCAACCAGTTCAAGGACTATGTGTACAGCTTCTCCACCGGCGACCACATCGACACGCTCTGCATCGCCGGAAAGGTGGTGAACGCCGACGACAAGAAACCCGTCGAAAACGTCTACGTCTCGCTCTATGCCGCCGACCGCGACAACTTGGACTCGCTGCCGATGACGACGGCGCCCAACTACATCACCAAGACCGACAAGGAAGGCAACTTCAAGCTCGACGGCTTGGCCGACAAGCAATACTTGGTCTTCGCCCTGAAGGACGTCAACGCCAACCTTTATTTCGACTTGCCCAATGAGGCAGTGGCGTTTTTGGATACTTTGGTGGCGGCTTCCTATAAGCAAACGGCTTTGCCGAAAGCCAACGACACGATTGTGGTGGACTCCGTTGCTGTCGGGACGGCCACGCTTCCGGTGTATGACCAAAACAGCCTCGACCTCACCTTGTACATGTTCACCGAAGTGGACTCGACGCAGGTGCTTTTGGAGAAGAAACTCGTCGAAGAAGGGCTGCTGCGCTTCGTGTTCCGCCATCCCGCCCAAGACGCCGTCGTCATGACCCCCGAAATGCTGCCCGACACCTTTAACCTCGTCGCGACGCATTCCGCCGCGTCCGACACCGTTTGGTGGTACTTCACGCCCAACGTCAAAGACAGCCTTTGGGTGCAGGTGAAATACGACACGATCATCAACGACTCGACGCGCTACAGCCTGAAATTCAAGGACAAGAACGCACGCAACAAGAAGCCCGAAACCCTGAAAGTGAGCAACAACCTGCTTGGGCGCGGCGGCCTGATTGCGGGCGACGACCTCATCCTAAAGTTCTCCGAACCCATCGTGCGCTATGAGATGCCCGACTCGGCCGTGTTGAAGTGCGACACCTCTTTATATTATGGCCGACTCGCCTTCGAGCCTGCCGACGAGGAAGGGCTGAAGTTCAGGCTGTGTACCCCGTTCAGCGCCGATTCGAGCTACAGCTTCGAGATTCCCGACTCGGTGTTTTTCGGCATTCGGGGCCGCACCAACGAAACCATCAAGGCCGACTTCCACGTCATGGGCGACGACGAATACGGCAACATCTACATCACCGTCAGCCCGCCCGAAGGCATGAGGCAAGTCGTCGTGCAACTCACCGACGAGAGCGGAAAGGTGCTCAAACAACAGACTATCAACAAGAAGCAAGAGGTGATGTTCGACCATCTCATGCCCGCCAAATACAAGCTCCGCGCCCTCCTCGACGCCGACGGCAACGGCAAATGGAGCACGGGCAACTACCATCGCCGCACGCTGCCCGAAACCATCCTCGACTACCGCGACCCGCTCGAACTGAAGGCCGGCTGGGACATTGACTTGGAAGATGTTTGGGAGTTAACTTACTAAACGACTGATTATGAAACGTCAAAGTACAAAATATCGCCACACGGCCTGCCTTGTGATGGCATTCGTCTGGGCCTCATTCGGCATCCATGCCATGGCTTCGGTGCAGCAAGACTCGGTCCGCAGCCTGCCTGTCATCAGGATTTCGGCACCCAACGGCATCATCTGGGGCCAGCCGCTCACCTTGGCCCATTTCAGTATCACCGACCCTAACGGCGAATCGTTCTCGTCGCCCATCGGCATCAAGATCCACGGCGGCTCGTCGGTGGGCTTCCCCAAACGCTCCTATCGCATCGAGTTTTGGGCCGACGAATCGGGCACCGTGACCGAGAACCACTCGCTGCTGAACATGCGCTCCGACGACGACTGGTTTCTGATTGCCGCCTACAACGAGCCGCTGCGCGCACGCTCCATCACCTGCTACGACCTTTGGCGCGAAATGCACCAACCTTATTATCAAGCACTTGAACCCGAAGCCCAAAGCTGCGTCCACATGGACTATGCCGAGGTGTACCTCAACGACGTGTATTACGGGATTTACTTGGTCACGGAAAAAGTCGACAAGAAACAACTCAAGCTGAAGTCGTACAACGGCAACATCCGAGGCGAGCTGTACAAAGGCAAGGAATGGGGCGCGACCACCTACGGATCGGTGCCCGAAGGCTACGACAACAGCCAGACCATGATGGGCGGATTCGAGTTCAAATACCCTGACGAAGCCATCGACTGGGCCAACCTCTACAACTTCATCGACTTCGTGGTCAACAGCGACGACGACGACTTCTACGCCGACATCTACCACCGCGTCCAGATTGACAACATGGTGGACTATTTCATCTTCATCAACGTCTTGAACGCGATGGACAACACGGGCAAAAACATCTATGTGGCCCGCTACAAGGAGAACGAACCCTACTTTTTCGTCCCTTGGGACATGGACGCCACCCTTGGCGACAAGTACGACGGCACGCCCTGGCCTGAATATACCGGCATACTCTCCAACGGACTGTTTGACAGGCTTTTGCAAGACAAGGAACACGGAGGCTTCTGCTCAAAGGTCATGCACCGCTGGGCGGCCCTTCGCGGCACCACCCTCTCGCACCAGCACATCATGTATCGGTATCAAACCCATGTCAACTTCCTGAGATACAGCGGATACTACGCAAAGGAACACATGGCATGGCCCGACTTCTCCTTCGACGCGAGCCATGTCGACTATGTGTCGGACTGGCTGGCCAACCGCCTTGCGTGGCTCGATGGTTACATCAGCCTCTTGGACGTGGAGACGCACGACGAACCACTTTGCGGACTTTATCCCAATCCCGCCACCGACCAAGCCACCCTCGTCAGCACAAGCCCCATCGAGCAAATCAGCATTGCGACGCTCGACGGACGCATCGTCAGCCAACAAAAAGGCACCTCCGCCCCAACCGCCACGCTACAGCTTTCGGGACTGCATCCGGGGATGTACATCGTCACCGTCAGAAGCACGGCCTCGCAATCGTCGTTGAAACTCATCGTGCAATAAAGCGGAACAAAAATACACGGATTGTGGAAAAATTTTCCAATCCCCAAAAAAACCGAAAAAATATCGCGCACGATATAAATTGATTTCCTAATTTTGCATCGCAAACGACATAAAATCGGAACGAATATCAACATTAATCAATAATCTAAACATTAAAACAATGGACAAACAGAAATCAATCAATGCGTTACAGTTTTTCGTAACCCACCTTTCGAATCAGGCCTTCGGCCACAAACTCCAAGGCAAACTCTTCAGCTCGCAAGGCTTTGAGAAGCTCGGCACCAAGTACACCGGCCATCACGAAGAGGAAATGGGCTGGGTCGACAAGTTCATCGACCGCATCCTCGACCTCGGCGGCGAAGTGAAGCACGAAATGCGTCCCGAAGGCAAGATCATCGCCGAGCCTTGCGAATACGTCAAGGCCGAGCTGCAAGTCTCCATCCAAGGCATCGACTTCCTGCGCAAGTGCATGAACGACATTTGCGACGACATCACCACCTTCGACATCATGAAGGAATACCTGAAGGACGAAGAGGAAGACATGTACTGGAGCGAGCAACAACTCGACCTCATCGAGAGAATCGGTTACCAGAACTGGCTCATCAAGCAAATGTAAGAAATGAAGAAAAGCGTCATCTGCATGGTTGTCGGACTTGTCCTGATGATGACAGCCTGCGCACAAAAAACAGAAGAAATGGCTACGATTTATGACTTTAAGGCCCTGAACAACAAGGGCGAAGAGGTGGACATGGCCCAATACAAGGGCAAGGTCCTGATGATTGTCAACACCGCCTCGAAGTGCGGTTTCACCCCCCAATACGACGGCTTGGAAGCCCTCTATAAGAAGTACCAAGACCAAGGTTTCGTCATCCTCGGCTTCCCCTGCGACCAGTTCA
>CALFIT010000061.1 GCA_937877465.1 uncultured Bacteroidales bacterium | reverse complement strand
GTACCGAAGGCCGGGATCGAACCGGCACGAGTGTTACCTCATCGGTTTTTGAGACCGACGCGTCTACCGATTCCGCCACTTCGGCATAGTTCGGTGCACTCACCAGAACTGGTTTCCTCTGCGAAACGCGCTGCAAAAATACGGTTTTTTTCGTTTCTGCAAGACGCAAAAGAAAAAAATATCTTTTTTTGTTGCTTCTACCTCGAAAATGCCTAATTTTGCAGCCGAAAACCAATGCATACAACCTAGATACAATGTCAGGAAGATTCGTTTCCATTTTTGCAGGAAGAGCCACCGCCGAGTTGGGCCGCAAGATTGCGGAAGCCCACGGCGGCGAGTTGGGCAAGTCGTCGGTGGTCGTCTTCTCCGACGGCGAGTTCCAGCCTTCCTTTGATGAGACCATCCGTGGGCGCCACGTGTTCATCGTGCAGTCCACCATCCCGCCCACCGACAACCTGATGGAGCTGCTGCTCATGATCGACGCGGCCAAACGCGCCTCGGCGCACAAGATCATCGCCGTGATACCGTATTTCGGCTGGGCGCGTCAAGACCGCAAGGACCAGCCGCGCGTAAGCATCGGCTCGAAGTTGGTGGCCAACTTGTTGACCGCCGCCGGCGTCAACCGTATCATCACGCTCGACCTCCATGCCGACCAGATCCAAGGCTTCTTCGACATCCCCATGGATGCCCTCTACGCCTCCACGCTGTTCATCGACTACATCCAGAAGATGCAGATCGACGACCTGATGATGGCTTCGCCCGACGTGGGCGGCTCGAAGCGCGCCTCGGCCTATGCCAAGCGTCTCGGCTGCGACCTTGCCATCTGCCACAAGCAACGCTCGCGTGCCAACGTGGTCGACAGCATGACCCTCATCGGCGACGTGCGCGGCAAGAACGTCATCCTCGTCGACGACATCATCGACACCGCCGGCACCATCGTCAAGGCAGGCCAGGTGCTGATGGACAACGGCGCCAAGAGCGTCCGCGCCTTCGCCACCCATGCCGTGTGCAGCGGCCCCGCCATGGAACGCTTGGACAACTCGGTGTTCGAAGAGGTGGTGGTCACCGACTCCATCCCGCTGCCGGCCAACGCCTCCAAGAAGATCAAGGTGGTCAGCACCGCCCCGCTGTTTGCCGAGGTCATCCGCCGCGTGGAATCGTATGAATCCGTCAGCTCGCTGTTCAAATAACGAAAATTATGGTAGAGACGTAGCGCGCTACGGCTCCACAAACAACAATAAACAAACAACAATTAAACAATCAAACATTCAACACAATGAAAACTGTATCATTGAGCGGTTCTCTTCGCGAGAACGTAGGGAAAAAGGATACTAAGGCCTTGCGTAAGGCCGAGATGGTGCCTTGTGTGATGTATGGCACTGGTGAAGAGCAAATCCACTTCGCCACCTCAGCCAAGAGTTTCAACAAGATCCTTTTCACTCCCGAGACCTACATCGTTGACTTCGACATCAACGGCAAGGTCTACAAGACCATCCTGCAAGACATCCAGTATCACCCCGTCACCGACCAGGTGATGCATGCCGACTTCCTCATCGTGAAGGAAGACAAACCCATCACCGTGGTGCTGCCTATCGCCCTCGAAGGCTCGGCTGCCGGCGTGATGCGTGGTGGCAAACCCAAGATGGGCATCAAGAAGGTGAAGGTCTGCGGCCTCATCAAGGACCTGCCCGACTACGTGAAAGTCAACATCAGCGGCGTGAACATCAACGAGTCCATCAAGGTGAAGGACCTCGCCATCGAGAATGTGACGCCCATCACCCCTGGCTACACCGTCATCTTTGCCGTCAACGCGGCCCGTGGCGCTGTCGTCACCAACGAAGAAGAAGAGTAAGTTTTGTTTTTTAATACATTTAGTGAAGGGGCCGTCTTCGGGCGGCCTTTTTTAGTTGGCAGTTGTCAGTTGTCAGTTATCAGTTGTTCAGTTGACAGTTGCCGCTTCGCGTCATTGCGAGGAACGAAGCAATCCAGATTGACAGTTGACAGTTGTCAGTTATCAGTTGTTCAGTTGACAGTTGACAGTTATTAGTTGTTCGAGATGTCATTAATAAATAGTATTTTTGCACGGATTTTCCGTAGAGGAGAGCATAAAGAACCCGACGAAATGAAATACCTGATTGCCTGTTTGGGAAACATCGGTGCCGAGTACGACGAGACGCGCCACAACATCGGCTTCAAGATTGCCGACCGCTTGGCGAAGGACCTCGAAGGCTCGTTTGTCACCAACCGCTTGGCGCAGACCGCCGAGCTGAAATACCGTGGCAAGACCTTGGTCGTCATCAAGCCGACCACCTACATGAACCTCAGTGGCAAGGCGGTGAAATACTGGCTGAACGAGGAAAGGATCCCCATCGAGAACCTGCTGGTCGTCAACGACGACATCGCCCTGCCTTTCGGCACGTTGCGCCTGCGCAAGCAGGGTGCCGACGGTGGCCACAACGGCCTGACCGACATCATCGAGAAGTTGGGTACCAATGTGTTCTGCCGCTTGCGTTTCGGCTTGGGCGACGACTTCCCGCGCGGTCGCCAGATCGATTTCGTGTTGGGCCGATGGAAACCCTCGGAGGAGCCTGTCGTCGACCAGAAGGCCGACGAGGCCGTCGAGATCATCAAGAGCTTCGTGGTCCAAGGGCCCGACCGGACGATGAACCAGTTCAACAAAAGGTAAATTGATTAGAAGCTGCCCGCATAATAGCTTCTGGCGATGTAGGGCGAAGGCTCGTAATAGGCACTGCAATTGTAGTTGTCGAGTACTTCGCAAATGGGGTCGTTGTAAATGCGCAACAGCCCATCCGCAAAATCTTCTTCAGTTTGTAAAGTATTCAGTATGAGGCGTTTATACACTTTTCCCATTTGCGTTGCAGTGGGAATGTTGCTGCACAGTTCGGGGTCTACCTTTTCAACATCGTAATGTCCGGGTTGCAGTTGGTATTCGTCAATCCAATCGGCGGCCACGGCCAAGGGATTCTCTGAATGCAGCACGTCGGCCAGAGACATTTTTTTGACCAATTCGTCGTGCCCTATGGCATTGGCTACATATTTCTTGGGCTGCTTCAGTTGTCGGGCGATGCGTTCTATCATGTAGCAAACAAAATAGAGGTCATCGGAGCTGATTTCGTCTTCGGGGAAATATAGGTTGGTCATAGTTCGTAACTCCTTTCGAAACGTATGGTTTCCAATGCTTTAGGTGTGCAGAAAACAATTTGGTGTGTCGGGTGCTTGAATTTGGCCAAAACCCAAAATGCTTCCCTTGTGATGTTGCCTTCCATCAAGTCTTCGACGTAATCCCAAATCTGGTCGTCGGCCATAGGGCCTTCCACGATGTCGAAATCATGGGTGATTCCACGGCGGCAATTGATGACGAAATCGAGCCATTCCTCGGTCATTTCAGGGAATGAAAGAGCTTTTAACGTCATATCTTGGCGATAATCGTACACCGAAACGACACTACTGCCACGTTTTGTGAGTGCCCATTTTTGTGCCTGCCTCTCAAAACTTGTGCAATAAAAGCCGTAGCCAAAGTCCTTGTAGAATCCCATGACGAGAATCTCGGGCCTTTCGACCTTGACATTGCTACCGTGATAAAGTGTCATCGTTTGTTCCATGCCTGCAAAGATATACAAAATATTCGGAACAAGCAATCAGTATGTTTTTTCCTCCGCTTCCCGAGCCTTCTTGTCCTTGAGCGAGCCTTCGAAGATGTCGAAGCAAACGAAACGGCATTCGAGCGGGCCGTTCCAGACGGGGATCTTGGCGTCGGGGTGCAGTCCCACATGGCGCAAGGCCACGGCGTCGTCGGTGATGAGCCAACACTTGAAGCCTTTGAAGTTGTGTTTCAGCGTGTGGCCGATGTCCTCATACAGCGTGTCGATGTCGTCTTCTTCGAGGCGGTCGCCGTAAGGCGGGTTGATGATGACGATGCCGCCGCCTTCGGGCGGGGTGAGGTCGTGCATGTCTTTTTTCATCAGGTGGATGTCGTGTTGCAGGTGGGCGTAGTTGATGTTGCCCTCGGCGATGGCGACGGCCTTCGGCGAGCGGTCGGAGGCCCAGATCTCGTGGTCGAAGTCGCAGATTTTGGCGTCGGCTTCCTCGCGGATGCGCTGCCAGAGGTCGGCATCATAGTCGTCCCATTTCATGAAGCCCCACTGCTTGCGGTAGTAGCCCGGCGGGATCTTCATCGCGTACATGGCCGCCTCGATGGGCAGCGTGCCCGAGCCACACATGCAGTCTAAGAAGTTGCAGTCGGCCTTCCAGCCCGAGAGTTGGATGAGTCCTGCCGCCAGCACCTCGTTCATCGGGGCCTTGTCGACTTGCTTGCGGTAGCCGCGATGGTGCAGGCTCTCGCCCGAGCTGTCGAAGAGGATGGTCACCTTGTCCTCGCGGATGTGCAGGTTGATGCGCAGGTCGGGGTTGAGCGTGTTGATGCTCGGTCGGATGCCGTATACGTCGCGGAACAGGTCGACGATGGCGTCCTTCACCGTGAGACCGGCATATTGCGAATGGGTGAAGAAGCGTCCGCTCGTCACGGCGTCGACGCAGAAAGTTTGGTCGGTGCGGAGCAGTTCGCACCAGTTGATTTCCTTCACCTTGTTATATAGGTCGTCGGGATTCTTGGCGAAAAAGTTCTTGAAAGGCTTCAGCACCTTGAGGGCGGTGCGCACCTCGTAGTTGATGCGGTACATCAGTTCCTTGTTGCCTTCGCAGATGACGGCGCGGTGCATCGGGCGCACGTTTTTCGCTCCAAGTGCTTTGATTTCGGCGGCCAGCACGTCTTCGAGTCCGGCGGCGGTCTTGGTAATTAATTGGTAATTGTCTTCCATCAGTTCAAATTTGCGGCAAAGATAAGTTTTTTTTGTTTGTTAGGCTTTCCGAAAGCATGTCATTCCTACGTTGGTCGGTGCGGTAGCAGGGAATCTATGCTTTCCGAAAGCATTTTGTCGATTTTCCCGACCTCCAATAGATTCCCGTCCGCCCACTACCTCCGTTGGAATGACATAGGAGGTCGGGAAAACCCTTAAAAATACAAAGTACATTCCCTTAAATAATCATTTTTTCCTTATCTTTGCAACCTCTATTTTATACGAGTGTATTCATAACAAATTAAGTAACAATAATTTATCATCAATCAATGAAAAAAGTATTAGGAATCATCGCGCTGGCCCTCATGGTTTCGGTGGGTCGCGTGTATGCCGATGAAGGCATGTGGCTCCCGATGTTCGTCGAGCGCCTGAACTATGTTGACATGCAGAAGATGGGGCTGCAACTGACCCCTGAAGAGCTTTACAGCATCAACCACAGCAGCTTGAAAGACGCCATCGTGGGCCTCGGCAGCGACCCCATGCCGCGCGGCTTCTTCTGCACCGGCGAGATCGTGAGCGAACACGGCCTGCTGTTCACCAACCACCACTGCGGCTACAGTGCCGTGCAAAAACTCAGCTCCGACCAGTACGACTACCTCCGCGACGGCTTCTGGGCCAAGAACTACGGCGAGGAACTGCCCGCTCCCGACATGACCGCCTCGTTCCTCATCCGCATGGAAGACGTGACGAAAGACATCCTCGGCGTGGTGACCGACGACATGGACTATCAAGACCGTCAGGCCGCCATCCGCAAGAAAATCAAGGAGATGGAGACCGCTGCCTCGGAAGGCGGCAAGTACAACCCTGTCATCAAGGGCTTCTTTGAAGGCAACGAGTACTACATGTTTGTCTATCAGGTCTACACCGACGTGCGTCTCGTGGGCGTGGCCAACGAGAGCATCGGCAAGTTCGGCGGCGACACCGACAACTGGATGTGGCCCCGTCACACCGGCGACTTCTCCATCTTCCGCGTCTATGCCGACAAGGACGGCAACCCCGCCGCCTACAGCAAGGACAACGTGCCGCTGACGCCCAAGCACCACCTGCCCATCAGCCTCGACGGTGTGCAGAAGGACGACTTCACCATGATTTGGGGCTTCCCCGGCAGCACCGAGCGTTACATGTCGAGCTACGGCATCGACTACAACGTCGACACCTTCTATCCCATGATTGTCGACATCTTCGGCAAGGAACTCGAAGTGATGGAAGAATACATGAAGGCCGACGAGCATATCCGCCTGATGTACTCCGACAACCACGCTGGCTTGGCCAACACATGGAAGAACTTCATCGGCCAATGCACCATGCTCCGCAAGAACAAGGTGAGCGAGACCAAGGTGGCCTTGGAGCACGACTTCACCAAGTGGGTGAACCAGAACGGCAAGACCGAATACAAGAACGCCCTGCCCAACCTGAGGAAGGCTTACGGCGACCTCGGCGAAGTGGCCAAGTTTGTCTATTATCCCAACTTCATCGCCAACATCGGTGCCGCCGGCATCGCCGGACAGTTCGGTTCTTATTATCAGGCCTATCTTGACAAGGACAAGGATGCCATGGAGATGAACCTCATGATGCTCCAGCAGATGAACGTGGACGAGTTTTTCGCCGAGACCGACCCGCAAGTCGAGAAGAAGACCTTCGCCGAGATGCTGAAGACCTACAAGAACGCCTTCAGTGCCGACGAACTGCCCGAAATCTACTCGATCATCGACAAGAAGTTCAAGGGCGACATCGACGCCTTCACCGATGACGTCTATGCCAACTCCATCTTCGCCACGCCCGAAAGCATCAAGGCGTTCATTGAGAAACCCAACCCGAAGAAGATCGGCAAGGACTACGCCTACATCATGAACACCTCGATGATGGATGTCATTATGAACCACATGGGCGACTATCGCGCCGCCATGCAGACCGTGAGCGAGAACGACCACGTCTTCGTGAAGGGCCTGCGCGAATACTACGCCGCCACCCAGCCCGAGAAGAGCCTCTATCCCGACGCCAACTCGACGATGCGCATGAGCTATGGCTCGGTGCAGGACTACATGCCCGCCGACGCCGTGCATTACGACTATGTGTGCACCGCCAACGGCATCCTTGAGAAGTACGTCCCCGGCGACTACGAGTTTGACGCGCCCAAACAGCTCATCAGCCTCATCGAGAAGAGAGACTTCGGCGTGTATGCCGACGACAGCGGCGAACTCGTCGTGTGCTTCCTCTCGACCAACGACATCACGGGCGGCAACTCCGGCAGCCCCATCATGAACGGCAAGGGCGAACTGCTCGGCCTTGCTTTCGACGGCAACTGGGAAGCCATGAGCGGCGACGTCAACTTTGAGCCTCGTCTGCAACGCACCATCAATGTCGACATCCGCTATGTGCTCTTCATCATCGACAAGTACGCCGGCGCGACCAACATCATCGACGAACTCGACATCCGCAAGGGCGAACCCAAGCCGCTGCGCGTGGAAGAGGAGAAGATCTAAAGGAGCCGACGTTTCCAACGTCGGGAAGGGATGATTGGCGACGTTGGAAACGTCGCCTCCTGACAAAAAACGGCCACTCGGTTGGATTGGCCGTTTTTTTGTGTCTGTGTCAGAACCTGAAGTAGATGAACGGACTGAAGCCGCTCGCATTCAATGCACCGAGGCAGAAGACGAAGGCCAAGATGCTGACAATGAAGGCGATGATGTGTTGCCGTTTGCCGTACTCGGTGAAATACACCTTGTCCTGCACCTTCAGGCCGAACTTCGACAAGGTGAAGAACGAGAAGAAGGCCGCCACGAGCAGGGTCACATAGAAATGCGGGTTGTCGCCGAAATGGAACGGCGTGAAGTCGAAGGCGAAGAGCCGTTTGATGAAGAGCCACGACAGGTCGATGCGCTCGATGCGGAAGAAACAGCGCGTCAGCACGATGATGAGGAAGGTGAAGACAACGCTCGGGATCCTGCCCAAACGCTCGTTGAACTTCTTCAGGAACAGCTTGTCGGCGCAGATGAAGATGCCTTGCAGGGCGCCGTAGACGACGAAGTTCCACGCCGCGCCGTGCCACAGGCCGCTGACCAAGAAGCAGAACCACAGGTTGAAGTATTTGCGGGCCTCGGTCTTCACGCGGCTGCCGCCCAAGGGGAAGTAGAGGTAGTGCTTGATGAACACGCTGAAGGTCTGGTGCCAACGCCGCCAAAACTCCGAAATGGTGGTCGAGACATACGGGTTGTCGAAGTTTTCGGGGAAGCGGAAGCCCATCATGCGGCCCAAGCCGATGGCCATGTCGCTGTAGCCCGCAAAGTCGAAATAGATCTGGAAGGTAAAGGCGAAGATGGCAATCCAAGCCGTGGTCGAGTCGATGGTGGCGATTTTCGTGGCGATGTCGGCGAGTTGGGCCGAAGTCAGCACGTCGTAGTTCGACGGGCCGAGGATTTGGTCGACTTGGAAGCCAATCACGTCGGCAATCAGCACCTTTTTGCACAAGCCAAGAACAAAGCGGTAGAAGCCGTGCAAACGGTCAGTGTAAAGCGACTCGCGGTTTCTTATCTGGTCGGCGATGTCGCAGTAGCGCACGATGGGACCGGCGATGAGTTGCGGAAACATGACGATGTAGAGCATGTAGTCGCTCAGCCGCTTCATCGGCTGGTTCACCTTGCGGTAGGTGTCCAATGTGTAGGTGACGCTTTGGAACGAGAAGAACGAGATTCCAATAGGAAGCAGGATTTTGGTCCATTGCAAGGGTTCGGCATCGAACCAGCTGCGCACCGCGTTGATGTTCTGCATCGTGAAGTTGCCGTACTTGAAGTAGAACAGCAGCCCGATGCTGATGGCGATAGAGATGCCGCAGAGCAGCTTTTTCAGCCTTGGTTTTTCGGCTTTGTCCATCCAGCGCACCAAGTAAAAGTTGGCGACGACGGAGACGATGAGGTGGATGATGAACTCGGGTGCGCCCCAAGCGTAGAACACCAACGAGGCCAACAGCAGGAAGTAGTTGCGCGTTTTCTTGGGCAGGATGAAATAGACCAAGAAGAACACCGGCATGAAATAGAGCAGGAATATGTTGCTACTGAAGACCATAGGCGTTTCTATTTGAACAATTCTCCGTTTTCAATCTGTTTGTTGATGACCCATTGCGCGTCGCGCTCCATGACGCTGTCTAAGGGCATGTTCCATTCCTTGGCTTTCTGCTTCAGCAGTTCCATCTGCTTGGGGTAGTTGCGCCATGTTTCCATGATTTCCTGCTTCTTGGCGCGGATGAAAGCTGCGGTGTCGGTCACGGCGGGGCGGTTTGGCTCGGGTTGGTTTTTGCGGGCGAGGGCTGCCTCGATGCGCTCGGTGTTGCGGATGGTGGGCATCTGGTCGCCGTCGAGTCCGGGAATCAGTTCGGGGTTGTGGAGCAGCATCCAGCGCACGTTGCCGCGCAGCGTTTCTTCCGTCAGGGTGTCGCAGTCGTCGCGTTGGCGCATGGTGTAGTCGTCGACGGTGGCCTCAAAGAGGCTGTCGCTGACGCAGAGTTGCAGCAGCGCGTCTTTGGTGAAGCCGTAGGTGGCCTCCCACCATTGGTGTCCCGCCGAGTAAAACACCACATAGTCGGCATCGAGGATGTGGCTCACGCGGTCGATGTCGTTCACGCTCATCGATTTGTTGTCGAAGCCCATGAAGGCGGTGTTGTTGTAGAACCAGATTTCCTTGCCGTCCATCAGCTGGCGTGTGGGCAGGAAGTCGTTCATGCTCCAGATGAACGAGTCGCCGACAAACAGCACCTTGGGCTTGCGGTGGGTGGTGTCGGGCACGACGGTGATGTCTGATTTGTATTTCGTCTTGTCGCCACGGATGCGAAAGAGGAGGTTGAGCGTTTCCTCGTCGCCTTCCAAGTCGTCCGATTCGTAGGCCATGGGCGGCCCGATGTGGAGGGCGGGGAACTTGGCCTCGCCGTCCATGGCGTTGATGAAGCGAAACAGCGAGTCGTAGGCGTAGACCGCCGCATAGCGCCAGTGCGAGTCGGTCTTGGGAAAGAGAGGGAACGAGGTGGTGTCTCTCATGCCGACAAACCAACCGGTCATGTCGATGAAGGGGAAGCCCGTCTCTTCCATGCGGTGGGCGAAATAGTCGGTCAGGTGGACGGTGGTGGTGTCGGCGTCGCGACGGGGGAGGTATTCGGGGTAGACCTCCGGCTTGTCGGGCGCGATGAAGGCCAAAAACTCGATGCCGTAGCCTTTCAGCACATGGCGCAACTTGTTCATATAGCGCAGCTCGGCCTCGGCTCCCGACATGGCTTGCTCGTTCGACTTGTAGTGCTTCAGCAGTTCGTTGCCGTAATGCTCGTTGACGGCCAAGGCATAATAAAGGTAGCCTTTCTTGCCCGGCACGATGAAGTTGCAGTAGGTCTTCCTGTAGGCCGACCAAAGGTACTGGTTGTAGACCCTGATGACGGGTTCGCGCAGCCCGAAGTTCTCGCTGGCGTATTTCTCGATTTGGGCCTGATAGCTGTTGTCGCGATAGCTGTCGAAGGTCAGTCGTGGCTTCGGGGTTGGCTCGATGACGCCTTTCAGGGGCTTCACGCTGACGAAACCGGTATGTTGCTGCGCGATGGGCACGAAGAGGAAGGCCATCAGTAGGCCAAACAGCACCATGTCATATCTCACCTTGGGTTTTTTCATCGGGCGTCGTTCAATCCGTAATGTGGTTGTTCATCTGATAGTTGACAATCCATCGGGCGTCGGCCTCTATCTGTTGCTCTAAGGTCATGCCGTTGGCTTTGGCCTTTTCCTCGATTTGTTGCATCATCTCGGGCTTGCTGCGTATTTCGTCAATCATCGCCTTCACGCGGCTCTCGATGTAGGTCTTCTGCGAAACCACATCCTGCTCGTCGCGCATCAGGGGACGGTCGTTCAGCACGTTTTGGGCTTCCATCTTCAGCACTTGCTCCAAGGTGGTGTTGTGGATCACGGTTTGGCATTGCAGGTTCATCATCCAGGCCGAGTCTTTCTTGATGTCGCGGATGACCAAGGCTTCGGGGATTCGGGGGTTTCGGGCCGTCGGGATGCTGTCGCCCGCCAATTCGGGAAGATAGCGCTCGGGCCGTTTGCCAAGGATTTCGTAGGCCATTCCGCCCAACTTGGTTGATAGGAGGGAGTCGTTTTCGTCGAGTTTCAAGCGCTCGATGGTGGCAGGGTCGTGGCTCAGGCTGTCGATGAGGTGCCGGCGCACTTCGGCTACGCGGTCTTCGCTGACGCACAATGTCATCAAGGCCCGCTCGGCAAAGCCGAAACTCATCTTGCCTATCTGGTCGCCTTCCGAGAACCACACCACATAGTCGGAGTCGAGCAGGCGTTGCAGCATGTCGAGGTCGGCCACATGGGTCATGCGTTTGTAGTCCTTGCCGTAGTAGACCGTCGAGTTGTAGTACCAATATTGCGAGTTGGGGAAGATCTCGCTGAAGGGCACGAAATAATACATCCGCATGAGGAACGAGGTGCCGATGAAGAGGGCCGAGGGCTGCGTGGTGGTCGAGTCGGTGCTGAAGGTGACCTCGGCGTCGAAGAGGCGGTCGTCTTTGTGGGGGATGGGCCGCATGAGGTTGGCGAGGTTCTCGATGTCGTGGTCGTCTTTCAGGGTGATGTCGTTGCTGGCGTGGAGCGGTCCGTAGTGCAGTTGCGGCAGCTTGATGCCTTTCAGCTCGCCCATGAAACGCATCAGCGAGTCGGTGGCCAAGGCCGCCGAGAAGTCCCAGTGCGCCCCCGTCTGCGGAAACAGCGAGAAGGGCAGGGTGTCGGCCTCTTTCATGTCCATGAACCATTTCGTCATCTCGATGTAGGGGAAACCGTATTCGTCGAACTTTTCGGCATAGTATTCCCTTGCGTTGACGGTGGTCGTGTCTTTTTCGCGATAGGGCAGGTGCTCGGGATAGAGGAACCCTTTCTGCGGCGCCATGAAGACCATCAGGTCGACGTCGTATTCTTTCAAGATGGCACGCAGTTTCCACATCAGACGGGCTTGGCGGTCGTAGGTGGCTTGGGCTTCCTCGTTCGAGTCGTACCAACGGTACAGCTCCGTGCCGTAGTATTCGTTGACGTGTTGGATGAAATAGAGCCAGTGGTCCTTGCCGACGACGATGTCCTTGTTGTACGACTTGCGGAAGAAGTCGTAGAGGAACTGGTTGTAGAAACGGATGAGCGGCTCGCGGAAGCCGAAGTTCTCCTTGAGGAAAGGCTCCATCTGCGCCTGGTATTGCCCCGTGCTGTAGGTCTCGAAGGTCAGCTCAGGCTCGGGCGAAGGCTCAAACACGCCGTTCAGCGGCTTGAACGACCAAAGATGGGTTTGCTTCTGCACAAGCGAGGCAAACAGCAGCACCATCGTCAGCACGAAAAGGAGGGTGGGTATGGTCTTGTGTTTCTTCATGGCTTAGAACCTGAAATAGATGAACGGACTGAAACTTGAGGCGTTGAGGGCGGCCACGCAAAACACGAAGGCGAAGGCGGCCACGATCCACACGGCGATGTGCTGGCCGTTGGTGTATTCGGTGAAGTAGACCTTTTCTTGCACCCGCTGCCCAATCTTGGTGAGCGTGAAGAACGAGAAGAAGGCGGCCACGATCATGGTGATGTAGAGTTGCAGGTTGGCGCTGAAAGGCGTCCATGCGAACTCGAAGGCGAACATGCGCTTGATGAAGAGCCAGGCCAATTCGAGGTTCTCGACGCGGAAGAACACCCAGATGACGTTCACCAAGAGGAAGGTGAGGACGACGCTCGGCACCTTGCCGATTTTCTTCATCACCTTGCCGAGGAAGAGCTTGTCTAAGCAGATGAAGAGGCCGTGCAACGCGCCCCAAACGACGAAGTTCCAGCTTGCGCCGTGCCACAGGCCCGACAGCAGGAAGCAGACCCACAGGTTGAAGTACATCCGGCCTTTGCCCTTGCGGTTGCCGCCGAGCGGGATGTAGAGGTAGTTCATGATGAACGCGCCCAAGGTCATGTGCCAGCGGCGCCAAAACTCGGTGATGCTGCGCGAGGTGTAGGGGTTGTCGAAGTTTTCGGGGAAGCGGAAGCCCATCATGCGGCCCAAGCCGATGGCCATGTCGCTGTAGCCCGCAAAGTCGAAATAGATCTGGAAGGTGTAGGCCAAGGAGACCACCCAGGCCGTGGTGCTGTCGAGGCTGCCGATGCGGTTGAAGATGTCGGCCATCTGGCCTGCGTCGAGCAGCGAGTAGTTGGACGGGCCGAGGATGGCGTCAACCTGCGCACCGATGACGTCGGCGATGAGGATTTTCTTGCACAGGCCGATGACGAAGCGGTAGAACCCTTGCAGGCGGTCGTCCATGGTCGACTCGCGGCTGCGGATCTGGTCGGCCACGTCGCAATAGCGGATGATGGGACCGGCAATCAGTTGCGGGAACATGGTGATATACAGCACGAAATCCGTCAGTTTCTCCATCGGCTTGTTCACGCCGCGATAGGTGTCCAAGGTGTAGGTGACGCTCTGGAACGAGAAGAACGAGATGCCGATGGGCAGCAGGATGCGCTTCCAAGTGAGCGGCGCGTGTCCCGTCAGGCCGACGAGGAGGTTGAGGTTCTCCATCGTGAAGTTGCCGTATTTGTAGAACAGCAGCAAGCCGATGGGAATGACGATGGACAGGGCGCAAAGCAGCTTCCTCAGTCCGGGCTTCTCCGTCTTGCACATCCACTTGACCAAGAAGAAGTTGGCCACCGTTGAGCCGACAAGTTGCAGGATGAAGTCGGGCGCGCCCCAAGCGTAGAACAGCAACGAGGCGAACAGGAGGACATAGTTGCGGACTTTCTTCGGCGTCAGGAAATAGACGAGGAAGAATATCGGCATGAAATAAAGCAAGAATACGTTACTACTGAATACCATGGTTTTCTGAATTTTCGTTCACATTTCTTTTTTTCGCGGGCCAGTTGAAGGTGCCGTTCTCGATTTGGTAGCGGACGACCCATTCCGCGTCGTCGCGAAGGGCCTGCTCGATGCTGACGTTGCGTTGGGCGGCTTTCTCGCCAATCATCTCCATCAGTTCGGGGTTGGCCTTGTATTTGGCGATGATGCGCTGTGTTTCGCGCTCGATGTAGGCTGCCGAGTCGATGGCGGCGTGTTCGTCATTGCTGCCCAAGGCTTCCAACGCCTTTTGGGTGAAGCCGTCGTTCAAGCGGTATTGCTGCGTGGCGCAATAGAACAGGACGACGAAATCGGAGGTGAGCAGCTCTTCCGCAAGGTCAAGCTCGTCAACCGAGTTGTATCGCTCGTCGTAATAGACGGTGCTGTTGTAGTACCAATAGGGCACCAACGAGAAAATCTCGCCCAAGGGGAGCTGCATGGCGACGGTCCACCAAAACGAGTCGCCGACGACAATCAGTTTCGGCTTGACGGCGGTGGTGTCGCCGTCGGTGGTCACGTCGGCGTAGTAATACTTGGGTTTGGGCAGCGGACGGATGAGGTTGAGCAGGCTCTCAAGGTCGTCGTCGGGGTCAATGGCCTTGTCGCCCAAATGTTTTGGCCCGATGACGAGGTTCGGCATGTTGATGTCGCCCAAGTGTTCCATGTAGCGGATGAGCGTGTCGGCGCCTTGCAGGGCGGCGAAGCGCGACCAGTGCGTGCCCGTTTGCGGAAACAGCATGAAGTCGGCGGTGTCCTTCATTTGCAGGAACCATCGCTCCAAGTTGAGGTGGTTGACACCAAGGCGGTTGTAGGTCTCCTCATTGAAGAACCGCGCCGCGATTTTCGGCTCGTCGTCGTATCTTGTGTCTTGGTTTTCAGGAAGATGTTCGGGACAGATCAAGTCCTTGGCCGGCACTTGGCACACAAAGAGATGCACGCCATAAGGCTCAAGGAGCTGCTGCAACCGAAGCACGCGCTCCGCCTCTTCCGTGAGCATGGCGGCCATCTGCGTGGAGTCGGCGGCGTAGTGGCGGAACTGGCGTTGGTAGTAGTCGGCCACCACCCAAGGCTCATACATCCAGCCGTCCTTGCCGAAGGTGACCTGTCCCTCGGTGACCGGCGTCTTGTGGTAGAAGTCCCAAAGATACTGGTTGTAGAGCCTGAACAGCGGCTCGCGGCAGCCGAAATGCTGTTTCAGGTGGGCCTCGGTGCCGCTCTGGAAACTGCCGTCGCGATAGCTCTCAAAGGTCAGGTCGGGCTGGGGTTGCTCCACGACCACACCTTTCAACTCCTTGAAAACCGGCCATTTGAGCCATTTCTGGGACATGGAGGCAAAAAGCAGCACCGCCGTCAGCGCGAACAATATGGTTTTGATGCGACCGTTCATTGAGCTTGGCGAAAATCGCGCAAAGTTAGGAATTTTATCGATAAAGCGTCGAAAAACCGTAATTTTGCGGCATGGAAACCACTAAAATCGAACTGCTCTCGCCCGCCAAGGATGCCGAGGTGGGCATGGCGGCCATCAGCCACGGCGCGGATGCCGTCTATATCGGCGGACCCGACTTCGGCGCACGCGAGAAGGCCTCCAACAGCATCCACGACATCGAGCGATTGTGCCGACACGCCGCCCTCTACGATGCCAAGGTGTACGTCACGCTGAACACCTTGCTCTACGACAACGAGCTTGAACGCGCCCGCCGCATAGCCCACGACTGTTGGAACGCCGGTGTCGACGCGCTCATCATCCAAGACATGAAACTCTTGCAACTCGATTTGCCTCCCATCCCGCTCCACGCCAGCACGCAATGCGACAATATGACCGTCGACAAGGTGCAACTGCTTGAACGATTGGGTTTCAGTCAAGTCGTCTTGGGTCGCGAGCTTTCCATTCGCGAAATCCGCGACATCCGCCAACAAACCACCGTCCCGTTGGAGTTTTTCGTGCATGGCTCGCTCTGCGTCAGCCACAGCGGACGGTGCTATCTGAGCCAACACATCGGCAACCGCAGTGCCAACCGTGGCGCCTGCGCCCAGCCCTGCCGCCTGCCCTGGGACTTGCTTGACGCCGACGGCAAGGTGCTGGTCAAGAACCGCCATCTGCTTTGCCTCAAAGACCTCAACAACAGCGCACATTTGGAGGAACTGATGGACGCGGGCATCACGAGCTTCAAGATTGAAGGCCGGCTGAAAGACGCTGATTATGTGAAGAATGTGACGGCCTACTATCGGCAGAAGATCGACGAAATCCTTTCGCGTCGTGCGGAATACGGACAGGCTTCGTCGGGCCATTGCGCCTACACCTTTGAGGTCAATCCGGAGAAATCCTTCAACCGTGGGTTCACCGACTATTTCATCCACGGGCGGCAAAAGGGTATAGGCTCGCCGTTCACGCCCAAGTCGATGGGCGAAACCATCGGCGAGGTGGTGTGGTGCAACCCTTTGCGCATGGAAATCCGTACCGACAAGACCTTGCACAACGGCGACGGCCTGTGTTTCCTGAACGAAAACAACGAGTTGGTCGGACTCCGCGCCGACGTGGTGAATGGAAAGACGGTGTCGTGCAACCGTCCCCACGGTGCCCATCGCGGCGCAATAATCTACCGCAACTACGACCTCGAATGGCAGAAACAAGTCGAAGCCTCGACGGGCAACCGCAAAATCGACATTGCTCTCACCCTCACAGAAACCGACTATGGCTACGAACTCAAAGCCCAACTTCCAACTGAACAACTTCCAACTGAACAACTTCCAACTGAACAACTTCCAACTGAACAACTTCTAACTGAACAACTTCCAACTGCCAACTGTCAACTGCCAACTGAAATAATCTCCGCCACCAACCCCGAAAAGGCCACCGAAAACATCCGCAAAAAGGCCCTGCAATGGGGCGACACGCCGTTCAACCCCGTCAGCCTCGAATTGGATTTCAAGGAACCGCGACTGATACCTGCCTCCGTCATCGGCGAGATGAAACGGCAACTTGTGGAAAAACTTAAAGAAGCACTGATCGTTTGTCACCAAACCCATCGCAGTACACGGAAAATGATAGAGGAAAGCCCCAAGGAGTCCCCCAAACTCCCAACTCCCAACTGCCAACTGTCAACTGCCAACTGTCAACTCCCAACTGCCAACTGTCAACTGCCAACTCCCAACTCCCAACTCCCAACTTCCCCCGACGAAATCCCCAATGTCCTAATGACCTGCCACCACTGCATCCGCTATGCCAACGGGATGTGCAGCAAAGAAACAGGACAAAAGGCCACGCCCTTGTTCATCCGCAACGGAGCCAACACCTTCCGCCTCGAATTCGATTGCAAGCACTGTGTGATGCAGGTGTTGCAACCGACAACGGCTTAAATGTTGGACAAACGATTTGATTTATAAACGATTTGATTATGTTCGTAATAAACGCTGTTACATTGAAAATGAAAATAATTTAATACTTTTGTGTCGGTTTTAGCGGTATTTTTGCCGCTGAAAATGAATTCGAAAACGATGGAAAACACGAGTCAGGCCAAACGGAAGAACATACCTTTTTTATATAGGGTTTTGCGTCGTTATGTCAAGTTCATGGTGGAAACGTTCTACTACAAGAAGACGTATTGCATTGGCTCAGAGAATATTCCTGCCGACGGCACCCCGACCGTCATCGCGTCGAACCACCAAAACGCGCTGAACGACGCGCTGGGCATCATGATGAACATCATGGACCGCAAGGTGCGTTTCATGGTCAGGGCCGACATCTTCGCGGTGAGCAAAGGCATCCACGACTTCCTCATCTGGCTCGGACTTCTACCCGCCTATCGTATTGACTTCGAGGGCGAAGCGGCGGTGGCCAACAACGGTGTCAGTTTCAAGGAAGCGGAAGACGCCATCCGTGAAGGCAACACGGTGACCATCTATCCCGAGGCGGGCCATCAGGACAAACACTGGCTCGGCACGTTCACCTACGGCTACACCAAGATGGCTTTCGAGGCCGCCGAAGCCGACGGGTTCACCAAAGACGTCAAGATCCTGCCGGCCTGCAACCACTATTCCGACTATTTCGGCCTCGGCACGGAGATGTTAGTACGCTTCGGCACACCCATTTCGTTGCAGCCTTATTATGAGCTATATAAGGAAAAGCCCCGCACGGCACAACGGCAGGTCAACAAGGCGGTGCGCGAGCAAATCGACGCGATGATGCTGAACGTGAAAGACGTCGAGCATTACCGGCAAATCGATTACATCCGTACCAGCGCGTTCGGCAGAAGATACGCCCAGAGCCAAGGCATCGACCCCGACAACCTCCCGCAGCGACTCGAATCCGACAAGAAATTGGTGGACACACTCGCGCAGGCCGACACGCAGGAACTTTACGACGACACGCAACAGCTGCTCGACGACATGGAAGCCGCCAAGATTACGGAGAA
Source organism: uncultured Bacteroidales bacterium (assembly GCA_937877465.1). Classification (GTDB taxonomy): domain Bacteria; phylum Bacteroidota; class Bacteroidia; order Bacteroidales; family F082; genus Limimorpha. The sequence goes on along the minus strand of CALFIT010000061.1, from coordinate 10,279 downwards.
GAGCTTCCAGCGTAGCCATTCGTTGCCGATGATTGCCTTGCGTTGCTTGGGCTTGTTGGCATTGTTGCCCGTGGCCGCGTTCTGCCTATGGCCGTCGTTCTTCGTCTATTGGATTGCCGAGTATTTCTCAAGAAAGAAGAAAGACGACGTTATGTTGCGTAGCTCGTTCCTCATCGCCATCTCGGTTTTGGTCACGCTGCCGTTGTTCAGCCTGATTTCGCTGATCGTGGTGTGGGCGAAGTGCAGCTTCCTGGCGGCCATCATCTATGTCGCCTTGTTCCCAGCCTTTTATGTGTTCGAGTGGCATTACAACCGGTGGTGCAAGGACTTTTTCGAGGACATCAGGTGCCGCAAAGCCGAGCGTAAAGGCTTGTTTGCCAAAATGGTAGCATTAAGAGAAAAGATATTCAACAAAGCAAAGGAAATATGTCAAATAGAGTTGTAATCACAGGAATGGGCATTTGGTCGTGCCTTGGAACGACTTTGGAGGAAGTGAGGGATTCCTTGTTTGAAGGGAAGTCGGGCATCGTCTTCGACCCCGAGAGGAAGGCCATGGGATTCAGGTCGGCACTCACCGCGAAAGTGGCGATGCCGCAGCTGAAAGGGGAGTTGTCGCGCTCGCAGCGCGTCTTCATGCCTGAACAGGCCATGTATGCCTATTGCGCCACCCGCGACGCCTTGAAGGACGCCGGGATCGACCAGGATTTCCTGAACGCCCATGAGGTGGGCTTGCTGTATGGCAACGACAGCTCGACGGTGCCTGTCATGAACGCCGTCGACACCATGCGCGAAAAGAAAGACACCACTTTGTGTGGCAGCGGCGCCATCTTCCAGTCGATGAACTCGACCGTCACCATGAACTTGGACTGCATCTTCAAGCTGAAGGGCATCAACCTGACGGTGTCGGGGGCTTGCGCCAGCGGCTCACACGCCATCGGATTGGGTGCCTTGCTCATCCAAAACGGCTTGCAGGACATGGTGGTTTGCGGCGGCGCGCAGGAGGTCAACCCGTGGTGCGTCGGCTCGTTCGACGGCATCTCGGCCTTCTCCACACGCGAGGACGCGCCGGAGAAAGCCAGCCGTCCCTTCGACCGCGACAGAGACGGCCTCGTGCCTGGCGGCGGCGCGGCCACGGTCATCATCGAGAGCTACGAGTCGGCCATGCGGCGCGGCGCCAAGATCTACGGCGAAGTGATAGGCTACGGCTTTTCGGGTAACGGCGACCATATCTCGTCGCCCAACGTGGAAGGCCCGGTGCGCTCGTTGGAAATGGCCATCCGCCGTGCCGGTGTCGCCCCCGGCGAAATCGGCTACATCAACGCGCACGCCACCTCGACCCACGTCGGCGACACCAACGAGGCGAAAGCCATCTACAAGGTGTTCGGCGAAAGGACGGTGGAAGTGACCAGCACCAAGTCGCAGACCGGCCACGAGATGTGGATGGCTGGCGCGAGCGAGGTGATCTATTCCATGCTGATGATGAAAAACGGCTTCATCGCCCCCAACCTCAACTTCGAGAACCCCGACGAAGACTCTGCCCGGCTGCTGATACCTTCGCAGCGCGTGGAGAAACGTTTCGACATGTTCCTGTCGAACTCCTTCGGCTTCGGCGGAACCAATTCGACATTGATAGTAAAGAATTTGTAAATAATTTAAAATTAGATAATTATGAAAATGACAAAAGAAGAACTCATCGCCAAGATCAACGCTGCCGTGGCAAAGGAATTTGAAGTGGAAGAGTCGGTGCTCGAACCCGATGCACCCATCAAGGAAACACTGGAACTCGACAGCTTGAGCCTCGTCGACTTTGTGGCGCTCATCGAATCGGTGTGCGGCATCAAGATTGCCGGCAAGGAAGTGCTCAACATCAAGACCTTCGAGGCACTGTACGACTATGTCTACGAGCGCCTTGACTGATTGACTTCTGGAAAAGGGAGGTAAAGGCCGTTGTGTTATGGCTGCAAATATAGGTTTTGCTCCATGTATGCGAAACTAAAAGTATCGGAATCAGGAAAAAAAACGTATTTTTGCATTTTAATATTCACGGCTTATGAACCTCTTCCAACTCTTCAAAAACGTCAGTCCCTTCGTGAAGCCATACAAATGGCTGGTTTTCATTACTTTGGTATTAACGCTCATCGGATCGCTCATGGCGCAGGTCAACGCCATCGTGCTCGACTGGACCGTCGATAGCATCAACGGGCTTATCACCGATGGCGTCAACTGGGGCGCACAGGCCATCCGCATCGTCACCATCATCAGCATCGTCTTGCTTGGCAAGGAAATCCTTTCGGCGGGCATCACCTACGCGCAAAACTACTACGGCGAGCGGATGCGCATCTTCGTCAGCCGCGACCTCGCTCAGAGCGTCATCGAGAAGGTGCTGACCTTCCGCATGGCCTATTTCTCGCAGGCCGACAACGCCACGGGCAAGCTCCAGGCCCGCATCGACCAAGGCGTGAGCAGCCTCTCGCGCACGGTGCAGAACTTCTTCATCGACCTGCTGCCGCTGTTCACGAGCGCACTCTTGGCCCTGATCCTGATGTTTGCCGCCAACGTGTATGTCGGCTTGGTGGCCTTGGGCATCGTGCCCGTCTATTTCTGGATCACCTATCGGCAGGCCAAACGGCTCAAAGGCTGGCGCCGCGAGATGCGTGGCCACCTCGAAACCAAGAGCCAAGGCATCAAGAACATCATCGACTCCATCAACGTCATCAAGAGTTTCAACCGCGAGCAAATCGAGGGCCAGAAGCAACTCGACATCCAGAACCAAGTCACTGAAAACCAGATGAAGACCAAGAAAGTGGCCTTCTACTACAACGGCCTGAAGAGCTTCGTGAAACAAGTCGGAACGGTGCTGGTCATCATCCTCACCGCCTACCTTGTATTAATAGGCTATCCGGGCATGACCATCGGCAAGATCATGTACCATGTGATGCTGTTCAGCAACGTCATCGCGCCCATCACGCAGCTGCAGCGCATCTTCGACGACGTGAACGATGCCCTGATTTACGCCGAGGGCTTTTTCGGCATCCTCAACAGCGACGACGAAATCGAGCCTTCGGGGACTTACAAACCCGAGAAAATCAACGGCAAGTTCGAACTCAAGGACGTGAACTTCACCTATCCCAACGGCAACCAAGCCCTTTTCGACGTCAACATGACCATCGAGCCGAACAAAATCACAGCCTTGGTCGGACTTTCGGGCGCGGGCAAGAGCACTATCGTCAACCTGCTCGACAAGTTCTACGAGCCGCAGACGGGCGTCATCACCCTCGATGGCATCGACTTGCGCGAATACGACACCCAATACCTCCGCGAGAACATAGGACTCGTGCTGCAAAAGAACCACATCTTCGATGGCACCATCGAGGAGAACATCCTCTACGGCAACCCCAACGCCACGCACGAGGAGGTGGTGGAGGCCGCCAAGAAGTCGTACATCTACGACCAGATCATGCAGCTGCCCAAGCAGTTCGACAACAAGGCCACCGACCTGTCGGGCGGCCAGCAGCAGCGCATCGCCATCGCGCGGATGTTCCTTAAGAACCCGCCCATCATCTTCTTGGACGAGCCTACCGCCAGTCTCGATGCCATCGCCACCGAGCAAATCAAGAACAGCCTCGATGCCATCAAGAAAGACCGCACCGTAATCATCATCTCGCACAGCATCTCGCAAATCATCGACAGCGAGATGGTGTATGCCCTCAAGACCGGCCACGTCGAAGAAAGCGGCGACCCCGACACCATTTACAAGAAAGGCGGAGTCTATAAGGACATCATCGACGCCTCGGCCCGCAGCCTCAACATCGGGAAGATTGCACGGACGATTGGGGAAGGGGATTAGAATAAGGCCAATTCCATAGACGCGTTTTGATGTTCCTTTTTGCCGTCAAGAATCTCCAATGCGTTGCTTACACTCATGGCGATTTTCTTTGCAAAAACCACGGGAACGGCATTCCCGATCTGGAGATGTATTTCCCGTTTGTTGTTGCCATAAAACACCCAATCGTCGGGAAATGTTTGCAGGCGGGCATACTCGCGTGCGGTGAAAGGGCGCAGTCGGCTCGCGCTGACACGCCACAGCCTTGCGGTGGATTCGGGGTTGCGGACAAACATGGCATCATCGCGTTTCTTGTCTATCCTTGTGGCCTTGACATTCCCTTGCGCCCATCCCCAGACCGTGGCGGTGTCAATAGCCGGAAACGGTGCGTCAAACGAGCGGATGGGAGTCCCTTCCGATGCGGTGCGGCTAAAACGGACAGGAATGGCGGGCTCGTAGATGTTGAAAGGCTCGTGGGTTTCGGTATGCACATAGCTGTCAAATCCCCATTTCGGGTCATGGTTAGGCAGTTTGATGGAAAGGTCTTGGCCCAGGTCATAAATGAAGTCTCGTATGCCAGTTTCTCTTCGGGGTTGCGGGAAGGCAAAGTGCGAAAGCGAGTCGTCGCGATAAGCGATGAAGATGAACCTACGTCGCGTCTGCGGTACGCCGAATTGCGACACGCGGAAAAACTGGAATCTTGTCGTATAGCCTATTCCTGCCATTTCTTCGGCAATTTGGATTGCGAAAGGCTTGCGCGTCACAGGGTGGAGCATCGTCCGCAGGTTAAGCACGTTTTCCATCACTACGACACGTGGTTTCAAGAGGTCGGCGATACGTACCACCTGTTTGTACAGTAGGTTTCGCTCGTCGTTTTCGTCCCGATTGCCTCCCAAGGAAAAACCTTGGCAAGGGAATCCTGCCAAAAGCACGTCCAAGCCTTCCCTGAAATCGGGGGTATAGTCGCGCACATCACAATTCAGCACGTTCCATTCAGGACGGTTCAAACGCATGGTTTCTACGGCATAGTCCAATATGTCGCTCGACTCGGTGTGAATGAATCCAGCCTTTTCGAAGCCGAGGTCAAGGCCTCCAGCCCCCGAAAAGAGACCGAGATAGGTGTATCCGTTGCATTTCTCCTGCCTAATGTCGAACATCATTCTGCGGTTTTCAGTTTGGGAATTTCGGGAATGTAGGCCACGCGCTCCTTGGGTTTGCGTTGCTTGCAGGCATCAAAGATGCCCGTAAGGGTAGTCAGCTCGTTGCCAAAGGCTTTGCGTCGCGTTTCATCAATCAACAAATAATAGAAATCATTGCCGAACTTATCTGTCCTGACAATTTGCTCATGGGCTTTGGAGGCTTCTTTTCTACCTTCAAGGGCGTTTTTCTTGACGATGAGTATCTGCCGTAGATGGAAAGTCTCTATCTGTGTGTTGAGAGGGTTGGGATAAGTGTACATTTTACGGTGGCGAACCGAGCCTTCGCCATAGGGTCCATGCTCGTATTCCGTGGTGTTGGAATATTTGGCTTCTTTATGCAACTCGAAGTCGTAATTGATGAAATCGCCGTCAAGCAATATCATGGTCTGCATCACATGGTTGTCGGGCGACATCAAGGCAAAAAGATAATAACAAGGGACAATCACGGTGTCGCCGCCGACTTTAACCATAGCTTTTCCGCAGGGCAGGCAGCTGTTGTAATCGATGGTCATCCCTCTTGGATCTTTTCCGTTTTTCTGCTGGATCAGTTTCTTGATTTCCAGACCTACAATCAGGCCGCTCTGCTTGTCGCGTACGATAATGTCGGGAGTGGTGAGCTTGCCTGAATGAAACACCTCGAATGTCGAAGGCAACACCCGTTTCACCTCTTCTTCAACCCAACAGTCAAAGGGATCGTCTTGCACCGTGCCGACAGTGGCGTTGGGCCGAATCCAAACAGGAATCCCGTCGGCCATGCGTTTGGAGATGAAACCTCTGTAGATGGCCAATACAATATCTATCTCATTATAGACCTTCATAGCGAATGAAAATTTCTGCAAAAATAGTTTTTTCTTGCTTAAATGAGCTAACCAATCCAAATATTTCCTATTTTAGCGGCTCGTTTTGACGAGGGGATTGCAAATCCCCAATTCAAGTCCGGCGGATTGCAAATCCTCCAGAACCTTAAATATTTGAATTTTAAATCTTTAAATTTGAAATCTTGAAATCTTGAAATTTGAAATTAACGAAATATGAGCACCAACTTTGACCCACGCGCCAACTACGAGCTGACCAAGCAACAGGCTGGCTATGTCGAGCGCAAGAAAGCCACCCAAGAAGACTATGACCGCATAGGCTTCATGTCGGGACTCGAAGTACACCAGCAAATCAAGACCAAAGAGAAGCTGTTTTGCCACTGTCCCGCCGGACAATTCAACAAGTTTGAGGACTACGACGCCGAACTCATCCGCCACATGCGCCCGACCCTTTCGGAACTAGGCGAATACGACGGCACGGCCTTGATGGAGTTCAAGACGAAGAAGGAAATCGTCTACCGCATCAAGAACGGCACCGCCTGCACCTACGACGTCGACGACACCCCGCCGTTCCCCATCAACCGCGAGGCCTTGCACAACGCCATCGTCATCGCCCTGCGTTCCAACCTGAACATCGTGGGCGAGGTGCACATCACTCGCAAGCAATACCTTGACGGCTCCATCCCGACGGGCTTCCAACGCACCGCCATCGTGGGCGTGGAAGGCCTGCTGAAGCTGCCCAAGAAGGACATCCGCCTCATCCAGCTGAGCATCGAGGAGGACGCCTGCCGCGAAATCAGCGACATTGGCCACCGCCGCATCTACCAGACCGACCGCCTCGGCGTGCCGTTGATCGAGACCGTCACCTATCCCGACTGCAAGAACCCCGACGAGCTGAAGGAGACCTGCGAATACATCCGCTTCCTCGGTCGCTCGACGGGCCTTGTGCGCACTGGCATGGGCGCAGGCCGCCAAGACGTCAACGTGAGCTGCACGGGGGGCACCCGCATCGAGCTGAAAGGCGTGCAACACGCCAAGTGGATCCCCGAACTGTCGCACAACGAGTGCTTCCGCCAGTGGTCGCTCGTGCTGCTGCAAGAACGCCTCAACCGCGAAGTCGAAAAGGAAGGCTGGAAGGTGGAAGCCATCGACGTGCATTTCCCGACCGACTACATGCCCATCTTGGACAACAAGGCCAAGGGCGGCGCACTGAAGCTCGTCAAGCTGCCCAAGTTCCGTGGCGTGCTGTCGCACTTCACCCAACCCGGCAAGATGTTCGCCGACGAAATCGCCGACCGCCTGAAGGTCATCGCCTGCCTTGAGCGTCCCAACATGCTCCACGACGAGATGCTCGAACCCGTCCTTTCCGACTCGCAGTGGCACAAGCTGCGCAAGCGCATCCATGCCACAGACGAGGACGCCCTCATCCTCGTGTGGGGTCCGCAAAACGACATGCCCACCGCCATCGAGACCATCGAAGAGCGTTGCCTCATGGCTTGGGACGGCGTGCCGAAGGAGACCCGCAAGGCCATCTGCAATGGCATCACCATCTTCGAGCGCGTGCTGCCCGGCGCCGACCGCATGTATCCCGACACCGACTCGGCCCCCATCCCGCTCGACCCCGCCTTCATCAAGGCCCTGAAAGCCGAACTGCCTTCCGAAATCATCGAGCGTTACTACAAGCTCAAGGAATGGAACGTGCCAGAAGACTGCTTCACCTACATCTTCTCAAGGAACTGGTTCCCCGTCATGGCCGAAATCGTCGAGAAACTCGGCGTGGACGGTCGCACTGTCGGTCGCTTTGTCGGCATGAGGCTGAAGCATTTGCTTGGCAAGAACCCGCAATCGAAGTTCAACGACAGCACCTTATATAATCTGTTCGCGTTCCTGAAAGAGCAAGGCTTAGACTACCGCTTGGCTTGGAACATGGCCCCTGCTTTGGTTGACGACGCATCGCTCGGCATGGAGCAAGTGTTGGACAAGATGGGCTTCAAGCGCTTCGCCAAAGACGACCTGCTGACCAAGCTCGACAACCTCTGTGCCGGCTTCGTGCCGAAGAAGAGGAAGTGCAGCGACCTCGACCGCCAGAACTGGATCATGGGTCAGATGAAGGAAGCGATGGGCAACATCGAAATGAAAGAATTGGCTAACAACATCAAATAATTTGCAACATGGCTGAAGATTTTTTCCAAGGTTACAACGGAGCCGCCCTTGAGGTGCTCAAGAAATACAACTGCCGCGTGTGGAGTCAGGCCGAGTGCCAGACCACGGGTGGCCTCTTCAAAGGCACGATCCTGCCTCGCGCCGCCTTCCAGGACGACCAACACATCGTCATGAAAGTCAACACGGGCTACAACATCGGCGTCGATATCAGCACCATCACTAATATGGTCGAGACCGACTACAAGAAAGCCAACTACCACATTCCGGAGAAGGAATTTCCTTACACTGAAGGACTTCCGCATGTGAAGCTGCTTGGCACGGGCGGCACCATCGCCTCGCGCTTGGACTACCGCACGGGAGCCGTCATTCCGGCCTTCTCGCCCGGTGAGCTGTATGGCTCAGTGCCGGAGCTGGCCGACATCTGCAACTTGGACACCGAGAAGGTGTTTGCCGTGTTCTCCGAGAACATGTCGCCCAAAGAGTACATCGCCTTGGCCAAGAAGATTGGCGAGGAGATCCAGAACGGCATCGACGGCATCGTCATTGGTCACGGCACCGACACGTTGGCCCACACCGCCGCCGCCCTCACCTTCATGTGCCAGAACCTGCCTGTGCCGGTCGTGCTCGTCGGCTCGCAACGCTCGTCCGACCGTCCGTCGTCCGACGCCGCCTTGAACCTGATGCACGCCATGACCGCTGCCGGTCACGGCGACGTGGCCGAGGTGATGGTCTGCATGTTCGGTCCCACTTCCGACGAATACGGTTTCCTGCACCGTGGCACCCGCGTGCGCAAGATGCACTCCAGCTATCGCAGCACCTTCCGCACCATCGGCGACACGCCTGTGGCCACCGTTGACCGCAAACGCGGCGTGGTGCCGATCAAGGAAGTCTATAACCACCGCCGCGCCGACCGCGACGTGAAGATTATCCCGACCTTCGACGACCGCGTGGCCATCCTTTACTACTATCCCGGCATGAAGCCCGACGTGCTCGATGCGTTGGTTGACAACGGCTATCAAGGCATCGTTTGGGACGGCACCGGCTTGGGCCACGTCAACCGTGGCATGTTCGATGCCATCGAACGCGCCACCGAGAAGGGCGTCCACCAATACATGACCGTGCAGACCATCTGGGGCTATGCCCACATGTTCGTCTACGACACCGGCCGCGACCTGATGAACCGTGGCATCATCCCCGCGCAGAACATGCTCGCCGAGACCGCCTACATCAAGCTCGGCTGGGCCTTGGGCCAAACCCACGACCGCGAGGAGGTGAAGAACATCATGCTCACCCCCGTCAACAGCGAAATCACCCCGCGCGAGCCTTACAACGGCTACTTGGTCTACCAAGGCGGCGTGCCCGAGGTGGAGGATTTCGTTAGGAGGGTGCATAAGTGATTTGAGGCATTTGCCAGAAATCTCGAAAGTGAGGAAATCTCGATTTTTCGGTGGATTTCCTCACTTTCAAAATTTTGTGATTACATATAAATCATTGTGTATCAAATATCTATATAACAACCAATATTACACATCTTTAAACAAGTCTTCCATTGTCACTTGATTTTGAATGTCGTCGGAATAGCCGCCTTGGGCCGAGTAGTAGTTGGTAATCAAGGTGGTTTGCATGAAGTCTTGAAGTGTGATTTTCTGGTTTCTTTCATTGAAACATCAAATAATTTACAAAGGTTTACCATGGTATCGTAGAAAATACCTAATTTTGCACAAAATAAAGCTCGCTATGGCAGTATTGACAATGTTCTATGGAGTGATCATCTCCATGTATTATTATGACAATAGGCAACACCATTTCCCGCACGTTCATGTCAAATGTCAGGATAAGGAAGCCGTGGTAAGAATCCCAGAAGGAGAAATCATCGAGGGAGGGTTGCCCGCAGGAAAATACAAGCTGGTTCAAGCTTGGATTGAAATCCACAAAGATGAACTGATGGCCAACTGGGATTTGGCCTCGAATGGTACAAATGTTTTCCAAATAGAACCTCTAAAATAAACGACAATGAATCCCCGGGTAGTATCAGCAAAAGCAGAGAACAACCATATTTTGCTATTGGAGTTCACCAATGGCGAAAAAAAGCGCTTTGACGTGTCGCCTTACATAGGGAAGGGGATATTTGAGCCACTTGCCGACGAGATGTTTTTCCGCGAAGTCAGCGTGTTTTTAGGCAGCATCCAATGGCCAAACGGAGCCGACCTTTGCCCTGATACATTATATTTGGATTCGATTAAAGCCTGATATATGCTCTTCAACTCCATCCAGTTCGC
>CALFIT010000060.1 GCA_937877465.1 uncultured Bacteroidales bacterium | reverse complement strand
TCCATCCCGTTCCACTCCGAATAGCATTTTTGCTTATGCGGAGGGATGGGGTAATGGATCAAGGTCTGCACACCGTTCTCTGTCAGATAGGCCTGCAATTCGTCGCGCCTTTCGCTAAAGACGGGAAATATGTGATAGACATTTTGCGCGTCGTTCAGCCGAAGTGGCAACTTCAGCAAAGGATTCTTGATGTTGTCATAATAAAACGCTGCGATAGCTTGGCGGCGGGCATTGTCTTCATCAAGATGCCTCAGCTTCACCTCCAGAACGGCAGCATGTATCTCGTCGAGGCGGCTATTGCGACCTCGATAGCCAAACACGTATTTCTTCTCACTGCCATAGTTGGCCAAAGTCCTGACCATGTCGGCCAAAGCCTTGTCGTTGGTCGTAACCGCACCGCCGTCGCCCAAGGCGCCAAGGTTCTTTCCGGGATAGAAGCTATGTCCGGCGGCATCGCCAAGCGAACCTGTCCTGTGCTGCTGGTAGCGGCAGCCATGGGCTTGGGCATTATCTTCCACCAATTTCAAGCCATGTTTTCTGCAGAGCGCGCCGATTCTTTCCGTATAAGCGCAGCGGCCATACAAATGGACTATGCAAATCGCCTTGGTCTTAGGGGTGATGCGCTCTTCGATCTTTGCATCATCGATTTCCAAGGTGTCAAAGCGAGGCTCCACGAGGACGGGTTTCAATCCGTTCTCGGTGATGGCCAATATCGTCGCGATGTAAGTATTGGCGGGCACAATCACCTCGTCGCCAGGTTGCATCACGCCCATTTCGATATAAGCGCGGAAAATCCAAATCAACGCATCCAAGCCATTCCCTACTCCCACACAACACCTACAGCCTATATAATTGGCATAATCATTCTCGAAACATTTATTTTCTATCCCTTGAAGATAGCGTCCAGAGTCTATCACATGAGACACTTTTGATTGGATTTCATCCGAGTGCCTTTCTGTAATCTTTTGCAAATCCAAAAAAAGAACGTCTTTCATTGCTTTCTATATTGAATAAACTCGCTATACGAACGAATATAATCCGCCTCGTCATATTTTTCAGACGCTAGCACCAAGCAAACCGAGCCAGAAGAGAAGTCATTCAGTACTCTCCATATCCCCGGCTTGACCAGCAATCCCACATACGGCCGATTCAACAAAAAGGACCGTTTTACATAGCCATCATCCAGCACCACTGTAAAGCTTCCACTAAGCGCAACAATAAACTGATACAAAGCCTTATGAGCGTGTCCACCTCTCTCAACTCCACCTGGCACATCATACAAATAATAAATCCTCTTAACATCGAATGGAATTGTTTCGTCATTTTCAACAACGGAAATACTTCCTTTCCTCTTTGAATGGTGTTTGTTCAGCTCAATTAAAGAGCAATCGTAAACATTAAACTTATCCATTTTGTGATCTCCAAGCAACAAATTCATCATAATTCCGAATCACATCACCCGCATCATAATGCGTAGATGCCGCTATAAGTGCGACTGCATTGGTCGAAAAATTGTCAATTAACCTCCATAGACCTCGGGGAATATATAATCCGAAATATGAACGGTTAAGTAAAAAACTCCTTTTTTTTACTCCATCATCAATAACGACTTCAAAACTACCCGACATCGCCACTACAAACTCCTTGGTTTCCTTATAAGCCAATCCTCCACGCATTTCACCGCCAGGAACATCGTATATCCAATGACTTCTTTTCATTTGAAAAGGCAACTGTGCGTCGTTTTCAAAAAACGAAAGATTCCCTCTATCGTCCAAAAAACGAGGAAGTTCGATTATTTTTACTTCTTCCATAATCCTTTTGTTATCGTATTTATCATTTTCAGTCTCCATTTCCATTCTCTTTTTCCAAGCCCGACACGAAGCGCCATCCTGTTTCTCCAATTCGCATATCTTCTAACCCTACGCAAGGAATCCCTGTTTTTCCTCATCAGTCCATAATATGAATCCTTTTCCTCGTCGTTCAAATGGTTTATGATCTCAAGATTGGTATTCGCACACCAAGAACAAGTCTTTCCCAACTCCGATGCAATCTGTGGCTGCAGGAAGTATGACTTGTCTTTGAGAATACCCGTCACTTCATCCCCAAACAGCACACGTTCGCTGAACAGCACATTGGCGTTTTTGGGCGCATGGGTGACAGAATTGGGATTAATGCGAAACGAATAATACACCTTTGTTATTGACTGCAAACGGCCCGCTTTCAGTATCGCCTTCCAAATAAAGACGACATCTTGTGCTTTCCTTATGGTTGGGTAGCGCAAATCGTTGTCCCTAATGAACTGCGCCCTGAACAAACAACGCCAAACAATGCCAAGAAGCCTCATTTCCCCCGAGAAAAACTTCGTCACATAGTCCTGTCCGGTCATCACTGCGCTCTCAGGCAAAAACAATTCATCTTCCATATAATTCAACTGCTCATCGACATCCTCGAAATTGAACATCAAAATGTCCAAATTTTCCTTCTTGACCATGTCAAGCAATTCAGTAAGGCTAGATGGCTTAATCACATCATCAGGGTCGACAAACCAAATATATTCTCCCCGAGCCAAATCCATACCTGTATTACGGGCTCCGCCTGCCGTCAGATTCCGTTCATGATCTATCATGATAAGATTCGGATGTCGGCTCGCATACTCCGTAATCACATTTCCAGTCCCATCCGTCGAGCAGTCGTTCACGCAAATCACCTCAAACTCGTCCTCGGGCAAGTCTTGTGCATAGATGCTGTCCAAACAGTCGGCAATGTAACGCTCGACGTTGTAGCAAGGGAGGATGAAGGAGAGTTTCAGCATTGTTTTACAAAACACATTATCATATTCATGAACCCACAGGAATTTTCTTTGCAAATAAAAACAAGCTAAATATCAACGCATTACACAAAACCGGAATTTTCTTTGCAAATAAAAACCTTGTCAGCCATAGAAAGGAACATAGGTGGCAAACTTCCGCGAATGGATGTCCTCGTTGGCGGGTTTAATCAGGCCTGCGTTCAAAGTGTCGGTTATGATACGCGATGCCACCGACGACTGTTTGTCGCCCAATTCAAGACGCTTTCTAAGCGAAGCATTATTCAATTCTGCGTTTTCTTCATAAAGAAGGCAAGCGTGCTGGTAGCAGGCTTGCACCTTCTCCGATTGAGTCATGTCCTTCAACGCCTTTTGCGGAAACATCGTCAGTCTGGTAAAACTTTTTCCGCTCTCAACCTTATATGGGGGTAGGTTCATTGACTCGATGGCCTCTACAGCCCTGTCGTATCCGCTGCCACGGCGCTCGCATATCTTCAGCAGCAAAAGCATTTCGGCCAGTTTTTCATTACGGGAACGAGGGGGCAAATCAATAAGCCTATTAATGTCGTTAAGCGAGTCACCGGGATTGGTGAAAACCATCCTGTTGCCGAATATTTCAATTGTCAAAGGCATACCTTTCACGTCAAAATCCTGATGCACCATCATATTAGCCAGAAATTCGCGAATGGCGACCTTTGGATAAGTCACTTCGCGTTCTCTCAAAGTTGCGAAGCGTTCCTTGCTTGTGTTCATTTCAAGCCAATCCAAAAAATCCTCAAATTCTATCACATAGCCCGAAACCGACTTTTTTTCTGCCGACAGCAATCGGTTGTTCGATCCTTCATATCGCCGCAATATGATTTCCCTTGCACGAACGGAATCGAAATCCGACAAACGATTTGCAAACAAAAGAGCACCCATATTCGTAATCGACCAACCGCATTTTCCATTCACGACCAATCCGTATTCCTTCATCAAATCCAAGACCATGGAGGTATCCTTGGGGACATGGCGATCTATCAGCTCGTATAGCTTTTTGAAATTAAGGAGTTCCAGCACTTCGCCAGCCGACAGGTTGTCTTTCGCAAGACGCATCTCGAAACTGGCATCCATGCCTTGATTCCTGATTCTTTCTATTTCGACAATGTTCAGGGCTACAAGACTGCTCCCGTCACGTCCGTAATAATGGCCCTTATAGGCAACCGGGATGCCATGAGGGGCCGCAGGAATCTCAAACATCACAACACGATGGCCTTTGTATTCAATTTCGTGAATTTCCTCAAAAGTGATGCGGTTTGTGGTTTGGTCGCCAATCTTTTTCTTCATCGCGTCCAAAGCTAGTTTACTCGGCTTATAGTTCGTTCCCTGCACCTGATGCGTCTTATCGTCTACGCCAAAAACCAGCCATGCACACGACACACCTTTCAGGTTGGCCTCGTTTGACAAAGCCGAGAAATACTCACCCAAATCCGAATCCGAAAAAGAGTTTTCCGCTTTCTTGAATTCCACCAGTTCCGATTCTCCCGATAGTTTCAGGAGCTTATTCAAAATCGTCAGTAAATGCTCTTGTGTGTACATTACCGTATATTTAATTAGTCGTGGCCAAGCAACCCACAGGAATTTTCTTTGCAAATAAAAACAACTTGAATATCAACGCATTACACAAGACCGGAATTTTCTTTGCAAATAAAAACATAATCGATAACGCTCAAC
>CALFIT010000059.1 GCA_937877465.1 uncultured Bacteroidales bacterium | reverse complement strand
TCACCAGCCCGATGCTCCCCGGTCACGGCCAGGAAGGCAACCAAGACGCCAACGGTCCGCTCGGCAGTGGCATCGCCGTGCTCTTGGGCCTCGGCGGAGCCTACTTGATGAGCAAAAAGAACAAAGAAGAATAAGGACACCGTCCTTTTCTTCCCCATTTTTTATAGGATAGTCGGCGACATTAGTCGCCGACTCTTTTTTTTCGTACCTTTGCAGGCTCAAAAAAACCGAAGAAAGAATGCAACAAATCGATAGGACACAAGAGTTAGAGACATTGAAAATCAGCCGTTTGCTGTGGATGTACGCGCTGCCCAGCATCGTCAGCCACATCATCGCGTCGATCTACAACATCGTCGACCGTGTCTTCTTGGGGCAGTATGTGGGAGCCTTGGCCATCGCGGGCTTGGCCATCACCATGCCCATCATGAACATCATCCACGCCTTCGGCTCGCTCGTGGGCGCGGGTTCGGCGGCACGCATGTCGATCATCCTCGGCAAGAAGGACTACCGATGGGCCGAGGACATCTTGGGCAACAGCCTGCTGCTCACCTTCTTCTTCGGCTTCCTCTTCGTCACGGGCGGCTACCTCTTCATGGACAAGATCCTGACGATGTTTGGCGCCTCGGCAGACACCATCGCCTACGCCCGCGAGTACATGGACATCGTGCTGCCCGGAATGTTCATGACCACCTTGTCGTTCAATCTCACCGGCTTGATGCGTGCCACGGGCTATCCCAAGAAGTCGATGTGGATCATGGCAGGCGGTGCGGTGCTTAACATCTTCTTGGACGCGCTGTTCATCTGCGTCTTGGACTGGGGCATCGCGGGCGCGGCCTGGGCCACCACCATCTCGATGTCGTGTACGGGCATCGTCGCCGTGTGGCATTTCATCCAAAAAAGCTCGTTCATCCGCTTCCGCCGTCACGCTTGGAAGCCCAAGTTCTACATTTTCAGGAACATCCTGCTCATCGGCATGAGTCCGTTCTCGATGAACTTGGCCGCCTCGTTGGTGGTGGCGTTGCTCAACAACCAGCTGCTGCGCTATGGCGGCGACTTGGCCGTGGGCGCCTACGGCTTGGTCAACACCTTCGGCAGCCTCAGCGTCATGCTGATGGTGGGTCTCTGCCAAGGCATGCAGCCCATAGCGGGCTACAACTACGGCGCGGGGCATCCGCATCGCTTGCGTGAAGTGTATTCCCTGACGATGAAGGCCAACGTGATCATCGGCGCCGTCGGGGCCGTGTTGGCCTTGGCGTTGCCCCATGCCATGCTGCGGCTCTTCACCAAGGAGGAGGAGCTGATACAAATCGGCATCCCCGCCATGCGTTTCATGATGGTGATGTTCCCCTTGGTGGGCTTCACCATCACCAACTCCAACTTCTTCCAGAGCATCGACAAGCCTTGGATAGCCATCGTCACCAGCCTCTCGCGGCAGGTGCTCTTCCTCGCCCCGATGATCTACCTCATCCCGCCCTTGTTCGTCGACGCGGGCGGCGCCGGCCTGACGGGTGTATGGGCCTCGATGACCATCTCCGACATGTTGGGCGCGGTGTTGGCCTTCGTCTTGATGCTCACGCAACGCCATGTCTTCAAGCCTAAGGAATGATAGCACTCTCAAAAGCCACGACCACCCCGACCAACACCCACATCGTCGACTCGTGCACGGTGACGGGCAAGGACGACATGCGCCGTTTTTTGGCACAGCTCCGTGAGGAGCGTGCGGACGACATGGCGGTCAGTCGGCGCGACCTTGAGTCGCAGGTGCGCGAATGGCGAGCGCACAACTTCTTCTACAAGCTCCATGTGTTTCGCAGCCGCACCAAAGACGTCGACCTTGAGCTGAAGCAATCGTGGTGGCGCGAATGGTTCTGCCGCGTGGTGAGTTTCTTGTATTTTTGGGACTGA
>CALFIT010000058.1 GCA_937877465.1 uncultured Bacteroidales bacterium | reverse complement strand
CCTTCGTGCCGAAGTAGTCGTCAAAGACTGTGGTGTCTTTTCGCGTCTCGGGGTAAGCCTTGATGGAATAGCGTTCAGGCTGCTGTGGTTGCTGGTTGCAGCCGGTGAGGGTGATGATGCTGCCCATAATCAATAAGGTGGATTTTTTCATTATTAAGGATTTAAGATTCAAGATTCAAGATTTAAAATTTAAAATTTAAAATTTAAGATTTGATGATTGATGGGGACAAAAGTACAACAAATTGTGGTAAAGGAAACGGAAAAGTTGCGACGAATAGATGTTTTTCGTAGTTTTGCATCGAAATAGTAAGGACATGTCGGAAAAAGAAACCATATTGAGTTCCATTCGAGCTTTGGGCTCAAAAGTGCTGCCAAAAGGAGCAAGGCTTGTCTTGTTTGGTTCGCAGGCACGCAATGACGCGCGTGAAGATTCCGACTGGGATTTGCTCATCTTGCTCAACGAAAAGCAGTTGCAAAACGACACCTTTGGAACGTATGCCTATCCTTTCGTCGAGTTGGGATGGGAATATGGCACTTACTTCAGCCCGAAAATCTACACCTACGCGGAATGGGCAAATCGAAAAGGAACGCTGTTTTACGATAATGTCAATAGGGAAGGGATGGTATTATGCTGAACGAAGCTGATGTAATGCCATTAGTTCCCGCCGTTGAGGCCTTTCTTGAAACCTTGGAAGGACTTGTTAGAGCAGATGGGTATTTGGATTGATCAGCGTGAAAGATTAGCCAAGTATCTTGACGGACAAAGGTGCAATAATTTGGTGGAAATGATTGTGCCGATGGTAATTTTTGATAATTTTGCAGCAAGATTTGATGGAGAATGGAATCACAGACAATAGAATACAAGCAACAATGGGACGATAAGTACCTCGCCTACATCAGTGGCTTTGCCAATGCGCAAGGTGGAACGGTTTATGTCGGAATAAATGATGCTGGCGAAATAGTCGGAGTCAATAACGCCAAATACCTTTTGGAAAACCTGCCCAACAAGGCTATCCAAGCCACGGGCATTATTCCTGATGTTGAAATTCTTAATGAAGATGGAAAGGAGTATGTCGCCATTCACATTAAGCCTTCCGACCAACCTGTTTCGTGCAATGGCAAGTATTATATGCGCAGTGGCAGCACTCTTCAGGAACTCAATGGCACTGCGCTTACTGACTTTTTGATGCGGCAAAGCCATACTACATGGGACATGCACATCGAACCCAACGCGACACTTGATGACATCGACCCAGAATCTGTTCGCTATTTTGTCAATTTCGCTATCGAAGCTAAACGTTTGAACGAAAGCGCAAGACATGAAGGCGTGGAGCATATTTTGCGGAATCTCAAACTTGTCAACAAACAGGGACAACTCACTTTTGCGGCGTTGATGCTGTTCGGAAAGGACATTGAAGATTACTGTCTTTCTGCTTCTTTTCGTATTGGCAGGTTCGGTGCAAGCCAAGCCGATTTGATTTTTGATGACAATATTGTTTGTCCACTTATCCGTATGCCTGAAAAGGTAATCCAAACGTTACGCAGCCGCTATTTGGTCGCGCCTATTAAATACGAAGGTCTGCATCGCATCGAGCCGTTGGAAATCCCGGAGGACGCGCTTCGTGAGATGATTTGCAATGCCATCGTACACAAGGACTATCGAAATACTTTCATTCAGATGCGTGTTTGGGACGACCATATAGACTTGTGGAACAGCGGAACTTTTCCACCCGAGATAACCTCTGAAAATCTGATGACCACCCATGAGTCACATCCGCGTAACGAGCTCATAGCCAAAGTGTTTTATTTGGCTGGTTTCATTGAAAACTGGGGGCGAGGCTATGAGAAGATAAAGAATGCTTTTGAGCAGGAAAGCCTTCAAGTCCCTACCTTTGAGCAAGTTCGTGGCGGCGTATTGGCCACCATCCAGCGTGAAAGATTTGTTGCTCTCAATATACAAAATGGCGGTGAAATTACGATGGTTGATAGAATAAATGATAGAATAAATGATAGAATAAACAAGATGCAACTTACTCAAAACCAAATTAATGTCTTTAATTTTATTAGAGATTCTGCAAAAGATAGTGATAGAATAAAAGGGGGAGCTGATAGATTAACGGTTGGATACATTTCTGAACAGATAAAGCTTTCTGTTCCTACCGTACAACGCATCATGAAAGTTTTGGAACAAAACGGTCTAATTCGTCGTGTTGGAAGCAAAAAGACAGGTTATTGGCAGGTCGTGGATTAATAGCGGTTTTTTTATTGAATTTGTTGCCATCAGCAACCAAAATGGCGGTAATGATGGCGGTGAAGAAACGCGCCGTTGAAAGGGAACTTGACGTATTAAGAAAAAAAGGTTTATTTGTTCGAGAAGGCGGTCCACGTACAGGCCGATGGATAGTGAAGCGATAATCCGATTACCTAATGCTTTTTCGCCAACTCGCCGAATGGGTTTTTGCCAAGTTCCCAAGGAAACACTTTCCAAGTTCCCAAATGAAGAAAGCAAAATTTGCGTAATTGTTTGGTTATCTATTGATTGTGAATTTTAATCAATAGAAATAATGAGAATAAAACTTTGGCAGTCAAAATTTCCTAAAATACTATTGTAGACAAAAGTTATCAGTCCGATTGATGAATTTAGTTGATATTGTTTTCTTTTTGAAGCAATCATTGTCTGGCTGTTAATATGGAAAAAAAACTTGCAATGAATCTGTTTTTTATATACTTTTGCAATTTAATAATTCAAAATACATATAAAATGAAAACGAGGGTTCTTAGTATTATATTAGTAATAATAATCCCATCCATCTGTTTCGCACAAAACAATTCTCAACTTACTATCAACATCAATTCGTTTGGAACTTATGATATGAGTGGAAAATCATATTATATAGAATCTTGTATGGACAATCTTCCCACTAATGATCTGGAGTTTAAAGAATATGCTTCATATATTGACATGGTAATGAAAATGAATGGCGCAATACAATGCGATGATCATGATAATGCTGATATTGTTATTCTAATGCATTTTGATATTACGGATGAATCGTATTTGATAAATGTTCCAAAACCGATATTTGGGCAATATCTATCATCAGTTACTACCACTTCAAGTTCAAATGGTTCAGTAAATGTGGAAGGTTTCTCAAATTCGCAGGGGTGGATAGATGTTGATGGTTATTATGCACGAGGTTTTGGCAATGTCAATGCCTATGGAACAGAAACCACAAGAACGAATTCTTATTATAATTATTCATACGGAATTACTGGATATCATAATGTTACGAAAAAAGTTGATAACTATCATAGCGTAATTAATTTGTATGCCTATGATAATAAAAGAATTGAGACTCCAGAAATGGTTTGGAAAACAAGTATTTCAAGCGAGGGAAGTGTTTCCGATTACAGAATAGTTTTTCCGTATTTGGCGTTTTCTACTATTTCATATATTGGAAATGACACAAGGATGATGATTACGGAAACATTAAACCCGAACAATTATATATACAAATTATGGATAAATGGAAGGTTGTTCGACGATGGTATTTACCATCCAAGATGTAAAAGAATCGAAACCGACAAACTTATTGAACTAGTATTGTCTGAGAAGACCAATAATGAGATAATCATTACCATTCATGAACGATATTCATCAAGCTGGGATAGAATATGGACACCTCAAAAAGAGAATTTTTTCATTGTGGTTGATGGTCAAGAAATAGGTTGTTCGGAATTAGATTCAATCTATGATGAAGGTGCCATATATTCGGTATTTCATTTTTCATGCCAGCAAATAGAAGATTCCAAAGAAGTGGATTTGATAGGTTATAAGAATTCAAAACGGAAAAAGGTAGCGGATGCTTGGTATGGAATTGAAATTAAGTAGAGTATTGCTAATGAGAAAAGCGTGGTGTTTCCCAAAATGGAAACAGCCACTCAAACCACCCATTGGAAAGCGTCGATTGTTCGGAAAAGCCGATTAACTTGGATTTTGTTAAAATAAATGCTATTTTTGCAGCATAATACAGAGCAATGGAATCACAGACAATAGAATACAAGCAACATCCTGAGCAAAACCTAACGGCTAATGAAATGCAATATGTCTTATACCAACTTCCCGATGAAGAAGGCGTAATCCAAGTAGTTGTCAAAGACGAAACAATATGGGCGACTCAAAAGGCTATGGCATCGCTATTCGGAGTTGGAGTACCTGCTATCAGCAAACACTTGAGTAATATTCTGGAAGAAGGTGAACTGGTAGCAAACTCAGTTGTTTCCAAAATGGAAATAACTGCCGCTGACGGCAAAAACTATCAAACACAATTCTATAACCTTGATGCTATCATTTCCGTTGGCTATCGCGTCAATTCGTCCAAGGCCACCAAGTTCCGCATTTGGGCTACAGGTGTACTGAAAGAATATATCAAAAAAGGCTTCGCCCTCGACGACAACCGCCTGAAAAACCTCGGAGGTGGCGGCTATTGGAAGGAACTCTTGGAGCGCATTCGCGACATCCGTTCTTCCGAAAAGGTTTTCTATCGGCAAGTGCTTGACATTTATGCTACAAGCATTGACTACAATCCCAAGGCTGACATTTCCATTGAGTTTTTCAAGCGGGTGCAGAACAAGATTCATTATGCGGTTCACGGGCAAACGGCTGCCGAGGTCATTGTCAGTCGCGCCGATGCCGAAAAGGAGTTCATGGGACTTACGACTTTTGAAGGCGACCGACCGCACTTAAAGGATGCCGTCATAGCAAAGAACTATTTAGACGAAAAGGAATTACGGGCAATGGGACAAATTGTTTCAGGATACTTGGACTTTGCGGAACGACAAGCTGAACGCCAGCAAGTAATGACCATGAAGGACTGGGCAGCGCATTTGGACAACATTTTGACCATGAGCGGTGAAAAACTGCTTCAAGGCGCAGGAACTGTATCGCATCAACAAGCCATTGATCACGCCACAAGTGAGTACAAAAAATACCAGCAGCGCACCTTAAGCCAGGTGGAAAAGGATTTCTTGGAGAATATCAAGGCGTTGCCAATCAAGTAAAGTGTTCAACCTATTGAACAGATTTCCACCAAATCTGTTCAATTTGCAAAACACATCGAAAATCTCCGTGCAAACCTCTCTTGCTCCGACTTCGGGATTTGGCATTGATTCGCAATAATCCTCCAATTAGCAAAACACTGCTTCACTTCTTGAATGATAGCTTCGGCTTCTTTGGGGTCAATCATGTAGTCTTCGCAAGCATCGAGGAGAATGTCTAAAGAGGACTCGTTTGAATTTGAAGAAACCAACAGACTCTGGGTTGTCATATTGGTGGGGTTCAAGTCGTAGGCGGGCGACAGTTGCCAGCCTTTTTTGCCTAAAAGGAATCCGTGGTTTCTGAAATGGTCGTCATGGTTGCCAATGCAGATGTTGAATGCCACGCGACGGTACAATTCTTTCAATGTGGCGTTTGTGTCAGCCATGCCGGTTGGACCGATGATGACATCCACAATATCAAGATAACCGTGTCCTGTGGAAGCATTGTCACCGTCTTTGAGGTTGGCCAATGTCAAGGCAGAAGCGAAATGCCTGCGGCGACCCTCATCGGTGCGGTCGAAACGATGTGACAGCAGCGTGTGATATTTTACGCCGTCAAGTTTCAGCAAACGGGTTTCGGCGGCATGGATTCCGGCTTTCTTGGCCATTACATGCGCAAAATGCTCCCAAAGGGCAACGTCGTAGTCGTCGGATACCGAAGGGATTTTAGCGATGAAAAGATGACCTCTTTCGTCCAAGACATTGGCCTTGGGCCGTGCGCCTCCCAACGATGAACCTTGTCGGAACAGGTTGTCGAGCCATTCCTCTTTTATGGATTGTCCCGACTGCTCGTTTTTTTCATATTCGTGCGCCATGAAAACAAATTCGCGTAGGCTGGACAATGGCGGCACACGCATGTCCTGCTCCGAAGCTCCAATAAACACGTCGCCTTGCTTGAAACGAAATGCACCCATGCGCGAGAAGTCGTCCAACTGGGCCAGATAGTCATAGTCGGTGAAGGTCTTGGGGATGCGCCTCTCTTGTTCGGCTTTTATCCTTTCTCGCTTGTCAATCAACCTTTTGCCCCAACGGTCGGGCATGGCATCACTGAAACAGCCAAAAACTTCCCCGGATTTATATTGATTGCCTGAAAAGTTCATCAAGTCGCCGCTTAAAATGACAGAACGGTGTGAGCGCAGCCATTCCGCGTCGAATGAAAAACCGTATGAAGGCGTTCCCCTGAGCATTTCATGGCTTAAAGTGCCGACCAAAGCAGGCGCATCTAACCAATCGAAATCCGCATATACTTGTAGTTTTTCCATCATTCCGTTTTTTTCGAGGCTCTTTGGCGTTGCTTCAAGTCTAAGTCTTGTAGGTTCCGCCCGATTTCGTCTTTTTGTGCCAGCAAGAGGATGTCTTCGTCCAACTGCAAGGCATACAAAACGCGCAAATAGATTCCTATCGCCACGGTGGGTGCTCCTTTCTCAATGCGCATCACCGAAAGTTGGGAACATGTGGCACGCTCGGCTACTTGGGCTATGCTTAGGTCACGCCTCAGTCGGGCCAATTTGATTTGCTCACCAACGATGGTGAGGTTCTTGGCGAGTTTCCTTGGAAGCAGCGTTCCTTTTGTCGATTTCGTCATAATAAACTATCATTTGAGACTGCAAAAATAGGAATTTATTTTATTATATGATAGTTTATGTAAAATAACTCACATCTTATCCATCTCCGAGTCGTCCTCGATTCTCAAATTGTCGATGATGAACCGTTGGCGTTCCATGGTGTTCTTGCCCATGTAGTATTCCAGCAACTCCTTGATGCCGAAGTCGTAGCGCAGGATGACCGGCTCCAAGCGCATGTTGGGGCCGATGAAGCCCCGGAACTCGTCGGGGGAGATTTCGCCCAAGCCTTTGAAGCGCGTGATCTCGGCCTGCTTGCCGCATTTCTCCTTGGCGGCGATGCGTTCCTCGTCGTTGTAGCAGTAGTAGGTCTCTTTCTTGTTGCGCACGCGGAAGAGCGGCGTTTGCAGGATATAGACGTGGCCGTTGCGCACCAAGTCGGGGTAGAACTGGAGGAAGAAGGTGAGCATCAGCAGGCGGATGTGCATGCCGTCAACGTCGGCATCGGTGGCGATGACGATGTTGTTGTAGCGCAGGTTCTCGATGTCCTCGTCGATGTTCAGGGCGGCTTGCAAGAGGTTGAACTCCTCGTTCTCGTAGCACACTTTCTTGGTCATTCCCAAGCAGTTGAGCGGCTTGCCGCGCAAGCTGAACACGGCCTGCGTCTGCACATCGCGGCTCTTGGTGATGCTGCCCGAGGCGGAGTCGCCCTCGGTGATGAAGATGGTGCTTTCGAGGCGTTTCTCGTGGTTGGTGTTGAGGTGGATGCGGCAGTCGCGGAGCTTGCGGTTGTTGAGGCTGACCTTCTTCGCGCTCTCGCGGGCGGCTTTCTTGATGCCGGCAATCTCCTTGCGCTCCTTCTCGTTGGCTTGGATTTTCGCCTGCAACACGCTGACCGTCTCAGGGTTCTTGTGCAGGTAGTTGTCCAAATGACGCTTCAGGATGTCGAAGACGTATGTTTTCAGGAAGGGGCTGTCGTTGGTGCCGTCGGGATTGTTGGGCGCGAGGTGGGTGGAGCCGAGCTTGGTCTTCGTTTGTGCCTCAAACACAGGCTCTTGAATCCTCACGCACAAGGCGCAAACCAAGCCTTGGCGAATGTCGGCAGGCTCGTATTCCTTTTGGTAGAACTCGCGCACCACGCGGGCATAGCCCTCGCGGAAGGCCGACTGGTGCGTGCCGCCTTCGGTGGTGTGCTGGCCGTTGACGAAGGAATAGAAATAGTCGCTCGACTGCCCGTTGACGTGGGTGAAGGCGGCCTCAAAGTCGCCGTCCTTGATGTGGATGATGGGGTAGAGGCCCTCGCCTTCCATGTTGTTTTGCAGCAGGTCGAGGAGGCCGTTCTTGGAATAATAGCGTTTCTCGTTGTAAATCAGGCTCAAGCCACGGTTGAGGTAGGCGTAGTTCCAGATGCGCTTTTCGATGTACTCGTCGATGTAGTGGTAGTTGCCGAACAAGGCCGTGTCGGGGATGAACTCAATCAAGGTGCCGGTGTCGCCATCGGAGGCGATGATGCCCGTGTCGCTTGTCAGCTTGCCTTGGGCGAACTCGGCGATGCGGGTCTTGCCCTCGCGGATGGACTGCGCCTTGAAATAGGACGAAAGCGCGTTGACGGCCTTGGTGCCGACGCCGTTCAAGCCGACGGATTTCTGGAACACCTTGCTGTCGTATTTCGCGCCCGTGTTGAGCTTCGAGACGGCCTCGATCAGCTTCCCGAGGGGGATGCCGCGCCCGTAGTCGCGGATGCTGACCTTCTTGGCGGCCTTGTCAACCGTCACCTCGATTTTCTTGCCGAAGCCGGAAGTGAACTCGTCGATGGAGTTGTCAATCACCTCTTTGATAAGCACATAGATGCCGTCGTCTTGCGAGGCGCCGTCGCCGAGCTTGCCGATGTACATGCCCGGACGGCGACGGATGTGCTCCATGTCCTCAAGGGTGATGATGCTGTCGTCGTTGTAGTTTTCAACCGTTGGAGCGGGGGCTTCGTTTTGCGTGAAGATGCCGTCTTCGATGATTTCGTTGTCCATGGATGTCGATTTGCGGCAAAAGTACGAAAAAAATCGTCAAAACAGACTTTTGAGGGTTGTTTTCATCCACGACAAGTCTTCTTTGTCGGGAACCAACTGCCGCAACCGGCTGCCCGTCAAGCGGTGGAACACCATCCATTGATAGACGAACAAGGCCAAATAGGTCAGCGAGGTGGTGATGGCCGCGCCTTGGATGCCCATTTTCGGAATCAATACGAAGGCGGATAACAGCGTGATGCTCAGTCCGATAAGCGATGCGTAAAGGTTGTATTTCGGTCGGCCCGTGCCGGAGAAATAGTTGGCCAAGATGGTGTGCGCCGAAAAGAAGACGATGCCGGGTGCCATCAGCCAAATGACTGTCCTGATGTCGCCAAACTCGCCCGAAAACAGCCATTCAAAGAATCGCGTCGGGAGCAGGCAAATCACCAACAACGCCGTGAAAGTCAGTAGGATGGCGACTTTCATGAACCGCAAGGTGAGCTTCGCGGTGCGTTGCTCGTCTTCCGTGTTGCTCAGGGCGGAAAACTCCACCAAGCCGATGCTTTGCCCGACGATGTTCACGCCTTCGGTGACTTGCGTTCCCGAGGCATAAACGCCGATTTGCCTTTCGTCGCAATGGAGGTTCAAGAGGTAGAGGCTCAGGCGTTTGTTGAGCGTGCTCACCAAGGTCGAAAGCTGCATGAACGCCCCGTAGTGCAGCATCTCCTTCAGGCTGTCTTTCAGCGGCTCGCGGCTTTCGCGTTTCAAGGTCGGGAAGAGCAAAGCCCAGCCGACGAGCGTGGCCAAGCTGTAACCACAGAGTTGGGAATAGAGCAAGGCTTTGGCGGTTCTGATGTCCAAGGCGAAAATCAGCACGGCCATCATCGTGACTTGTGTGAGTATCTGAATGAGAAACAGCCAGTTATAGGTCGCCACTTTCTCCTTTCCGAGGAAATGGTTGAGGTTGAACTCGTGCAAACTGTAAACGAAAGTCATCAGCAGGACGAGCCATGCGTAGCCTTCGGGAATGATGGTGTGATAGAAGTTGGGGAATAAGTGCAAGATGTTGAACAACAGCACGTAAACCAACATCACGAAGGCAATCCAGCCGTAGGAAATCGTCATCAAGGTGCCCGTTTTCTTGCGCGGCGTGAAATAGACCAATCCGCTGCCGGCGATGAGTTCGATGCCTATTAATAGAAAGGTGATGTCGGTTTGCGCGATGAAGGCCTTGCCCCATTCGGCGGCGCCGATGAACTTGGTGCCCATGATGAGCGTGGCCAACTGCGTCAGCACATTGACCGCCCTTGCCGCGCCGGTTCCGAGTATTTTCTTGAACATCTTGCCCAATCAATTAATTTGCAAAAGTACAAAACTATTGCTTTCTTTGCACCCTCAAAGCAATAAAAAGCTACAGAAAGAGTTACAGGAAAGCATGAAGAAATTATTGGTTTTATTGGTTTGTTTGTGGCCATTGCTGGTGAGAGCCCAGTTGATCGCTTGCCGTGATTCCATCAAGGACGGCTATGATTTCTGGCTTTACCTGCCCGACGACTACAAGGCGGAACGGAAGCCAGTCATCATGTTCCTGCACGGCAAAAGCCTCAGCGGGAAGGACCTTTCGAAAGTTCGCAATTATGGCTGCATCGACGCCTTGACGCGGGGACGGCAAATCGATGCCATCGTCGTGGCGCCACAAACCAACAACGGATGGAACCCCAAAAAGGTGATGGACGTATACAGTTGGGTCAAAAGACGTTATCCCGTCGATGTCGACCGTTTCTACGTGATCGGGATGAGCATGGGTGGCTACGGCACGTTGGATTTCGCTGCCACCTATCCCGACCATGTGGCGGCGGCCATGGCGATGTGTGGCGGCGCCACGGTGACTTCGCTCTGCGGACTCAACGAGATGCCGCTATGGATTATCCACGGCACGGCTGATACTGCGGTCCCTGTGGGCTGTTCGCAACGGGTGGTGGACGAGATGATGGAGTGTGGCGATACTAATCGACTGATTTTCACCAAGTTGAAAGGTGTAAACCACACCCGACTGGCACGTATATTCTATCTGGAACAGACTTATGATTGGCTCTTTTCGCATTCCTTGAACGACTCGTTGCGCCCGGTCAACAGGGACTTCACAATATCTGAAGTGTTGATGAAGGAGGCTTATGCCGACCTCAATCGCAATGCAACGATTCAAATCATCGACGGAAAGCCCATGGGCCAGCCCAAACAGTATTATGTCATCAAAAAAGGCGACACTTTGAGCCAAATCGCGGTGGAGCACAACACTACGGTTTCCATTCTGTGCAAGCTCAACAACATCAACCGGAACACAAAACTCCAGATCGGACACAGACTGAGAGTGAAGTGATTGCAGTTCTTTTGCGTAAAAAGCGACAGCCCGCTGGAAGCGTCCAACGGGCTGTTTGTCGATTTGGTCTCACTATAAATCAGTCGACAGGGATGTCGGTATTGACGTTCTTCGAACCCACGAGGGCGTAGAAGAGGATGTAGGCGGCGCAGAACAGCACGACGACGTAACTGGTCATGTAGCTGCCCGTCCAGTCGGCGACTAAACCTTGCAGACCCACCATGATGGCGAAGCCGAAGACCATCGTCATGAAGGCGCCCGAAGCGATGGCGGTGTACTTGCCCAAACCTTCGGTGGCCAAGTTGAAGATGGCGCCCCACATCACGGAGGTGCAAAGCCCCACGAGGATGAAGGCGAAGATGCCTACGGGCACCTTGGCCCAGATGACTTTCAGGTTGGCCCAGTCGATGCCCGGCACGTTGACCATCCACGACTGCGGCGCGAACATGCCGAACAGCACGAGGACGATGGCCCCGATGGAGACCGCTGTCACCATGGCTTTAGACGAGACCTTGCCGCCGATGGCACCGCCGATGAATCGTCCGATGAGCATCATCAGCCAATAGACGGCCACGATGAGTCCCGCGATGGTGCCGCTCATGCCGATGCCCGGCGTGGCAGCCGTCGGCTCGGAGGTGAGGTATTGCAGGATGTAAGTAGGCGTGCCCACCTCAATGCCGCCGTACAGGAAGATGGCTAAGATACCGAGCTTGAAGTGGCGGAAGGAGAACGCGCTGTATTTGTCTTTCGGAGCATTGGGGTCTTTCACCTCAATGGTCTGTTGCGGCTCTTCGATCTTGGTGAACAGGATGACGATGAAGCCGATGACAAAGATGGCCAAGGCAATCATCAACGCAGGTGTGGCGTCGGAGATCTTGGCTTTGGTGGCCTCGCCGATGAGGGCACCCATGAGGATGTAGACCGCCACGGCAGCAGCCGAGTTGAACACGCCACCGATTTGGATGAGCTGGTTGCCCTTGTTGCCGCCTCCGCCGAGGAGGTTCAGCATCGGGTTGACGACGGTGTTCAACATGCACATGCAGAAGCCGGAGATGAAGGCGCCGATGAGATAGACGCCGAAGCCGTACTTGCCGCTGGCCCATTGTACCAAAATGCCGACGATGCCCACAGCTAAGGCAATCAGCGAGGTCTTTTTGTAACCATAACGCTTAATCAACATTCCCGAAGGAATACCCATGACGAGGTAAGCGATAAAGTTGCCGTAGTTGCCAATTTGCGACAGGAAATTGCTGGCGCCGAACTGGTTTTTCACGATGACGGCCATCGGCGAACAGAGGTTGGTCACGAAGGCAATCATGGCGAAGAGGGCGATCATGACGATGATAGCGCCCCATTGTTTTGTTTTTGTACTCATTATTTTGTATTTAAAGATTTAAGATTCAATGATTTAAGATTTAAAAGGTGGAGAACTTGAAAATGATCGTTTCTAAATATTCTTCGCCGGAGCGCAGAATGGTGTTGGGGAAGTTGGGCTTGTTGGGCGAGTCGGGGAGGGCCTGACATTCCAAGGCCACGCCGGAATAGTCCTCGTAGACATGGCCGTTCTTGCCCGTCGGACAGCCCGAGAGCCAGTTGCCGGTATAGACCTGCACGCCGGGTTGCGTGGTGTAGATCTTCACCATGCGGCCTGTGCCTTCGTGCGAAAGCTCGGCGGCAAGGCAGAGTTTGTCCTTCTCGATGCCGTCGATGACCCAGCAGCTGTCGTAGCCCTTGCCATTAATCAGGTCGGGGAACGGCTCTTTGATGTCGCGACCAATGAGCTTGCCTTGCGTAAAGTCCATCGGCGTGTCGGCCACCTGAGCCATCTCGCCCGTGGTAATCAGCTCGTTGGTGGCGGGCAGGAAACGCGAGGCGTTCAGCTTCAGCGTGTGGTCGAGGATGTCGCCGTTGCCTTCGCCCTTTAAATTAAAATAGGTGTGGTTGGTGAGGTTGACGATGGTCGCGTCCGACGAATAGGCGCTGAGGTGGATGTTCAGCTCGTTCTCGTCGTTGAGGGTGTAGCGCACCTTGGCCACCAACTCGGCGGGATAGCCTGCCTCGCCGTCGGCGCTGAGGTAGGTGAACACAACGCTTTCGCCCACAATGCGGCTGGCCCACTTCTGGTTGGCGAAGCCGATGCTGCCGCCGTGGAGGTGGTGCTTGCCGTCGCCGGTGTTCAGCTCAAGCTGGTATTCCTTGTCGTCAATCGTGAAGCGACCGTTGGCGATGCGGTTGGCGAAACGTCCAGGGATCTTGCCTGCACAAGGGCCGTCGCCATAATAATCCGTGGCGTTGGGATAGCCCAAGGCGATGTCGTCCATGTGGCCGGTGCGGTCGGGCGTGACGATGCCGACGATGCCCGCTCCGATGTCGCTCAGCTGCACCTTGACGCCGTTGGCGTTGGTCAGCGTGTAGAGCTTGATGTCCTTGTTGTCGGGGGTCTTGCCCCATGTCTTAACGCTTATTTCCATAGGTCTTTGGGATAAATGCCTTTTTCAATCAGTTCGCGGATCTTCCGCATCACGTCGGGCTTGTCTTCCTTGTAGGTCACGCCGAACCACGAGGCGTTGCTCGACAGCACCTTCAGCTTGGCCGAGCCGTCGTTGATGGCTTGGTTGACCATCAGCGGGATGAAGAACTCGGCCTTGATGTTGGTCTGGGCAGGCCCTTTCAGGAACTCGACGAAACCCTTTTCCGAATAGGTGAAGAAGTCGGGCGTGAAGCCGAAGAAGTTCATCGAGACAAGCGAGTCCATGTCCAAGGGATGGCTGCCCGTTTCGTCGGTGTAGGCCGCGCCGCCGTCGTTGGTGTGGCCGATGGCCGTGCGCTCCACGATGGTGAGCAGGTTGCCGTCGGCGTCGGCGGTGCAGATGCCGCGACTCACCGTGCCGAAGTCCGACATGGTGTTGCGCAGCTTGTAGGCCACCATGCTGTAGGCACCCGTCTTGCCCTCGCATTCAGTGAGATACTTGGCCATCACCTCGTAGGCTTCCTTGCCGTAGAAGTCGTCGGCGTTGATGGCGGCAAACGGCTCGTGAATCACGTCCTTGGCCATCAAGACGGCGTGGCAGGTGCCCCAAGGCTTCACGCGGCCTTCGGGGACGCAGAAGCCAGCGGGCAGCTTGTCCAACGACTGATAGACATACTCGACGGGAAGACCGAATTTCTCCGCGTTGTTGACTTTCTTGAACGCCTCGGCGAAGTCCTCGCGGATGACGAAGACCACCTTGCCGAAGCCGGCGCGTTTGGCGTCATAAATGGAATAATCAAGGATGGCCTCGTTGTTAGGCCCTACGCCGTCCATTTGCTTCAGGGCACCGTAGCGCGAGCCCATTCCAGCGGCTAAAACTAATAGAGTTGGCAGTTGACAGTTGGCAGTTGACAGTTGACAGTTGGCAGTTTGCAGTTTGCAGTTTTTCTGTTGGGTATTCATTATTAATTATGAGTTTTTTGTGATACTATTAAATAATTTGCATAGTTCTTTGCATTTGTCGTTTACGGATTGATACTCTTCAATAGTTAAATAATCAGTCTTGTACAATAGTTCAAGCCAGTATTCAGTTTCGGCAGTTTCTTTTAGCGAAATGTAAACTTTTGCTATGAAATCCCTTTTGCTTATGCCGCTTTGAGCTTCTACAAGATTAGCTCCAATGCTTGTTCCGCTGCGAAGCAGTTGTTTAGATAGAACATATTCTTTTTTCGTTTCACAAAGATACTTGTACATGTTGACAATATCAATTGCAAAATCCATACATTTGTCTCTTAAAAAACGTCCAAAGTTTTCCATGTCAATAAAGCTAAAACTGGTAACTGGTAACTGAAAACTGCTAACTGATAACTCTCCTCGCTCCGTCAGAAATTACGACGTCATACACTTTCGGCTCATGCCCGAATTTGGCGGCAAATTTCTCTTTCGCCGTGGCGATGAAGCCGTCGTAAAGTCCTTCCTTCACAAGGTTGATGGTACAGCCGCCAAAGCCGCCGCCCATTACGCGCGAACCCGTCACGCCACATTCCTTCGCAATGTCGTTGAGGAAGTCCAATTCGTCGCAACTCACCTCGTAGAGCTTGCTCATGCCGTAGTGGGTGCCGTACATGCGCTCGCCGACGGTCTCGTAGTCGCCTTTTCCCAAGGCGTCGCACACGTCTAAGACGCGCTGTTTTTCACCTATCACATATTCTGCCCTCATGTAGTCCTCGGAGGAGATTTCGTTTTTTACTTCATTGAGCATTGCCATCGTCGCGTCGCTCAGGTATTTCACCTCGGGATGCTTGGCGGCGATGTGGGCGCAGGCGTTCTCGCACGACTCGCGCCGACGGTTGTAGGCCGACGAAGCCAACTCGTGCTTCACCACCGTGTCGAGCAAAACGACCTTGTAGCCCTTGGGGTTGAAGGGGAAGTACTCGAACTCCATCGTGGCGCAGTCGAGGCGCATCAGGTGGCCGGCCTTGCCGAAGAGCGAGGCGAACTGGTCCATGATGCCGCACTTCACGCCCACATAATGGTGCTCGGTCATCTGCCCGATGCGGGCCAGCTCGAACTTGTCGATGCCGAGGCCAAGCATCTCGTCGAGTGCGAAGGCGAAGGTGCTCTCCAAGGCCGCCGACGACGACATGCCCGCGCCAATCGGGACGTTGCCGAAAAACACGGTGTCGAAGCCTTCCAACTTATAGCCTCGCTTGATGATTTCGCGGCAAACGCCGAAAATGTAGTTAGCCCAGTGGATGTTGGGGCAGTCTTCCTCGTTCATCCCAAACTCGCGGTAGTCCTCTTTGTCGATGGAGTAGGCACGCACTTTGTCGGTGCCGTTAAGTCTAATCACGGCGTAGATGCCTTTGTCGATGGCGCCGGGGAAGACGAAGCCCCCGTTGTAGTCGGTGTGTTCGCCGATCAGGTTGACGCGGCCGGGTGAGGTGTAAACAACGCCTTCATTGCCAAAGCGTTGAGTGAAAGCGGATTTCAATTCTTCGATAGTCATAATTTTCGATTTTATAATTTGGGCGCAAGTTAGTAAAAAAATCGATAGCTTGGCAATAAACTTTCATACAATTTTTTGACTATAATTCCAAAATCAAGATTGACTTGGGGCTCCAATGTGAATGCGACATATTTCGGCGTAAATCACTTGGGTTGATACCACATCCTCGTCAAAGAGACTGCGAAAATAGTCGAGGTTTTTGTAGAAATCCTGATGGATGAGTTGTGCTAAGGTCAAGTTTAACAAAATCCCGAAAACTCGCCGCCAAATACAAAATTTGATTATTTTTGCGGTCAGAAAACAAAAGGTGCAAACATGAGGTATTCTAAAGGAAAAGGTTGGCTCGTCACGTTTTTGATAGGCTTATTGGCGGCCTCTTGCGCCCGTGCCCCACAGCCAAGCTATCCCATTCCAACGCCACAACAAATAGAATGGCAACAGCTTGAAACCTACGCTTTTATACACTTCGGCTTAAACACGTTTAACAATATGGAATGGGGCTATGGCGACACGCCCGCCTCGACTTTTAATCCCACCCATTTGGACTGCGAGCAATGGGTGTTGACCCTGAAAGCAGCAGGCATGAAAGGCGTCATCCTCACCGCAAAGCACCACGACGGCTTCTGCCTCTGGCCGACCGAAACCACGGACTATTCCATCAAGAACTCGCCTTACAAGAACGGCAAAGGCGACTTGGTGCGCGAGCTTTGCGATGCCTGCAAGAAGCACGGCTTGAAGTTTGGGCTGTATCTCTCGCCTTGGGACCGCCATCAGGCCGAATACGGCAGGGAAGGGTATGTGAGCATCTATTACCAACAGATTCAGGAACTTGTGAGCAACTACGGCCCACT
This sequence comes from uncultured Bacteroidales bacterium, assembly GCA_937877465.1. GTDB lineage: Bacteria > Bacteroidota > Bacteroidia > Bacteroidales > F082 > Limimorpha. The sequence continues at coordinate 6,616 of CALFIT010000058.1, read as the reverse complement.
ATTCGAGTTTTGGTTCGACGGTGCCAATGGTGGCAATGGCTGGTATGGTGGTGCCAACGAGAAGCGCTCCATCGTGGCGGAACACTACTACGGCTATGCCGAGGCCCGCGACCTCGTGTGGAACTACAGCCTCGATGCCATGATTTTCGGCGGCACGGTGCCCACCATCCGCTGGATTGGCAACGAAGACGGCATTGCCGATGCCACGCAATGGTGTATGTACAAAACAGATTTCCAGTCGCTTAACGACGAGAGAAGCCTTGGCAGAGGCTTCAAGGACGGCAAGGCTTGGCTGCCCGCCGAGGTGGATGTCTCCATTCGTCCGGGGTGGTTCTACCACAAGAGCGAGGACAGTCTCGTGAAGACCGTGGCGCAGTTGGAGGATTTGTACTTCAACAGCGTCGGGCACAACGCCAACCTTTTGCTCAATTTCCCTGTCAATCAAGAGGGGAGGATCCCTTCCATCGACTCGGCGAGGGCCGTCGAATGGCATCATGCCGTGCAAGACGCTTTCTCCGACAACCTGCTGAAAGACTGCACCGTGACGGCCAGCAACGTCCGCTCGTCGCGTTTCAAGCCGACCAACGTCTTGGACGAGGATTATGAGAAATATTGGGCCACGGAAGACGGCCTCCGCCATGCCGAGTTGGTCTTCGAATTCCCCAAAACCACTACCCTTAGCCGACTGATGCTTCAGGAGTATGTTCCTTTGGGTCAGAATGTTGAAGCGTTTTATTTAGACTATTACTTTAATGGAAAATGGCTTCCCGTTGAGACCAACGAGCCAACAACTACCATCGGCTACAAGCGACTTGTTCGTTTTCAGACCATTAGGGCGGATAAGTTAAGAATTAGGTTTAAGACCTTCAAAGGAACGCTTTGCCTGAGTCGCGTCGTGGGCAGTTGACCGAAAGGAAACCTTGGGGCGTCTTGGAGGCATTCTTTGAAATAATCATGGAAAAATTTGGAACGGAATGGTTATTTCCCTACCTTTGCGCCTTTAATTTCAAATCAAATTCAAAGCCTATGATAAATAATGATTACTTTCCGGGTATGCTTCCTGCCGAAGAGCTCGCGCAGTTGAAGTTCATCCCCACGCTTCCCGAATTCGTGACTTGGATTGAGCAAAAATGGGGCGACCTGCCCTGCCTCTCCGACACGGTTGAAACCCTGAGCTACAAGCAGATGTGCGACATGGTGGCACGCCAACGCGCCCTGCTCGCCGACATGGGTCTCCAGAAAGGCGACAAGGTAGCCATCCTCGACAACACGACCATGCAGGCCGTCATGATGTTTCTTGCCGTCACTTCGGCGGGACTCGTGGCTATCAACCTGCCGGCGCAACTGCCGCCGCAGGCTGTCGCGGGCTGCTGCATGAAGTTTGGCGTGAAGGTGCTTGCCGCTGGCAAGGATTTCATCGCCACATTGGGCGACATGCCCTGCAAGGTGATCGCCATCACCGACTGCGCCGACCATGCCGCTCCGGTGGCCGTCGTCGACAAGGACGATGCCGCCGCCATCTTCTTCACGGGCGGCACGACGGGTTCGCCCAAGGGAGCCATCCTGCCTCACAGGGCGCTCATGCGCGGTGCGCTCAACGGCGTCTATGCCCCGGGCAGCCAGCTCGCCTGCCATCGCTACGCCTGCGTGCTTCCGCTCAGTCATGTGTTCGGCCTGATCCGCAGCACGCTCTCGGTGCTCTTCGAAGGTGCCGAGTGGATTGCCGCCGCCAACACCAAGGAGACCATCTCCAAGTTCCCGATGATCAAGCCCACCTGCCTCGTCGCGGTGCCGGGCATCTGCGAGATCCTGCTGGGGTTGGTCAAGATGTACGGCAAGCCCTTCCTCGGCGGCAACCTCCAGTTCATCATCTCGGGCGCGGCCAACGTGCCTCCGAAACTCATCCGCGAGTTCGACGCCCTCGGCATCCACCTGTTTGCAGGCTACGGCATGACGGAAGGCGCCAACCTCACCACGGGCAACATCGACGTGGTGCAGAAGCCTACTTCGGTCGGCAAGCTCTATCCCGAACAGGAAGCCAAAGTCGTCGACGGCGAGCTTTGGTTCCGTGGCGACAACGTCTTCCTCGGCTATTACGGCGACCCCGAAAAGACCGCCGAGACGCTCACGCCCGACGGCTGGATCAAGACTGGCGACCTCGTCCGCTTCGACGAAGAAGGCTACATGTACATCGTGGGCCGCATCAAGAACCTCATCATCCTCTCCAACGGCGAGAACGTCAGCCCCGAAAGCATCGAGGAGCTTTTCTACAAGGACATCAAACTGAGGGACTGCCTCGTCAAGGAAGACGAACTCGATGGCCGTCAGGTGATTGCTATCGAGATCCTGCCCCGCATGGACGAGTTCGCCGACATGCCTTGGGAAGCGGTTGAAGCCTACTTCAAGGACCTCGTCGGCAAGGTCAACGCCCAGCTCCCGACCACCCACCAAGTCGGCAAGATGACCGTGCGCCAAGAGGACTTCAAGCGCACCGGTGCCATGAAAGTTTCACGCAACTAACTTGGACTATGGATAGAGAGAAGATTTTTGACGAACTGAAAGAGATCTTGAAACTGATCAAGCCGTCCATCGACTTGTCGAACGTCAACGACGATTCCCAACTCGTCCGCGATGTGGGCCTCGACTCGCTGACCATCCTGCTCTTGAGCCTCGCTGTCGAAAACAAGTTCGGGTTCAAGTTCGACGGCAACCCGAAGTTCACCACGGTTGGCGAAGTGATTGATTACATCAGCTCAAAAACAACCCTTTAGACTATGGCTGTCCAGATCACCAAAGTGGAAAGTCGCAAGCAGGAGAAACTGTTTGTGACTTTCCCTCTCAAGCTATATAAAGACTGCGAAAACTATGTGCCGGCCCTCGAAGGCGACGAGTACGACACCTTCAACCCCGAAAAGAACGGCGCCTACGACTTTTGTGAGGCCGACCGCTTTTTGGCCTACAAGGACGGTAAGTTGGTTGGTCGCGTAGCCGCCATCCTCAACCACAAGGCCGACGACGAGCAGCATCTTGTCCGCTTCGGCTGGCTCGACTTCATCGAAGACGAAGAGGTGCTTCGCGCCCTGCTCGACACGGTGACCGCATGGGGCAAGGCCCACGGCTGCGTCGAACTGCGCGGCCCATGGGGCTTCACCGACATGGACAAGGAAGGCCTGCTCGTGGAAGGCTTTGAGCATCTCAGCCCGTTCACCTGCCTCTACAACTATCCCTATTACGATGCGATGTTGCAGAAATTGGGCTTTGTGAAGGACGTGGACTGGACGCAACGCACCCTTGAGGTAAGCACGGAGCTGCCTCCCATGTTCCAGTTCACAAACCTGATTGAGGATCGCTTCAAGGTGCATGTCGTCGAGCCGCGCAGCATGAAAGAGATGTCGAACCGCTACGGCATGGAGATCTTCCACATGTACAACGAAGCCTTCGCACCGTTGCACGGCTTTTCGCCGCTGACCGACAAGCAGATAGAGGCCTACCTGAAGACCTATGTCCCCATCTTGGACAAGGACTTCGTGGCTCTGGCCGTCAACGCCGACGACAAGCCCGTGGGGTTCCTGTTCTGCGTGCCTTCGCTCTCCAAGGCCGTGAAGAAGTCCAACGGACGGCTGTTCCCCTTCGGGTTCCTTCACATCCTAAGGGCTTTGAAGAAAAACGACACGTTGGAAGCCTTAATCATGGGCGTAACGCCTGAGTATCAGCAATGTGGAGTTCCAGTCTTGCTGTTTAAGTACCTGCACGAGAACTGCATCAAACGCGGCATCCATACCATCATCATGAATCCGCAGTTGGAGGAGAACTACAAGGTGCAATCGCTGTTTGGCGACTACAAGACCGAGCCTTTCATGCGCCGTCGCGCCTATCGGAAAGCCATTGATTGACAGCGGAATCAGTGCATCAAGGCATCGATGGCAGGCAGGATCTCGCCCGACTTGCCTTCGATGTAGATGTCCGTGATGTAGTTCGTGTAGGTCGAAGGCTCCATGTTGATTTCGATGATTTTCGCTCCGTTGCGTTTGGCGATGCCGGGAATCATGTTGGCTGGACTGACCTGTCCCGACGTACCGATGATGACGAAGGCGTCGCAATTCTCGGCGGCCTTCACCGAGCCGTAGTAGGCGTCTTCGGGGATGCCCTCGCCGAAGAAGATGAAGTCGGGCTTCATCAAGCCGCCGCATTGTGCGCAGCGTGGCGGTTCCTCGGTGAGCGTCAGGCTCTTGGCATCCACCTTGTGGCCGCATTGCGTGCAGACGAAGCGCGACATGTTGCCGTGGAATTCATACACGACCGTGTTGCCCGCCACGGTGTGCAGGTCGTCGATGTTCTGCGTGATGACGCTGCTCAGGCGGCCTTCCTTCTCCCATTTGGCCAAAACGAAGTGGCCGGGATTGGGCTTTATCTCCTTGTTGCTGAAGAAGTTGTAGAACACCTCGCGGATGATGTGCCACGAGTCCTTGGTGTGGCGGTAGTAGAAGTCGATGTCGAGCGAGTTGGGGTCGTACTGGTTCCAGATGCCGCCCTCGCCACGGAAAGGCGGGATGCCGCTCTCCGCCGAGGTGCCGGCCCCCGTGAAGCCCACGATGTTCTTCGCCTTGGAGAGGATTTCGGCAGCCTGATGGATTTTTTCGGTGTTATTCATGGATTTGGGATTTAAGATTCAAAATTTAAAATTTAAGACTGTTTTTCAGGTGCAAAGTTAGTGAAAAAAGAGAAAGATGGATGAAAATGTGTATTTTTGCAGACGAAAATAATGCGAAAAAGATGACTACATTTATTGACACATTGGAAGAAACAGATGCCGCCGCCCTTCAGGACGACCTGACGCCAGAGCAAAGAGCCTATTGGGAGGCTTCCATTGAGCGGGACTTGCGCGATATTGAAGAAGGCAAGCCCCATAAGTATATTTCGGGTGATGAGTTTTGGGGCAAAGTTACCGAGGCTTTGATGCGCCACTATGAAAAAGTATAAGGTCGTATATCGTGTTGGTGCTGAGGCATATTTCGATAAATTGGGTGATTATGTCAGCGATTTGACTTCCTCATCTTTCGCGTTGCAATATCTGCAAAGATTGCGTGAGGAAGTAGAGGCATTATCCTATCTTGCCCCAATGCTTCCCCTGAGCAAATACGAACTGCCCAAACGCTATCATCCCGAAGCCAAGACCCTTGTGATTGGAAACAAGAAACTGACGGTGATATTCCATATAGACGGTGATTATGTGATTGTTGACAAGATTTTGCCTTCGGCGATGGTGACTTATTGAAGGCAAACCATTGAACGCCAAGCAGATCGCACAAGGAGAAGAAAAACTGCTTTTGGAGGGCGGGGGAGAATGAAAAAGTGTATATTTGCATCGGTTTTGCTCCCATCCTGCGGTGACTAAACATAACCGCAAGATGCGTAGGCCAAACGCAGCACTAACCTGCCTTGGTTCACCGAAACGAATTACGGGTGAGAAATCGCCCGTTTGGTTTTTGATCCTACCAATTGAGTAGTTTCACTCATACAACTCCACAAACTCATAACTATTCCCCATCGCCTCCAAAAACTTGATGAAGTCTTCTTGGCTAATGATAATCGTCCCCGTGTTGTCGTTGGGATGGAAGCTCAAGCGGGGGGCATTGAGTAGGTTTTTGTCGATGAAGAGGTGTACCTCGTGGTTGGCGTCGTTGATGAGGCCGAAAGGGGAGACGCTGCCGGGCTTCAGGCCGAGGTACTTCTCCATGCGCTGCTCGGAGGCGAAGGTGAGCTTGCCTTGGTGAAGCCGCTGTTCGAGGTCGTGGATGTCCATCTGGTGCATGCACTCGAAGATGACCAAGTAGTGCCTGTTGCCCTTGTGGTTGCGGAAAAACAGGTTCTTGCAGTGCGTGGCCTCAAACTTGCCCCAATAGGCCAACGACTCCTCGATGCTGCCCAACGGCGGGTGGAACTTGATGTCGAAGTCGATGCCGAGGGCGACGAGTGTATCGACGACTTTCTGCTGCCGCTCGCTCAAGGGTTGGTTTATTTCTGATGGTTTCATAGTTCTTGTTTTTTATCACAAAACTTGCAAAACCCGTCAAAACCTTTTTCTTGGTCGGGGAAAGCCTGCCAACCGGCGGCTTTCCGGCGGCGACGCGGTTGCGAAGCCGCCAATGCCAAAAGATGGTTTTGTATGTTTTGTCGGTTTTGTGACATGATTACAACTTGCTTTTCAATGCCTTACCCGTATAAGACGCCTTGCACTTCACCAAGTCCTCGGGCGTGCCTTCAAAGACGATTTCGCCGCCCTTGTTGCCGCTTTCGGGACCGAGGTCGATGACCCAGTCGGCGCACTTGATGACTTCCATGTTGTGCTCGATGATGATGACGCTGTGGCCGTTGTCGATCAGCGCGTTGAACGACTCCAACAGCTTGTTCACATCGTGGAAGTGCAAGCCCGTGGTCGGCTCATCGAAGATGAACAAGGTGGGCTTCTCGACCTGCCCTCTGATGAGGAAATAGGCCAACTTGACGCGCTGCGCCTCGCCGCCGGAGAGCGAACTCGACGACTGCCCGAGCTTCAGGTAGCCCAAACCCACCTCGCGCAACGGCCTGAGTCGGGCGAGGATGCGGCCCACCACAG
>CALFIT010000057.1 GCA_937877465.1 uncultured Bacteroidales bacterium | reverse complement strand
AATATTATAAATTAAATTTGTTCGGCAGTTTGGAGATTTTTTGTTCGGCAGTTTGAAGATTTTTTGTTCGGCAGTTTGGAGAAACGCCATTCGAGCCATGACGACAGAAACTTGCCGGCACGATAAGTTCGTAACCTAAATTTCCCTATTTTTGCAGTTTCTTTCAAAAAACAGCAAAACAACAAGCTTTTGATATGGAATATAACTTTACTGAAATCGAGAAGAAGTGGCAGCAATACTGGCGCGACAACAAAATCTATAAGGTTGACATCGACCACAACAAGCCCAAGTTCTACGTCTTGGACATGTTCCCCTATCCTTCGGGCGCAGGCCTGCATGTGGGCCATCCGTTGGGCTACATCGCCTCCGACATCTATGCGCGTTACAAGCGTTTGAAAGGCTTCAACGTGCTGCACCCGATGGGCTACGACGCCTACGGCCTGCCCGCCGAGCAATACGCCATCCAGACGGGCACGCACCCCGCCGTGACGACAGAGAAGAACATCAACCGCTACCGCGAGCAGATGGACAAGATCGGCTTCAGCTACGACTGGGACCGCGAGGTGCGCACCAGCGACCCGCATTACTACAAATGGACGCAATGGACTTTCATCCAACTGTTTAACTCCTATTACTGCAACGGCTGCAAGAAAGCCCAACCCATCGCCAATTTGGTTGCGTATTTCGAGCAGCACGGCACCGAAGGCCTCAATGTGGCCCAAAGCAAGCCTTTGCAGTTCACCGCCGCCGAATGGAAGTCGATGGGCGAGAAGCAGCAACAAGAGGTGCTGATGAACTACCGCTTGGCGTATCAAGCCGAGGCCATGGTGAACTGGTGCCCAGGACTGGGTACGGTGCTTGCCAACGACGAGGTGGCCGACGGCCTCTCGGTGCGCGGCGGCTTCCCCGTCGAGCGCAAGGCCATGAAACAGTGGCTGCTGCGCATCACGGCCTACGCCGACCGGCTTCTTGAAGGCCTTGAGACCGTCGATTGGAGCGAATCGGTGAAGGACTTGCAACGCAACTGGATCGGCAAGTCGATGGGCGCTTCCGTCATCTTCAAGGTGGACGGCAAGGACATCGACTTGGAGGTGTTTACCACCCGTGCGGATACTTTGTTCGGCACGACCTTCATGGTGCTGGCGCCCGAACACGAGTTGGTGAAGGAAATTACCACCGAGGCGCAACGCGCCGAGGTGGAGGATTACATCGCCCGCACCAAGAACCGCAGCGAGCGCGAGCGCATGGCCGAAGTGCGCAAGGTGAGCGGCGCCTTCACGGGTGCCTACGGCATCAACCCCATCACGGGAGCTAAATTGCCGATTTGGATTGCCGACTACGTGCTGATGGGTTACGGCACGGGTGCCATTATGGCCGTGCCCGCCCACGACAGCCGCGACTTCGCCTTTGCCCGTCATTTCAGCCTGCCCATCATCCAAGTGGTGAAGAAACCTGGCACCGAGCCGACCGACCCCGCCACATGGGAGGAAAGCTTCGACGCCAAGGACGGCGAACTCGTCAATTCGGGCTTCCTCAACGGCCTGACGGTCAAGAAAGCCATCGAGCGCATGATTGAGGAGTTGGAGAAATTGGGTGTCGGCACGGGCAAGACCAACTACCGTCTGCGCGATGCCATCTTCAGCCGCCAGCGTTATTGGGGCGAGCCGTTCCCGATTTACTACAAGGACGGGATGCCTTATGCCATGGACGAGTCGAAGCTACCGCTGGAACTGCCTGCCATCGACGAATACAAGCCCACCGAGACGGGCGAGCCGCCTTTGGCCCGCGCCAAGAACTGGGTGACGGAGGAAGGCTACCCCATCGAGACGAACACCATGCCAGGCTTTGCCGGCTCGAGCGGCTATTATTTCCGCTACGAAGACCCGACCAACGAAAACGAATACTTCAGCCGCGAAGCCAACGACTATTGGCAGAACGTGGACCTTTATATCGGTGGTGCCGAACACGCCACTGGCCACCTGATTTACAGCCGCTTTTGGTGCAAGTTCCTCTACGACATCGGTTTGGCCTGCAAGGACGAGCCGTTCCAGCGGATGATCAACCAAGGCATGATTCAGGGGCGTTCCAGCTTCGCCTATCGCGTCAACATGGAGAAAATGTGCGAGTATGACGTTTGGAACATCCTCAAGGACAAGCGTTTGGGCGTTGAGTTCGTCAAAGGCTTCAAGGACGGTCGCCGTCAGTTCGACTTCTTCTGTCCCGAAAAGGGCATCCTCATCGAAATCAACCGCATGGGCAACCTCGAAAAGGTGGCCGAGCCGTGGGAGGAATACGCCGCCTCGAAGGGCTACAAGCTGCTGATGGTGCCGATTGTCGATGTGGTGAACGACTACGAGAAGGGGACGCACTTCGTCGAGCAGAGAATCAAGGACTTGATTGCGGGCAAGGAAGTGCCGGCCTTCGTCAACGGCGAGGCTTACAAAGGAGGCCCGATTTTCATCTCCAAGAACCGTCCCGGCCGCGAGGAGTTCAGCGACCCGATCCATGTGGACATCAACATGGTGCGCAACGACATCCTCGATGTGGAGGCCTTCCGCCAATGGCGCGACGACCTGAAAGGCGCGAAGTTCATCTTCGAGAAGGACAAGGACGGCAACGACATCTTCGTGTGCGGCAACGAGATCGAGAAGATGTCGAA
>CALFIT010000056.1 GCA_937877465.1 uncultured Bacteroidales bacterium | reverse complement strand
TCAGCAACCTTACGGCCAGCAGCCTCAACAACCTTACGGCCAGCAGCCTTATGGCCAGCAGCCTTACGGCCAGCAGTATGCTTACGGAAACGGCCAAATGCCCGGCACTGACATCGGTGTGTTTGATGTAGGTCCATCGGGCAAGAGCCGTGGCGTGGCAGGCCTGTTGGCCATCCTGATTGGCACGCTGGGCGTACACTATTTCTATTGCGGCAAGACAGGCGGCGGATTCATCTGCATTCTGTTGTCAATCATCACTTGCGGCATTTGGGGTATCATCACCTTGATTCAAGGCATCATGATGATGACCATGCGCAGTGAGGAGTTTGAACGCAAATACGTCTACTCGCCCTCGACGATGCCCCTGTTCTGATGCATGGCTCGGAAGGTGACAAATAGCAGACCCGATTACATCAAATGGATGCTCGTGGCAGGAGCGGCGGTGCGGTTGCGAGGCGACAAGCGAGAGAAGGCGCACGGGGGATGCCTGGGCTCCCGGAGGCGAGGAAGGACGCGGCAGGCCGCGAAAGTCCGCGGGGAGGCGCGAGCAGCCATGGATCCGCGGGTGTCCGAATGGGGCAACCCGCCGCGCGAGGGCGCGGCATCCGCCGAGTGCGGAGGCCAACCCGGCGAACCGAAACATCCAAGTAGCCGGAGGAAAGGAAAACAACAGTGACCCCCCGAGTAGCGGCGAGCGAAAGGGGGCCAGCCCAAACCGGGCGCGTCGAGGCGCGTCCGGGGTTGCAGGGCGGGCGACACGGAAGAAGCCGGGGTAGCGGAACGCGCCTGGAAAGGCGGGCCGTAGCGGGTGACAGCCCCGTACGCGGCACCCCGGCCAACCCAGCCCGGACCCTGAGTAGGGCGGGGTCGGAGGAGCCCTGTCCGAAACAGGCGGCACCATCCGCCAAGGCTAAGTACTACCGGGAGACCGATAGGGGACAAGTACCGTGAGGGAAAGGTGAAAAGCACCCCGGGAAGGGGAGTGAAATAGAGCCTGAAACCGTGCGCTGGCAAGCGGTCGGAGCCCCGAGAGGGGTGACGGCGTGCCTTTTGCATAATGAGCCTACGAGTTGCGCGTCGGCGGCGAGGGCGAGGGCCTGGAGGCCCGCACCCGGAGCGAAAGCGAGCCCGAAGAGGGCGAGGAGTCGCCGGCGGCAGACGCGAAACTTTGCGATCTACCCCCGGCCAGGCTGAAGGCGCCGTGACAGGCGCTGGAGGGCCGAACCGGTTTACGTTGAAAAGTGCTCGGACGAGCTGGGGGTAGGGGTGAAAGGCCAATCAAGCTGAGAGATAGCTCGTACTCCCCGAAATGCCTTTAGGGGCAGCCTCGCGAGGACGGTCGCGGAGGTAGAGATACTGATTGGGCGAGGGGGCTTCGCCGCCTACCGACCCCAGCCAAACTCCGAATGCCGCGACGCGATTTGCGGGAGTGAGGGGCAGGGTGCTAACGTCCTGTCCCGAGAGGGAAAGAACCCGGACCACCGGCCAAGGCCCCCAAGGGCGCGCTAAGTTGCGCTAACGAGGTCCGCCTGCACAGACAGCTGGGACGTTGGCTTGGAAGCAGCCATCCGTTCAAAGAGTGCGTAACAGCTCACCAGTCGAGCGGGCGGGTATGGATAATGAACGGGCATGAAGCGCGCCGCCGAAGCCGTGGGATGCGCCTTGGGGCGCATCGGTAGGGGAGCATCCCCCGTGCCTGGAAGCCGCGCCGTGAGGCGGGGTGGAGCGCGGGGGAAGGAAAATGTAGGCATGAGTAACGACAATGGGGGCGCGAAACCCCCACGCCGGAAGACCAAGGTTTCCTGATCAACGCTAATCGGATCAGGGTCAGCCGGGTCCTAAGGGGCGCCAGCCTATGCTGGCGGTCCCGACGGGTGACGGGTGAACATTCCCGTGCACCCTCCAGCTGCGAAGCGGGGACGGAGGACCGGAACCGCCGCCCGCCGACGGAAGCGCGGGTTGAAGCAGGAAGGTATACGCGGCGGAGTGAAGCACGCGCCGTGTGCCGAGATGCGACAGTACGCCGACCCTTCGGGGGAGGCGACAGCGCGGGGAAGGCGGCTCCCGAGAAAAGCCGCTAAGCTTCAGGCTGGGGGGTCCCGTACCGGAAACCGACACAGGTGGTCGAGGAGAGTATCCACAGGCGCTCGAGTGAGTCACGGCCAAGGAACTAGGCAAACTGGCCCCGTAACTTCGGGAGAAGGGGCCCTGCGGAGACGCAGGCGCAGAGAAACGGCCCAGGCGACTGTTTAGCAAAAACACAGGGCTATGCGAAGCCGCAAGGCGAGGTATATGGCCCGACACCTGCCCGGTGCCGGAAGGTTAAGAGGAGGAGTCAGCCCGAGTAGGGTGAAGCCCCGAATCGAAGCCCCGGTAAACGGCGGCCGTAACTATAACGGTCCTAAGGTAGCGAAATTCCTTGTCGGGCAAGTTCCGACCTGCACGAATGGTGTAACGATCTGGGCGCTGTCTCAGCCGTGAGCTCGGTGAAATTGTAGAGGCGGTGAAGATGCCGCCTACCCGCAACGGGACGAAAAGACCCCGTGAACCTTCACTACAGCTTAGCGCTGGGGTTGGGCGGACGGTGCGTAGGATAGGTGGGAGGCTTGGAGCCTGGGACCCCGGTCCCGGGGGAGCCGTCCTTGAAATACCACCCTCCGTCCGTCTGGCTCCTAACATGCGGATGCATGGACACCGCTTGGCGGGTAGTTTGACTGGGGTGGTCGCCTCCAAAAGGGTAACGGAGGCTTCCAAAGGTCCCCTCAGCACGGTTGGCAACCGTGCGTTGAGTGCAATGGCAGAAGGGGGCTTGACTGCGAGGCAGACAAGCCGGACAGGTGCGAAAGCAGGGCATAGTGATCCGGCGGTACCGTATGGAAGGGCCGTCGCTCAAAGGATAAAAGGTACTCCGGGGATAACAGGCTGATCACCCCCAAGAGCTCACATCGACGGGGTGGTTTGGCACCTCGATGTCGGCCCGTCACGTCCTGGGGCTGGAGAAGGTCCCAAGGGTTCGGCTGTTCGCCGATTAAAGTGGCACGCGAGCTGGGTTCAGAACGTCGCGAGACAGTTCGGTCTCTATCTGTTGCGGGCGTTGGAGGCTTGAGGGGCTCTGTCCTTAGTACGAGAGGACCGGGACGGACGGACCTACGGTGTGCCGGTTGCGCCGCCAGGCGCACAGCCGGGTAGCCGCGTCCGGAGCGGATAAGCGCTGAGGGCATCTAAGCGCGAAGCCGGCCCCGAGATGAGGCCTCCTTTGAGGGCCGTCGGAGACGACGACGTGGATAGGCCGCAGGTGTGAGCGGGGCGACCCGTTGAGCCGAGCGGCACTAATGGCCCGAGCGCTTGGGCCGGGCCTCCCCTTGGGGGTTGGGTCGTGCGACCGTGGCGTCGGTGGCGGGCACCAGCCCGCCGTGCCTGCCTTCCCCGTCCGCCAAGGACCGGAGAAAGAGAAAAGAGAGATAGAAACGAGACAAGGAGAGAAAGAGAGAACCACAAGTGGCGGCCATTGCGCGGGGGCGCACCTCTTCCCATTCCGAACAGAGAAGTTAAGCCCCGCCGCGGCGATGATACTGCGGGAGACCGTGGGAAAGTAGCTCGCCGCCCACCCTTAACGGAAAGCCCTTCCAGATTATTCTGGAGGGGCTTTCTGGTTTTATGCCACGTAATCCTGTTACCCGAAAAACTCCTCCTTGAAATTCACGAAACACACCCGCTCTTGCGCTCGTGTCAAGGCGGTGTAAAGCCAGCGCAAGTCTTCCACTTCGAGGGTCTCTTTTTGGTTGAGCGACGAGTCGATGAAGATGGTGTTCCACTGCCCGCCTTGGGTCTTGTGGCAGGTGAGGGCGTAGGCAAACTTCACCTGAAGCGCGTTGAACCACGGGTTTTTCTTCATTTCCTTGTAGCGTTCCCTGCGGTTAGGGATGTCCATGTAGTCTTCCTCGATGGCCGAAAACAGCCTCTTGTTTTCGTCTTCAGTCAGCGAAGGGCTGTTGCTGTAAAGGGTGTCCAAAAGGATCTTCGCCTCGATGTTGGGTGCGTCGGGATAGTCGGTGAAGCTGAGTTCGACGTCGGCGAAACGGAAACCGTACATCTCGTCGAAGTGCTTGATTTTCCGTATCTCGGCCATGTCGCCGTTGGCGATGAAATTGATGGCATCGTTGCCGTCGGCCCAGAAATAGTTGTTTTTCACCACCATCAGCTTGTCGCCCGTGGCAATCTCGCCTTCGATGTTGAGGATGCGTCCACGGATGGCTTGGTTGAACATGTTGGCGCGTTTGTTCGACTTGCAGACGACGACGGCCTCGTTGTCGGAAGTGTTGGCGAAGGCATTGTGCAGCATTTCCTCAAATTCCTCAGGCTCAATCTTTTGTATGTCGTCGAAACCTTCCAAGTGGAATATGGGCAGTTGGTATTCGTAAAGGTTTTGCCCAAGCAGTTGCCTGATGTCGGTGGCGTTATACAAGATTCCCGATTCCAGTGCCTGTCGTTTCACCTCGGTCAGCTCGTAGGTGGCCGCCGTGATGGGGAACTCCGATTTCAGGTAGTCGCAGTCGAGGGCCGGACTCTCGTTGCTGCCTACGGGAGGCAGCTGTGCCGTGTCGCCGATGAGCAGCAGTCGGCAACGCTCGCCGCTGAAAACGTAACCCAAAAGGTCGTCGAGCAGGCTGAAGCCGCCAAATTCCTTCTGCTCGCCAATCATGGAGGCCTCGTCGACGATGAAAAGCGTGTCCTTGTGCTTGTTTTCGGCCCTTGCGATGCGGACGCTGCCGTCGGGGAAGGTCATGGCTTGGTAGATCCGTCGATGGATTGTTGAAGCCGGTTGTCGGGTGTAGCTGCCGAGCACCTTGGCGGCCCGTCCCGTGGGTGCCATCAGCACATATCTCATGCCTATGGAAGGCAAGGTGCGCACCAAGGTCTTCACGAGCGAGGTCTTGCCTGTGCCTGCATAGCCTCTCAAGATATAGGTGGGGTTTTCTTTTTGCGAGAGCAGGAAGGCGGCCAAATGGAATAGCACGATGGACTGCCCTTCGGTAGGCTCAAACCCGAAGGATCGCGTAAGGTGTCCGAATAGCGTCTGCCGGTCCATGGTCGTGTCGTGTCAGAAAGGATAGCCGATGCCGATTTGCATCCTGAGGTTGTCGCCGTTGCCGAAACGCCAATAGCTTCCATTCTCGTCCTGATAGGGATTGCGCATGGCGTATGCGAAATCGACGCGCAGGATAAGGAACGAGACGTCGATTCTGACGCCAAATCCAGCATCGACGGCGATTTGCTTATAGAAACTGTTGAAGCCAAACTCGGCGTTGGGCATGGATTCGTTGGGGTGGAAGGCCCACACGTTGCCTGCGTCGACGAAGACGGCACCGTTGAGGATGTTATAGAGGGGGAAGCGCAACTCGGCGTTGACTTCCAACTGGAGGTCGCCGGTTTTCTCGATGCTGTTGTCGTCGGTGGGCACATAACCGCCGGGGCCGACGGTGCGATAGAGCCAGCCTCGCAAACCGTTGGCGCCGCCGCCGTAGAAGCTGCGCTCGAAAGGCAGGTCTTGCGAGTTGCCGTAGGGGAAGCCGATGCCGACAAACTCGCGCAACACCAGCCACGAGTCGCTGCCGAGGTCGAGGTGCTGGCGGATGTCGAAACTGCCTCTCAAATATTGCGCGTAGGGTATGCCCAACAAGAGATGGCGCCCGTCGTTTTCGGTGATGATTTTCGTGTTGTTGAAGAGCGAGAGCAGGTTGCCGCTCGATTCGAGGTCGGTGCGAAGATAGACGAAGCTGCCTTCTTGGTTGAGGCGTTGGCTGCTGTAGGTGAAGGAATAGCGCGTGCCGAAAATCAGGTGGCTCGTGTATTGGTCTTTTTTCCTTTGGCTCGTTTCGGCATCGAGGTAGGCTTGGAAGGTCGGGTTGACGTTGGCGATCTTCACGCTGTTGAGATAGACGGGTGAGAAGGTGTGTCCCACGCGGTTGTTGCTCTTCCAGTCGTAGGCAAACGAAGCCGTCGAGATGTAGCGCGAGTAGTAATACCTGATCTGGCCGTTAACGCCAAGTGAGATGGAGGTGGTGGGCAGGTAGTCGCGGGCAAAGTTAAGGGAGCCGAAAGGACTCAGGAACTTAGGGAACAGCAGGCTTGCCGTAACGCCTAACTCCTTGGTGTTGAAGATGTTTTTTCCGCTTTCATTTTGCTCGGTCCCGACCAACCTTTGGGCCTCCAAGCCGCCTTTGACGCTGATTTGGAAGGTTTCGGCGCCGTGGAAGATGTTCTTGTTGGTGTAGGAAAGGCTCCCTTTCACGCCCAAGTCGCCGTCGGAGTTGGTGCCTTCGCCTTGCACCGTAAAGGAATGCACGTCGTTCTGTTGCATCGTGATGCGGCAGTCGAGGAGGTTGAGCGAGTCGTTGGGTACGCTGTCGAACTGGATGTTGACGTTGCTGAACAGGCGGAAGTTGCCTAATGCCTTGTAGGTGCTGGTGACGCTTCGCAGGTTGTAGGGCAGCCCTTCGATGATATGGATGGTGCGCGAGAAAGTCTGGGGCTTCACCTGAGGCTTGTCGAAATAATAGAAGTCCAACTTGTTGGGAATCCGCCTGTTTTGGCCCATGATGAGATTGAGCGAGGCCGAGTCGACGGGGCGGTCGTTCATTCTGAAGACGGAGAAGTCGGGGTAGACGCTAATGTCGCGGATGCGGTATCTTTTGTAGGCCAAGTCGTTCTCTTTCAGCCGCATGGTGACTTCCATGGTGTGGTCCATGAAGTTGCTGTCGACCTCGAAATAGATGTTGTCGCGTGTGAAATAGTAATAGCCCGAGTTTTTCATCCTTTCGGTGATGATGTCGCGTTGGCTGTTGAGCGTGTAGGCGTTGTAGATGTCGCCTTCCTTGAGTGTGAATTTCAGGCTGTCGCGCATGATGCGGCTCCTGATGGCGCTGTCCTCGATGACGTAATCGATGCTTCTGATGCGATAAGGCGTGTTGGGATAGACGTGATAGGTGACCTTGGCGGTACGTTTGCGCTGTCGTGTTTCCACCGAATGGGTCACCTTGGAATGGAAATAGCCCACGTTGTCCAAGTAGCGCGTCATCTGTGTGGCCGAGTTCTTGGCTTCGGTCAGGTCGTAATAGACAGGCTCGTTGCCGAAGTTTCGGTTCATCCATTTCCAAAAGACGCTGCCCGACCTTTTTTCCGACTGGTAGTAGATCCATGTGGGGATGTTGGTGCTGAGCGAGCTTTTGTAGGGCTTCAGGGAAATGTATTTCGAGATGCCCGACTTGCTGATTTCGGTGCCTTCTTCCTCGATGACGACCTTGTTGCTTCGCACTAAATATTTCCCTTCGGGGACAAAACGCCTGAGGGAGCACGACGACAAGAGCACCGCGACGAGCAACGACAAGACGATATTGGACCTTCTGCTTGGCACAAGTTCTGGTATTTTGGCTGCAAATTTAGGAAGAATAATGGAGCATTTTGGATTATTGGAAAAAAAATGATAAACAGAGGATTTCGTTTCGTATGATGGCTCAATGGTAAATTGAAAAGAATCGTTCCTCAAACGACTTCGGCTACGGTGAAATTGCTGCCGCCGACGAAGACCACGTCGCCGAAATGGGCGTTGTTGACTGCCGAGCGATAGGCGTGGCTCACCGATTCAAACACCTGTCCACGCAAACCCATCTCGAAGGCTTTCTCGGCCAAGACGTTGGCATCCAAGCCTCTGGGGATGTCGGCCTTGCAAAAGTAATACTCGGCACCGCGTGGAAGCAGTTGCAACACGCTGTCGATGTCCTTGTCGTTGACCATGCCGAGGACGAAATGCAACTTGCCATAGCTCATCTCGGCCAACTGGCGCACCACCTCGGTGATGCCGGCCACGTTGTGCCCCGTGTCGGCGATGGTGAGCGGGTCTTTGTTTAGCATCTGCCAACGCCCCATGAGGTGGGTGTTCCTGACCACTTTCCCGATACCGTCGCGGATGTCGTCGTCCGTGAGGTCGAACTTCTGGCGCAGCGGGTCGATGGCGCACATCACGGTGGTGAGGTTTTTCTGTTGGTAGTGGCCCATCAACGGGATTTCCAAGGCTTCCAGATAGAGTTCGCTGTTTTTCCAGACGTCGAACTGCTGCTCGGTTTGCGACTCGATGTGAATCTTGTCGCAGTCGAAAATCTGGTCGGCAAAGTAAATCGGGCTGTTGCATTCCTGGGCTTTGTCGATAAAGACTTGTTGGGTTTCGGGGTGCGTTTCACCAATCACGACGGGGATGCCGGGCTTGATGATGCCGGCCTTCTCGTAGGCGATTTTCGCCCTTGTGTCGCCGAGGAACTTCATGTGGTCGAAGTCGATGTTGGTGATGACGCTTAGTTCGGGCGTGATGAGGTTGGTGGAGTCGAGCCTGCCGCCCATGCCCACTTCGACAATGGCGATGTCGACTTTTTCCTTCGAGAAATAGTCGAAGGCCATGCCCACGGTCATCTCGAAGAAGGAGAGTTGCATTGCCTCGAACCTATCCTTGTAAGTGTCAATGAATTGCACTACATTCTCTTCGGGTATCATCTCGCCGTTGATGCGGATGCGCTCGCGGAAGTCGCGGAGGTGGGGCGAGGTGTAGAGTCCGGTCTTGAAGCCTGCTTCTTGGAAGATGGAGGCCAACATGTGCGACACCGAGCCTTTGCCGTTGGTGCCGGCAACGTGGACGGATTTGAAATTGTGGTGCGGATTTTCCAATAGGTCAAGGAGTTGGATGGTGTTGTTAAGGTCGGCTTTGTAGGCCGCAGCCCCGATGCGTTGGTACATCGGCAGCTTGTTGAACATCCAGTCGAGGGTTTCTTTGTAGGTCATAGGCGATTGTTTAATTCGGAATGCGAAATGCTTAATGCGGAATAGGGCAAAGCCCAGCGGCGCATCGCGATATTCCGCATTCCGCATTCATAATTCCGCATTCCGCATTTCTTTATTGGTTGATGACAAAAGTGTAGGTGATGGTGCCGTGTTGTTCTTCGGGTGCGTCGGGGTCGGCGGCGAAGGAGGAACGCAAGGCGGCTTGCTTGGCTTTGTTGCGCATGTCGCCGTTGATCACCGTAGTGCCTTTTTGTGCGACTTCGGCACGGGTGACGTGTCCGGAGCGGTCCACCCAGATGTCGACCACGATGATACCTTCTTCGCTGAAGTCGTCGTTAGGGCGATGCAGGCTCTTGGCGCCACGGCCTCCGAGGTCGTAGCCCGTGCCGTTGCCTTTGCCGCCGTTGCCTTCATATTGCTTGATGCCTGCCAAGCCGTTGGGGTTGCCTTGGTCGCCGGGCTGCCCTGTGACGCCTTCCGAGCCACCGGCTTGTGGGTCGTTGTTGCCTTTGAACAAAGCCCTTTGGTTCACCGTCGGCTTAGGCTCTTCGGCGGGCTTTTCCTCTTTCGGCTTGGTGTTTTTTGGCTTTTCGAGGGCTGGGGCCTCTTCGTCGTTTTGTGTGGCTATGTCTTCCTTGCTTTGGCTTGGCTGTTGCTTGGGTTGCGCGGCCTGCGGCACGGCGGGCTTTTCGGGCTGTATGTTACCCATGCCTTGGTCCATCATGCCCAAGTCGACTTCAACGCCTTCTTCGCCAGGCAGCGGCAAGGGCGTCCTGAAAGCCATCAGGAGCAAAACAAGCACGGCCAAGGCGTGGACCACGATGGTACCCGCTACGGCTATGCCCTTGTCTTTCTTTTCGTTACTGTCCATCTTGTAATCTCCTATTTTTTGGGCGACGTGGCTAAGATGACTTTATGGTTGTTGCCCGTGGCGTTGTTGATTTCGTTGACGGCGTCAATCACGTTGACGATGTATTGCACGGGAACGGTCTTGTCTGACCGCAGCACCACGGTGGCTTGGCTGTCGGTGCCGATCTGTGTGTTGATGAGTTCCGTGAGTTGGCTTTGGTCGGCGGGCGTTTCGTCGACGAAATACTGGAATTGGTCGTTCACGTATACCGTGACGGTCTGTTTGGCCATGGTCTTGCTGTTGCTCGAAGGCAGCATGAGCTTGATGGCGTTGGGTGCGACCAAGGTCGAGGTCAGCATGAAGAAAATCAGCAGGAGGAACACCAAGTCCGACATGGACGAGGAGTTGAACGCCGGTTCGACCTTGTTTCTTGATTTGATGGCCATGATGCTTCGGTTTTAGTTTAGGCGGGTTCGTTCAAAACGTCCATGAATTCCGTCGCCTTGGCCTCTAATAGGTTGACGACTTTCTGGATTTTCGTCGAGATGATGGCATGGAAGAAATAGGCCAAGATGCCCACAATCAGACCGCCGACGGTGGTCACCATGGCTTCGTAGATGCCCGACGAGAGCAGTTCGATGTCGATGTTGTTGCCCGCCATCGACATGTTGTAGAACGCACGAATCATGCCCGTCACGGTGCCGAGGAAACCAATCATCGGGGCGGCGCTGGCAATCATGGCAAGGATATTCACCCCGCGTTCCAATTGCGCCACTTCGAGGTTGCCCACGTTTTCGATGGCCGACTGGATGTCGCCCAACGGTCGTCCGATGCGCGAGAGGCCTTTGTCGATCATGCGCGAGATGGGGGTGGAGTTGCCTCTGCACAAGGCCTTGGCCGAGTCGAGCTTGCCGTCTTTCATGTATTCGCGGATGCGGTCCATGAAACTGCCGTCGTACTTGGTGGCACGCGAAACGGCGATGTAGCGTTCGATGAAGATGTAGACCGCGATGACCGACAAGATGGCGAGGACGACCATAATCCATCCGCCTTTCGTGGCCAATTCAAGGATGGAGAGTTTGTACTCGGTGGGTTGCGTTGCAGCCTCAGCTGCGGCGGCTGTGCCTAAGTCGTTGACAGCCTCTTGGATTTGAAGGAGATTCATATTTTTGTTGAATTGTTGAACTGTTGAATTGTTGAATTGTTGTTTATAAAAACATCCAGATTTGGGTTTTATTGCGCTATCGCATGTCAATCACGTCCACTTTGGGGTGTTTTTTCGTGTCGAAGGTGAAGAACTTGTCGCCCAAGTCCTGGTCGAAGGTCATCTTTTCGACGGTGACCACGACCTTGCTGCCGTCGTCCATATAGATGTCGGCGTTTTGCAGCTCGGTCTTTGCCGCGTTGATTTTCAGGGTCACGCGCTTGTATTGTCCCTTGGGGTTGGCCAACTCGATGGTGGCCACGCCTTGTGCGTCGATGCCCGTGAGGGTGGCGGCATAGTTCTCGTCGAGCGAGGTGAGGAGTTTCAGGGGCGTGTTGTCGACGCCGTCGGTGGCATTGCTGACCATGACTTCCTCGTCCTCGATGAGATACGACCAGATGGTGGTGCCGTCGCTGATGGTCTGTTGGTCGGCCAATTCGATCTTGTAGGCTTGGCCTTGCAGCCAGGCGTGGCCTTTCTCGCTGTCGCCGAAATTTTTTCCGTCGGGGCTGAATTGGTAGCCGAAAGCCATCTCCACGTTTTTATGGCTCTTGAGTTGGTCCACCATGACGCGAAGCAGCGTCTCGGCGTTGTTTTGTGCTGTAACTGCCTGTGTTGCAAACAAAAGCAGCAGGCAGGCGATGATGTTTCTCTTTTTCATTTCAGATTCCGTTGTCTTTGTTGTAGAGGTCACGCAAAATCTGTTCCAAAGCGGCTTCGGTGCCCACTTTCACCTCGCGCGACTTGCTGCCGGAGAAAGGCCCGACGATGCCGGCGGCCTCCAACTGGTCGATGATGCGGCCTGCGCGGTTGTAGCCGAGCTTCAGCTTGCGTTGGATCATCGAGGTGGAGCCTTGCTGTGTCTGTACCACGATGCGGGCGGCTTCCTCGAAGAGGCTGTCGCGCTCGCCGTCGTCGTCGTCCATGCCACCGCCTTCGCCTTCTTCTTCGGGCACTTCGGGCAGTTCGTATGGCGTCGGGAAACCGCGTTGTTCGCCGATGAATTCGGTGACGGTCTCCACCTCCGGCGTGTCGATGAAGGCGCATTGCAGGCGCACCAAGTCGTTGCCCGTGGAAAGCAGCATGTCGCCGCGACCGATGAGCTGGTTGGCGCCGCTTTGGTCGAGGATGGTCTTCGAGTCGACCGCCGAGATGACGCGGAAGGCGATACGGGCAGGGAAGTTGGCCTTGATGCTGCCCGTGATGACGTTGACCGAAGGCCTTTGCGTGGCGATGATGAGGTGGATGCCGATGGCGCGGGCTAATTGCGCCAAACGCGCGATGGGGGCTTCCACCTCGCGACCCGCCGTCATGATCAAGTCGGCAAACTCGTCGACGATGAGCACGATGTAAGGCAAATAGCGGTGGCCCTCGGTGGGCAACAGCTTGCGGGCCTTGAACTTCTCGTTGTATTCGATGATGTTGCGGCACTCGGCAGCCTTCAGCAGGTCGTAGCGCTGGTCCATCTCGATGCAAAGCGAGTTGAGCGTGCGCACCACTTTCTTCACGTCGGTGATGATGGCATCTTCTGAATCGGGGAGTTTGGCCAAATAATGCCGCTCAATGCGGTTGTAAAGCGTCAATTCCACCTTCTTCGGGTCCACCATGACGAATTTCAGCTCCGACGGGTGCTTGCTGTAGAGCAACGAGGCCACTATCGCGTTCAGTCCCACCGACTTGCCTTGACCCGTGGCACCGGCCATGAGGATGTGCGGCATTTTGGCCAAGTCGAAGACGTAGGTCTCGTTGGAGATGGTCTTACCGATGGCGCACGGCAGGGCGTATTTGGTGTTTTGGAACTTCTCGGAACTCAAAACGCTGCGCATCGAGACGGTTTCGGGCTTGCTGTTCGGCACCTCGATGCCGATGGTGCCCTTGCCTGGGATGGGCGCGATGATACGAATGCCCAAGGCGGCAAGGCTCAAGGCGATGTCGTCCTCAAGGTTCTTGATTTTCGAGATGCGGACGCCCGCTGCGGGCACAATTTCATAGAGTGTGACCGTTGGGCCAATGGTGGCCTTGATCTTGTCGATGGCGATGCCATAGTTGGCAAGCGTTTCCACGATTTTGTTCTTGTTGGCTTCTAATTCCTCGCTGTTGATCTCCGACTTCTTGCCGCCGTAGTCGTTGAGCATGTCAAGGGTCGGGAACTTGAAGTCGCGCAGCTCGTAGCGCGGGTCGAAAGGTGTGTCGATGGTGTGGTGTTCCATGTTCCGGCCTTTCTCGATGGTTTCTTCCTTGGGTGTGTTCTCGATGACGAGTTCCACGTTTTCGGCCTCGTTGTCAGGCTTTTCCGGCACGGCATCCTTGGGCTTGGACTCGTTGGTGGTCGTCACAATAGGGTCAAGCGTGACTTCCGTGGGAATGAAGACATTCTCCTTTTGTCCTTGTTGGCTTGGGTTGTCGTCGGGGGTGACGATTTCGAAGGCCGGGTCCTTGGTGTAAGACGTGACGGGTGGGAGGTTCGAGTCGTCGTCTTTTTCGTCGTCGATGCCGTCGGGGTCGATGTCTTCGCCGCATTGGGTCGTGTTTTGGTTTTCCTTTTCCCACTGTTCGCGGATGCGCTGTTCGGCGAGCAATGCGGCCTGTCTGCGTGTTTCCTCCTCTTTCCTTTCGCGCAACCGCTTGAAATAGTTGAGGGTGAGGTTGAACTGGTAGGCGGCGAAGACCAAGAACAGGAAGACTAAGACTATTATGACACCGGCTTTGCCTATATAGTTGGTTAACAGTGTATTGAGCCATAGTCCGACTGCGCCGCCAAAGATAGCGTATTGCTTTGCATAAACCGATAGGAACGCGAAAAACAACGGAAGCCAAACCAAGGAAAGGAGGGCGTATTTCCATACGCTCCACATCTTGATTCTGGCCGTGTCGGTGAGATGCAAGCCGATGAGGGTCAGCAGGTAGACGAAGAAAAACGCCCCAACGCCAAACGATTCCTTGATGAGGGTTTGTGCCAAGAACACGCCTGCACGTCCCGTCCAGTTCACGATGTCGATCTTTTGGTTAAAGATTTGATAGCCATACTCTTGGTGATGCCCGCTAAAGAAACTCACCAAATACGAAACCAAGGCGATGCCGAGGAATACGGCCAAGCAGATGAACAGGATGCCGATGAGGTTCTTGATGCGTCCGTCCGACTCCTCTTTCTTATTGGTTTTCTGTTGCTTGGGCTGTTTTTCCTTTTTGGGTTTTTCGGCCTTTTTCGTCGTTTCCTTTTTGGGTTTTTCGTCGATGGGAGTCTCTACGATCTCGTGCAACGTCTCCAAAGGGTCCGGTTCGGCTTGTTTCTTCTTGAAGGTGTTCTCTTTGCGGTTGTTTGCTGTGGCCATATTCTGTCGTCGTTTTGAGGTGCAAAATTAAACAAAATTGTTGGTTATGGGGTATGAAAAAACGAAACAACCTGCAAAATTTGTGAGATTGTTTCGTTGAGGTTGCGTTAGCGCAAAATGGCTTACTTCGGAATCCTGAACATCCGTTTCCAGCGGATGCCGCCGTTTTCCTTGTCCCTTGAAAGCCAGATGAGCACGGGCTTGCCGACGATGTGGTCCTCGGGCACGAAGCCCCAATAGCGCGAGTCGGCGGAGTTGTGGCGGTTGTCGCCCATCATCCAGTAATAGTCCATCGCGAAAGTGTAGCTGTCGGCGGGCTGACCATCGATGTAGATTGTGTTGCCTTGCACTTTCAGGTCGTGCAACTCATAGGCATGGATGACGCGCTCGTAGAGAGGCAACGTGTTGACATTCAGCGCAACGGTTTCGCCTTTCTTCGGGATGTAGAGCGGCCCGAAGTTGTCGACGTTCCACGGATAGAGGTCGGGGCGGTTGGGGAAGAGGCTCGTTGAGGTGCCTTCGCCCGGGGCTTGGATGTTGCGCATCACGGAGGTGACGAAAGGCAGCTTGATGAGTTCGTCGGCCACCTTCGCGCTGATGTTGAGGATGAAGGTGTTGGGGTCGGCGGTGCGGTAGCCCTCGGTGATGTCGTATTTGTCCAAGGTCTGCTTGTTGATGCCGCCAGAGGTGGTCACCACGGTGTAGTTGTGCTGCATGTTTTCGGGTTCAAAGCCTTTCTCGCCATTGATAAACACCACGCCGTTGACGATTTGCAAGGTGTCGCCCGGCATACCGATGAGGCGTTTCACGTAGTTCTCGCGCTTGTCGACGGGGTGGCTGATGACCTTGCCGAAGTTCTGGTGGTCGTTCCACACCGTTTGTCGACCGTATTCGCGCACGAGGTCGTAATAGCTGATGCTGCTTTGGAAGATGTCGCACACGGTGTCGCCGGCGGGATAGTTGAACACGATGGGGTCGTAGCGTTTCATCGTCGACACGCCCGGATAGCGGTGATACGGTAGCTTAATCCACTCAACGTATGACTTCGCCGTCTTGCTGCCCGGCAGGGTGTTGTGTACAAAGGGGAACGAAAGCGGCGTGTTGGGACCTTTGGGGCCGTAGTGTATCTTGCTGACTACCAAATAGTCGCCGACGCGAAGCGATTTCTCCATGCTCGACGTGGGGATGGTGAACATCTCGAATACGTAAGTTCTTATGATCAATGCGGCCACGACAGCGAAGACGATGGCGTCGAACCACTCGCGGGCGGTCGATTTCTTGGGACGGGTCGTCTTGGCGGGGTCATGGTATTTGTCGTCCTTGGCGATGATGGGGAAGAAAACGAAAGGCAAAACGGCGGCCATGCCTTCTTCCCAAACCTTGAACCGTCCGAAGCACTTGCCCATCTCGACGAGCATGAGCAGCAGCATAAAGAAGTTGATGTAGGGGAAGACGATGAAGAACCACCACCAGAATTTCTTCTCTTTCCCGATGATTTTCAGGAAGATGTAGATGTTGTAGTAGGGGATGAGGCTGAGATAGCCCTTTTGTCCGGCGGCCTCGAACTGCTTCCAGCAGAACGCAATCGGGATGGTGAACAGCGCCGGAACGATAAGGATAAACAATAGTAACGACATGATTCTAAGTTGATTTGTTTGCTAACGCGATTTGAGGTGAAATAGTATATCGGAGCGCAAAAGTAGTGAATATTGTCGGAACGGCAGCACATCGGCAGGTCAAAACGCGCCCATCAAGTCCTCCATCCCGAACACGCCTTTCTTGCCAAACAAGAACTCCGCTGCGGCCACGGCACCTATGGCAAAGCCTTGTCGGTTATAGGCCTCGTGGGTGATGGTGATCTTGTCGGCGGGCGACTCGGCGGCCACGCTGTGGATGCCGTTCACCTCGCCCTCGCGGGTCACATTAATATATAAGGTGCGGTCGGCGGGCGCGTCGATGCTCCAACGGTCGTAGTCGCGGTTGGCGGCGAGGATGTCGTTGGCCAATTTCACGGCGGTGCCGCTGGGCTTGTCGAGTTTGTGGACGTGGTGGGTTTCGGCCATCGAGAGTTGGTAGCCGTATTTTTCGGCAAAACGCGCCAACTGCTTGTTGAGCACGAACATGATGTTCATCCCGATGCTGAAGTTGGGCGCGGTGAAGAGGCTTTGCCCTTCGGCGAGGCAGCGCGCCTCGATTTCCTCGAAGCGGTCGTGCCAAGCCGTGGTGCCGACGACGACGGGCAGGTGCAGGTCGAAGCAGCGGTGGATGTTGTCCGCCGCTTGGTCGGGTTGGCTGAAGTCGATGGCGATGTCGGCCTGTTTCAGTTGCTCAAAGCGTTCTTCCCATTCTTGTGGGTTGTCGATGGTGACGACGATTTCATGCTTTCGGGCGAGGGCGGCTTTCTCCACCTCGTGGCCCATCTTTCCGTATCCGATGATTGCTATTCTCATTTTTTTTGTTTTTGTCACAAAACTTACAAAACTGAGAAAACTCTTTTCTTTTTTGTGGAAAGCAGCCAACCGGCCTGCTTTCCTGCGGCAACCCGGTTGGGCGCCGCACCCGTTGAAATTTGGTTTTGCATGTTTTGATGGTTTTGTTATATCAGAAATTCAGTTTGAACGACAGCCCCACTTGGGCGTATTGTGGCATGGGCACAGGCGTTTCCGCAGACCTCAGATACGGGTCGACGCTGAGGCTGAGGTCGTCGCTGATGTCGTAAGTGTAAAGGTGTCCGTCAACGCAGGCATCGATGATTTGGAGTCCGTACCACGCCACGGTGAGGATGGTATAGAACTCAAAATCACGGCGATACGACTCCTTATAGGTTTGCAGCTGGCTGCTTGCATAACGTCCCGCCAATTCGATGGCCTGCTGGCTGGGGTTTTCGAGGTCGTCGGTGCTGTAGAGGTAGGCGTCAAGATAGAGGCGGTAGTTGGAATAGTTGCTGTACGACAGGTAGCCCAAGCCGCCCAAGCCGGCGTACACGATGGGCACCTTCCACCATTTGCCGTTGTAGACCTGTCCCAATCCGGGCAGGCAGGCCGACATGATGGTGGCTTTCTTCGGGCTGTGCGTTTTTCTCGCTTTGGCTTTCGTGGGCGTTTTCTGCTCCTTCACTATGGTGTCGGCGGTGATTTGGGCGTTGCCCACCGTGTCGAACACCACGTTTTGCGCTTCCGTTTCCTGAAAGGCGAAGCATACGAGGATGCCCATAAGAAGCAAGAAGCGGCGCGGCATGGCGTTTATTTGTTGTTGAACAGTTCCATGATGCGGTCAAACTCGGCCTCGTCCTTGAAGTCGATGACGACCGAGCCTTGGCCTTTGATGTTGCGTTTCACCTTCACCTTCGTGTTGAGCGTTTGCGACAGGGTCTTGATTTTGCTCTTGAAGTGTTCGGGGATGAAGTTGGTCTGTTTCTTCTCCTTGTTCGTCCCTTTGGCTTTGTCGGCGAGTTCCTCGGTTTGGCGCACGTTCATCTCTTCCATGATGATCTGCTGGAGGAGCTTCAGCTGTTCTTCCTTGTCGGTGATGTTGATGAGGGCGCGGGCGTGACCCATGCTGATGTGGCCGTCGCGGATGGCGAGTTGCACCTCGGGCGGCAGTTTCAACAGCCTCAGGAAGTTGGCCACGGCGCTGCGGCTCTTGCCCACCTTTTCGCTCACTTCCTCTTGGGTGAGGTTGCACTCGTCGATGAGGCGTTGGTAGGAGATGGCCACTTCGATGGCGTTGAGGTTCTCGCGGTGGATGTTCTCGATGAGGGCGAGTTCGAGCATCTGCTCGTCGTTGGCCACGCGGATGAAGGCTGGAATCTTGTCGAGTCCTGCCATCTTGGAGGCACGCAGACGGCGCTCGCCCGAGATGAGTTGGTATTTGTTGTAGCCGAGTTTGCGGACGGTGACGGGTTGTATCACGCCTTGTTCCTTGATGGACTGCGCCAATTCGCGCAAGGCGGTCTCGTCGAATTCCGTTCTGGGCTGGAAGGGGTTGGTCTCGATGAGGTTGATGTCGATTTCGGCCACGGCACCCGCCACAAAGTCGCCGCTGATGTCTTTGCTCGTGATGTCGGTTTCGGGACTGCCAAGGATCTTGTCGAGTCCGCGCCCCAAGGCTCTTGTGTTTTTGTCAGGCATGGTGTGTCAGTCTTTGGTGGATAGGTTGTTCTTTTCGAGGATTTCGCGGGCAAGGTTGAGGTAGTTGATGGCGCCGGTGCTGTTGGCGTCGTACATGACGATGGTCTTGCCGAAGCTCGGTGCCTCGCTCAGGCGCGTGTTGCGGTTGATGATGGTGTCGAACACCATGTCCTGGAAGTGCATCTTCACTTCTTCCACGACTTGTTTCGACAGGCGCAGGCGCGTGTCGAACATGGTGAGCAGGATGCCTTCGATGTCCAAGTCAGGATTGAGGCGGGTCTGCACTATCTTGATGGTATTCAGTAGTTTGCCAAGACCTTCGAGGGCGAAATACTCGCATTGCACGGGGATGATGACCGAATTGGCTGCCGTGAGCGAGTTGACGGTGACCAATCCCAACGACGGCGAGCAGTCGATGATGATGAAGTCGTAGTCGTCCTTGATGGGGGCGAGGAGCTTCTTCATCATCAGTTCGCGCTCGGGCAGGTTGATCATCTCGATTTCGGCACCCACGAGGTCGATGTGGGCGGGCAGTACGAAGAGGTTGGGCGTCTCGGTCTCGGCAATGACGGTCTTCGGGTCCACCTCGTCGATGATGCACTCATAGATGCTCGTTTCCACCGTCCTCGGGTCGACGCCCACGCCTGAGGTCGCGTTGGCCTGCGGGTCGGCGTCGATGAGGAGGGTCTTGTATTCCAATACGGCCAAACTTGCCGCCAAGTTGATGGAGGTGGTGGTCTTGCCTACGCCACCTTTCTGATTTGCAATCGCTATGATCTTACCCATTTTCAGTCAAGTTTTTCGCTACAAAATTACGGGTTTTGGCGCGAATTATTGTCGCCGGAAGGTGAAAGTTATCAACAATGGGTGAAAATGTTGATAAGTTTTGGCGACGCTGCCGGCATGACGCAAAAAAGGCCGCAGCTTCGTCGCCGCGACCTCGTGTCGGTTGTGTCTCGAAAGGGCTTTAGTTCAAGTTGTCGAACCACCTGTCGATGGCGCTGTCAATCTCGCCTCGGCTCTCGCCTTGGGCGTTGTCGTAGGGACGCGGCTCGGGCTGGTCGTAATAGTCGGCGGGATATTCGCCTGTCTCGACGTAGTTGATGGCGTCGGTGAGGCCTTTCGCGACTTTCTCGAAGTCTTCCTTGTAGAGGAAAATCTTGTGCTTCTCGTAGAAGAAGCGTTGCAAGCCTTCGTCGAAGCGGCGCTTGCTTTCGGTTATGGTGATGTACTTCTCATCGTTTTTGGTTGCCTTTACATCGAAAAAGTAAGTCCTCTTACCTGCTTTCACTGCCTTCGAGAACAGCTCGTCTTTTTCTTTCATTTCGTTTTCTTCCATCATGTCTTTCAATAATTTGATACTTTCTAAATGTTCTTTTTTGTTTGAAAAGTGGGGCAAAAGTAGGAAAAAAATGGATAATGGAGCGATTTATGTGTTATTTTTGCACTCAAAATCCGCAAAGCAATGGAACTGAACCTGAAACGGCCTTTGGCCTTTTTCGACCTGGAAACGACAGGCCTCAATACTGCGCACGACCGCATCGTGGAGATGAGCGTGCTGAAAATCAACGTGAACGGGGAAGAGGAACAGCGCGAATGGCTGCTCAATCCCGAGATTCCGATTAGCGCCGAGTCCTCCTCCGTGCATGGCTACACCAACGAGATGCTGACCGACAAGCCCACCTTCCGCGACAAGGCCAAGGAAATCGCCCTCTTCCTCGGCAACGCGGACCTTGCCGGCTACAACATCCTGAAATTCGACCTGCCGATGTTGGTGGAGGAGTTCCTCCGCGTCGGCTACGACTTCGACCTCAAGGACCGCCGCTTCATCGACGTGATGAACATCTACATGAAGATGGAGCCGCGCACGCTGAAGGGTGCCTACCGCTATTTCTGCCATGCCGAATTGGAAGGCGCACATGGCGCCATTGCCGACACCCGCGCCACCTACGATGTACTCCGCGCCATGCTCGACCGTTACCAAGGCGTCGACTATGAGGACGCAAGGGGCAAACGCTCGCAAGGGCCTGTCAATAATATGGAGCAGTTGGCCGACTTCTCGGCACACCACAAGAACGCCGACCTCTCCGGCCAGATCATCTTCGACGACGAGGGCAAGGAAATCTTCATGTTCGGCAAGCACAAGGGCGAGCGCGTCGAGGACGTGTTCCGCAA
Organism: uncultured Bacteroidales bacterium; assembly: GCA_937877465.1. GTDB lineage: Bacteria > Bacteroidota > Bacteroidia > Bacteroidales > F082 > Limimorpha. Next base: position 12,073 of record CALFIT010000056.1, on the reverse strand, counting down.
GGAGCCGGCCTTCTACGACTGGATGATGAAAAGCGACTTCCCGCGCTATACCAAGCAGGTGGTGACGGCCATCAAGCTGCGCATGGGAGGGAAACGAGTGTGGAAAAAGAAATAATGCATTATAAAATGGGATTTCCTATGAAGAAATTGCTCCTCCTTGCCCTTCTCGCGGCAATCTTGAACCTTTCAGCCCAACCGCTTTGGCTGCGCGACAACGTGATTTCGCCGAAGGGCGACAGAATCGCTTTCTGCTACAAAGGCGACATCTATGTGGTGGACGCCAACGGCGGCAAAGCCCTGCAAATCACTACCAGCACTTCTTACGAGACCTCGCCCGTGTGGTCGCCCGATGGCAAACGAATCGCCTTCGCCTCCGACCGCAACGGCAACTTCGATGTGTTCATAGTGGCGGCTGAAGGTGGTGTGCCTCAGCGGGTTACCACCAACTCCGCTTCCGAAAAACCGTTGGCCTTCTCGCCCGACGGGAAGGAAGTGTATTTCTCCGCCCAAGTCCAGAAAGCGGCCGGAAACGTGCAGTTTGCGGCAGGCTGGATTACGGAATTGTATAAGGTGCCGGTGGAAGGCGGTCGGCCCGAACAGGTGGTGGCCGTGCCGGTATGCAGCATGGCGTTCGACAAGGACGGACAATCGTTCCTCTACTACGACCGCAAAGGCAGCGAGAACGTCTGGCGCAAGCACCACACCTCGTCCGTGGCCCGCGACGTGGTGTATTACAATGCCAAGAAAAAGACCAACACGATTTTGACGACCAACGTCGGCGAAGACCGTGACCCGCGTTATCTTCCCAATTATCAAGAGGTTGTGTTCTTGAGCGAGCGCAACGGCGGCAGCTTCAACGTCTATAAGGCTCCCGCCAACGACCTTGAAAAGGTGGAACAGGTGACGCATTTCGTGACGCATCCCGTGCGTTTCTTGAGCGTGGCCGACAATGGATTGTTGTGTTACGGCTATATGGGCGAAATCTACACGCAACGCATTGGCAGTGAGCCGCAAAAGGTACGCATCGAAATTGTCAACGACCAAGAGCCGGAGCAGTTGGTGAAACAAGACTTCAAGGGCGCGGGCGACTTCGCGCTGAGCGACGACGGCAAGCTGATCGCCTTCGTCTCGCGCGGCGAGGTCTTCGTGACGGGCGTCGATGAATACGCCACCACCAAGCAAATCACCCACACGGCGCAGGCCGAGCGCAGCCCGTCGTTCTCTAAAGACGGTCGCACCTTGGTTTATGCCTCCGAGCGCGACGGCTACTGGAACCTCTACCAAGCCACCATCGAGCGCAAGGAAGACTTCAACTTCGCCTACGCCACCTTAATTAATGAGCAGCCGCTGTTCGACAACGACGGCATCGAGCGCACGCTGCCCTGCTACTCGCCTGACGGCAAGGAAATCGCTTTCATTGAGAATCGGAACGTTCTGAAAGTCTATAATATAGCCTCAAAACAAGTGCGCCAAATCACCGACGGGAGCCAGCACTACGAGACCAACGACCATGGCTTCGACTACGAATGGTCGCCCGACGGACAATGGTTCGCCCTGACCCTAATCACCAACATGCGCGACCCCTATTCCGACATTGGCATCGTGAAGGCCGACGGCTCGATGAAGATTTACAACATCACCGAGAGCGCCTACATCGACGGTAGCCCGCAATGGGTCTTGGACGGCAACGCAATCATCTATCGTTCAAACCGTTACGGTATGCGCTCCCATGCCTCGTGGGGCAGCCAAAACGACGCTTTCATCGCCTTCCTCAACCAAGAGGCCTACGACAAGTTCCGCCTCAGCAAAGAGGACTATGCCTTACTGAAGGAGACTGAAAAGGGCAAAAAGGACGCGAAGAAAGAGGAATCCAAGGATGAAGGCAAGGGCCAAAAGAAAGGCAAGAATGACGACAAGAAAGACGAAAAACCCAAGGAAGCCAAGAAGATAACCGTTGACTTGGAGCATTTGCAGGACCGCGTGATGCGCCTGACCCCGATGTCATCGAGCCTGAGCGGCATGGCGCTTTCGGGCGACGGCGAGAAGTTCTACTTCATGACCTCGTTTGAGAAGGGCTACGACCTTTGGGAACTCGATGTGCGCGAAAAGTCGATGAAGATCCTGAAGAAGATGGGGCAGGGCGGCGCACGGCTGAAGGTGAAGGGCGACAACATCTTCCTGCTCTCGGGCGGCAACCTCCAGAAGTTGGACAAGAGCGGCAAGTCGACACCGATAAAATATGATGCCACGATGGAACTCAACCTCGCCGACGAGCGCGAATACATGTTCAACCACGTGTTTCTGCAAATCGAGAAGCGGTTTTTCATGAAAGACCACCACGGCGTGGACTTGGCGTTGATGAAAGCCGCTTATCAGCCTTTCCTTCAGCACATTAACAACAACTACGACTTCTCGGAGATGCTGAGCGAGATTTTGGGCGAACTCAACGTGTCGCACACGGGTTCAGGCTATCGCGCCCCCGGCAAAGGCGACGCCACGGCTGAGTTTGGCGTTCTGCTCGACCTCGACCATAAAGGCGACGGCCTGAAAATCGCGGAAGTGGTGGAAGGCGGTCCCTTCGACAAGAAAAACTCAAAGGTACAGGCGGGTTGCGTCATCGAAAAAATTGACGGCGTGGCGATTACGAAAGGCATGGACTACTATCCGCTGCTCAACAACAAGAGCGGCAAGACGGTTTTGGTGACCCTCAAAGACGGCGGCAAGACCTGGGACGAGACCGTGAAACCCATCAGCCACGGCGCGATGAACGAGCTACTTTACACCCGTTGGGTGAAACACAACGAGGAGACGGTGAAACGCCTCTCCAACGGTCGGCTCGGCTACGTCCACATCCGCAGCATGGGCGACGCCAGCTACCGCGACGTGTATTCGCAAATCCTCGGTAAGTATAACCTCTGCGACGGCATCGTCATCGACACGCGCTTCAACGGCGGCGGTCGGCTCCACGAGGACATCGAAATCCTTTTCAGCGGCGAGAAATACCTTGAACAAGTCATCAACGACAGTGTGGCCTGCGTGATGCCTTCGCGGCGTTACAACAAGCCTTCGGTGATGCTCGTCGGCGAGGCCAACTACAGCAACGCGCACGGCACGCCTTGGGTCTACAAGCACAAGCAGATGGGCCGCCTCGTCGGGATGCCCGTCCCTGGCACCATGTCGAGCGTGACTTGGGAGACCTTGCAAGACCCGTCGCTGTATTTCGGCTTGCCCGTCATCGGTTACCGCACGGAACAAGGCAACTGGTTAGAAAACACGCAGTTGGAACCTGATGTAAAGGTGCGCAACACGCCCGAGAAGATGGCTGCCGGCGTTGACGAACAATTGGAGGCCGCCGTCAGGGAATTGCTGAAAGAGGTGCAGGCGTTCCATTATTGGGGGAAATAACAATGGCCTATGGCTTATGGCCAATGGCTTGCCCTTACAGTGTGGTCAGCCATTGGCCATGGGCTATTAGCCATAAGCCCAACGAACAATTTTGGTCTGGATTTTGCGTTAATACGAGAAAAACAAATCCTCATGCGCACGAAAATCATCCTTGTTTTATTGCTCTTCACTACCATGCTTTCGGCCCATACCGTGGTTGAGTACGATGACTATTTCGAGGTGGAGCATGCCTGGAAATTCAAGGGTAGGGATTGCTCCATCACGTTGAATATCAGCACGGATTTGTACGATTACTACCGAAATGACCGCGAGCATTTGGCCTACGTCTACAAGTTCAACGAGGACGAGTTGCCGCCCAATTATTACAGCTTCATGCTGTCGGAGCACGACCGGCCTTTGATGCGGGCATTGGCCAACGAGTTCGGCCGTTATGCGCTTACGGAGAAAGACCAAATAGAGTTGGCACTCAGCTTTGTGCAGTCGTTGCCTTATGCCTATGATGCCGATTCAAAAGATACGGACGAGTATGTGCGTTATCCCGTTGAGACTTTGGTGGATGGCTGTGGAGATTGCGAAGACAAGGTGGCGCTACTGGTGGCCTTGCTTTATGAGATGGACAAGGATTTCGTTTTGTTAGTCATGCCCGAACACATGGCACTTGGCGTGCATTGCGACGGGGTGGAGGCTATCCGTTATTTGATGTTCCAGGGCAAGCGGTATTATTATATGGAAACCACGATGCCCAATTGGCAAATCGGACAGATACCAGAGGATTATCTTTCTGCCAAGATGGAGGCAATCCCCGTCGATGACACGCCTAGCTTGCTCATCAAAGGCGTTCACTTCGAGTCGCAGTCGACTTTTGTTTTCGAGAAGGCCGATTGCAGCTTGCAAGTCGATTTGCACAACCTCGGTCCGGGTCAAGTGACGGACTTGGAGTTGGTTGTACGTGTCATCGAAAAGGTGAAAAACCGTTTGCTGACCGAGCAGCATTATTCGCTTCGCGACCTGCGGGAAGGCGAGTTGCGCACAGAAACACTATCGCTCAAGAGTTTGATTCGGGAGCATAGCATCTTGCAAGTGGAACTTAATGGTTCTGAAGTCGCCACGCAGTATTATGAGGTGGACTTGGACTACAGAAGAATCAGAAACTGATCACTCCACCACGATTTCATCCATAAAAATCCATGAGTCGAAGCCTGCTCCCGGCAAGCCTTCTGGAAGTTTTCCTGGATTTTTCACCACGATGCGTAGGTAACGCGTTGAAAGATTGGGTGTCTTAAAGCTCTCGTGGAAGATGAAGTTGCCTTTCTGCTCGATTTCGGTCTGGATTTCAAAAGACTTGAAGCGTTTGTAGTTTTTGCCGTCATTGGAAGTGTAGATCTCAACTTCGTCGGGGCGCAGAATCCAGTCGTGGGCATTAGCCAAAAATCCAATATTCAGCGCGTTGACCTTGGTCCATTTCCCCAAGTCGATTTCAATGTCGGCATCGGTGCCATAGAAGCCCTGCCAATGGCCGTCCTTGTAGTCGTCGCTGCCAAGAGTGCCGTCCACAAGGGCACCGTCGCCGCCACCGCTGTATTCGGGGCGGTAGTTGCCTGCCGGACTGTTGAGTTGCTTCAAGCGGCCCATGCCTTTGTGGTAGCGGAAATAACGCTCGGCTGAAACGGCTTCGCCCATTTCGTTGAAGCACGCCGCCTTCACTATGCAGGGCCTTTCGAGGCGGATGGGGGCTTGATAGATGGAATCGGTCGCCGTAACTTCCTTTCCGTCAAGCGTATAATGGATTTCTTTGTCGTCGAAAACGGTCTTCAATGCAATGGCGGCATTGCCGTTGCCGTCGGTGATGGCTTCGATAATCGGCAGGTATTCAATGTTTTGCAACTCTTTGGCGATGTCATCGTACTTCTTCATGTTGACATCAAGCCAATAGGGGCGGCTCTCGATGTTCCACACCTTGACGTATTCGTTTTTCAGGTCGTGCAGCTGGCCGACGAGTTCCCGAATCATGCGTTGGCTTTCGGCGATGTTGGCTTCGCTGGGCTCGTTGCAGGTGCGGTAGAGTTGGCAGCGGGCGATGTTTCTTTCGGCGCACCATTTCATGCGATGCGCGGCATAGAGGGCGTCGTCGAACACGTCGGCGTTGCGCTTGACGGCTTTCCTGCGCTCGCCCAACTGCTTCGTCAGCAAGGCGAGTTCGGCCATCGCGTCGATGTTGCGTTGCTCAAAGTCGGCGTCGACCCAAGCGGGATAGAAGGACGTCATGGGTTCGGTCAGGGCACTGAACTTCCCGATTTCGTCGAATTGCGACAGCTGTGCTATCTCGTCCAAGGTCAGCAAAGGCTCGGTGACCAAGCAGCCGAAGCCTTGCGCGGAGAAGTTCTCCTCCACATGGCGGCCTGCCGTTTCGGTGTCGTCGCCCATGATGGGATTCCAGCTCATCTCGGCTCCCAAGGCAAGGCCATACAAGGCACTGTTGATCAGCGACTCGCCGAAGTCGTCCCAGCAGGTGTTGATGACACCAAGCGCACCGTTTTTGTAACCGTCGCGACAGAGGTTCGTGATGTTGGAAACAAACTCGTAATGCTTGGGCCAAACCCGTTCCGAAAGGCTCACGCCGGGCGCGACGAAGAAATTCCGCCCCGAATCCTTGTAGGGTTTCAAGAAGTCGTTGAAGTCGTCCTTGGCCACATAGCTCCACGCGATGAGGAAGATGTCTTTGTCCAAATTGTCGAGGATTTCGGGGTGCTGGTCGGCGATGTCGCCCCACATCATCACGCGCTTGCGGTAGGGACGCAGCATCCGGTTGACGCGGTTGACGTGCTGGTAATAGACCGTCTCGGCTCCGAGCGAATCCACATACGCCTTGGCGCGGCCATGTCCGAGGCTTTCCGTCTCGTCGCAGTTGATGTTGAAATACGGTGACTTATAGGCTCTTGCCACCTCGCGGAGATGGTCTTCGAGGAATTTGTAGGTGTCGTTGTTGGCGGGGTTGAGGTTCCATTTCGTGTCGGCCAAATGGCTGTAGAAAGGATTGCAGAGAATTTCCTCGAAATGCCCGAAACATTGTTGGTTGCCAATGATTTGAATGTGATATGGCCTGCAAAACGCTTCCAATTCCTTGATTTCGTCGGCGGTGAAGGCATCGGCGGGAGCGATGTCGGGATGGCATTTCGTCTTGAAGGTGTGCTCTGTATAGAGCGAGAACGCATTGAGTTTATATTCAGCCAGTTGCGGGATGAGGCGTTTGAGGTAGTCGACGGTGACGATGGGCCCACGGCTGATGTCGTCTTGCCAGCCGCGCAGCTTGAAGTTGGGCCAGTCGGTGATGGTCATGCAGGGAATGGCGATTTCGTTGCCTTTGCTTTGCAGGAAGGCGTAGCGGTAGAGTTGCTTGAGGCTTTGCGTGGCGTAGAAAAGCCCGGTGTTGGTTGTAGCTTCAAGTTGAATGAAATTGTTATTGATGGTCAGGCAGTAGGCTTGGTCTTCGTTTTCGCTCACGCCAAGGTGGTCGGTCTTGAGGAGTTCGATATAGTGCTTGCCTTTCAACAGTCCGCGCGACGACATGATTTCCTTGCCGCTGATTTGTTCCAAGTCGGCGCGAAACAAGGTCACAATCTGGCTGATTTCGGCATCGGAGGCGTCGTAGGTGAGGACGACGTTCTCGTCCCAAACGAATTGTCCCGCATGGGTTTCGACTTGCTGCGGGGTGGGGAGGATGTGGGTGTTTTGCGCCGAGGCGTTCATGCCGAGGGCGCAAAGGCAAAGGATGATAAGGAGCTTGTATTTCATAACGAGGGCAAAAGTACGTTTTTTTTCGCAAATCATATGCTTTCCGTCAACAATTGACTTCGACGGATTATCATTTCAACAATTCAACAATCAACAATTCAACAAAATCCATATCTTTGCCCCCAAAATTCTAGAACTATGATACGACTGGAAATCTGTGCCAACGGCATCAAGTCGTTGCAGAACGCGATGGACGGCTGCGCCCAGTGCGTTGAGTTGTGCGAATGCCTCGAAGTGGGCGGTGTGACACCGTCATTCGGCACTTTGGCGAAGGCCATCGACATTTCATTTATCCCGATGCGCGTGCTCATCCGTCCGCGACCGGGCAACTACATCTACGACGACGAGGAAGTCGAGATGATGAAGACCGACATCATGCTTTGCAAGAAACTTGGCTTCGAAGGTGTGGTCATCGGAGCCTTGAACGACAAGGGCGAACTTGACGTGGAGGCGATTAAGGCCTTGATGGAGGCCGGAGAGGGGCTGAAGTTCACCTTCCACCGTGCCATCGATGCTTGTGTGAAGCCTTTCGAGGCGGTCGAAAAACTAATAGAACTCGGCTTCGACAAGATCCTGACCTCGGGCGGCAAGCCCACCGCCTTGGAAGGCGTCCCGATGATTGCGGAGATGCAGCTGCGCTATGGCGACAAGATCGGCATCATGCCGGGCGGCGGCATCAATCTCGGCAACGTGAAGGACATCCTCAACATGACGGGTGCGGTGCATTGCCACGCTTCGCTCGCGCATTGGGTGCCGCGCTTCAACGAGAAACTCTATCCGAACCAAAAGGACGCGACCGGTGCCACGATGGTCTGGACCGAGTCGAACCGCGACTTGATTTACGAGATGGAGAAAATGCTGAACCCGTTTTGATAGCACACATCTCGCTATAAAAAGTGAGATTTTTGACATTTCCGATGGAATAAAAAGTGAGATTTTTGACATTATCAAGGAAATAAAAAGTGTTTATTCCAAAGACATCAAGAGAGAAAAAGGAGTGCAATATTTGCCGTTTTACATGACCATGTTTTTGTAATTGTTTTGTTGTCCTCGGATTTGGTGCTCAAAAAAATACTGATGTTTTTGAAAATCTTAACGATGGAAGATTTTTTTCCCTATCTTTGCCCGTTTGAAAACACGAAAAACCATGCAAAATCGCTATAACTCATTGATTTACAACAAGTTGCGTAGGGGGGGGGCTAAATGCCCGATTCCTGAGCGGCGCGAATGACCTGCGGGTCGTTCCGCTTGCTTCGTGTTCCATACGTTCCCACAGCATCCGTGGCAGGGCCGTCAGGCTTGGGCCACGGATGCTTTTTTGTGTCTTCCCGGAAAACATAATTCACTAAATTACTGATAAAAACAATCAAGTTATGCAAAGACAAGCATTGAAACGCTATGAGGCTCCCCAAGTGGAGGTCATAGAAATCGAAACACAAGGCATCTTGTGCGCCTCGGCTGAAGGCGGCACGAGAGGCGGAACAGAGAGTATGAACATGACCAACGTCAATTGGCCGTAAAACCCCGTGCGCTATGAAGAAAGTAACCATTACAGCATTGGCACTGACCTTGGGCATGCTGGCCTTAGTGTCGTGCAACAAGGACAAGGAAAGCCAGGGCGAGGCCCGGTTCACCGCCACCATCGAGCAGCAAGGCGGCTCGGCCAAGACCTTGCTCAACCCCAACGACGGGCAAATCCTCTGGACAGCCGGCGACCAGATCGTCATCGGCAACGACAACGGCGAGACCGCCGTATTCACATTGCAGTCGGGCGCAGGCACCACAGAAGGCGGCTTCGGCACCACGGGCGAGTTCGCCACCGTTGGCCCCTTCATCGCCGCCTATCCCTCAAGCGCAGTGATTGAAGGCGACATGGCGACCTTCAACCTGCCCGCCACGCAAACCCTTGGCTCGACGGGCACCTTCGCCAACGAAGCCAACCCGATGGTGGCCTACAGCGACGACAAGAACCTGAAATTCAAGAACCTGTGCGGCGGCTTGGGCATCCGCCTGAAAGGTGTAGGCGCCCACGTGTCGGCTGTGCGCATCACCTCGAAGAACACGACCGAAAAGCTGTGGGGCACTTTCGAGGTGGGCAACTGCGCCACCAACGAGCCAACGCTGACAGAAGCCTCAGGCAACCAAGGCACAAACGTCGTTACCTTGGCCTGCGACGTGACCCTGACCACGGCGCCCCAGACCTTCTTCGTGATGCTGCCTCCCGGCACCTTGGCCAACGGCCTCACGATGGAAGTGATGGACGGCGACGAGGTGTTAGCCACGAAGGAGACCACTTCCGACGTGGCCCTTGTGGAGCGCAACTCCGTGAAGGTCTTCAACGAGATACTGATCAACATTGAGTTTGACGGCAACGTGGAGATACCTTCGGGGATGGAGGCCTCCAACATCATTGTGACCAACTTCAGCGAGGATGCCATTCCCGACGAGAACGGCGATTTCGCGATTGGGTACAGCAAGATGCTGACTGCAAAAAACGCGGAAAACGGCAAAATCATCTACATTTCCAACCTTTCTGTTGATTATGACATCGCCAAAGGAGACAGACAGCAGAACTATGAGTTAAGTGCCAGGGAAACCGCCTTGCACTATGCCTTGTGCCTCATTCCTTTCGGCACCTACCAATCGAAAGATGCAACGTTCAATTCGATGAAAGACGCACTTTACGAGTTGGCCTGCGTCAAGAATCTTGAGACAGCCATCGAGAATGCTGTCAACCAATACGGCTATTTGAAGACCGATGAGATTGGAACCGAGTTGAATGCCGTGTGGGAATACTTGAAAGCAGACCTTCTTGACAGGTTTTTTGAAGATAGGAAGTCAGCTTCCTCAGAGCAGCCTGTTATCATTGGCAAGATAGCACTGACGGAAGACGGCGTAAGAGTAAGCGGCATCCCCAATTTGCCTGTCAGTCGGTATAGAGGTGTCAGGCTTGATGTCAAAGAGAACGGGACCCATTTTAACCCGTCAACCAACACTTGGACGTTGGCAATGACAGGATACAGTGACAACGGCGTGTACATTGGTGTGAAAAAAGGCTCGATTGGGAATGACGGCCTGGCTTATCCTTCTAACGATCGCATCCATTATTACTTGCCTCCAATGAATGTGGGCAAGTTCATGGGGACATTCACCTCCTATAGTGGTATTCGTGCCTATTTCCAAGACACTTGGCGCCTGTTTTTTGAGGAAGGTTTTGGGTTTGCCGACATGACATGGGACATGGCAAAGTTGGATGGCATCACGCTTGAGTTGGGCCGAAATGACAACGCTATCATGCTGATGTCGCCAAAAGACAGTCAGGAAACGGCCGTGATCAATGTGGTGTATGCATCCCTCCAAATCGTCGGTTTCGCATTGGACAAGGTCTTGGATACTCATGGAATTGACGCTTTTTTCACTAGCTTGTTGAATGATGCCGAATTCGTTTCGAGTGTTACGGCGAATTTCGGCGGCGGATTGGGCAACTTTGCATCGATTGCCCAGGATGTCTTGGAAAGATTGGCTGATTTCCTGCTCGTACAAGGAATTAGCCTTCTTGATGGAATGGATTTGGACAAGGCATTGGATTACATTTCCGACAATGCGGCGAGGGCTGTTTTGGAATTGGCTGGAAATGAATTGGGAACGATTGCCTCTTGGGGATTGTTCGACTCATTCGGCCTTATGGTGGAAGCCGAGTACAACAACGACCTTCCCACCGTTTCCACCGAGTCTTACGAAGTGCTTTCAAGCTCGCAAGCCACGGTGGTGGCAAAACTGGAAAGCATCGGAACCGTTTCCGTCACGGAGGTCGGCGTTTGCTACAGCCCCACCTCGATAGTGCCAACGGTCGTCGACAACTGTGTCTCACACGCTTCGCCCACCACGACAGGAAGCTATCCTTGCCAACTGAACGGACTTCAGGCCAATACAACCTATTATGCAAGGGCTTACGCCAGATGCCCTCTTGACGTGGTCGTCTATGCCCCGCGTGTGGTGAGCTTCAATACAGGAAACCAACCGACGGTGACCACCCATGAAGTGCTGCAAAGCAACATAGGCAGCACATCTGTCACGGTGACGGGTTCCGTGGTCTTTCCTGACCCGAGCCAGCCCACTGAATATGAGCGCGGTTTCGTGCTTGGTGAATCGGAATATGGCCTGACAGTGAACAGCGAGAACATGGTTTTGCCATACGAAGGCACAGCTTTGCTCAACTTCAGTTGCACATTTACCGACCTTTGGCCAGAAACACTTTATTATGTTAGAGCCTATTCCTATTCGCCTAATGGTCAGGTGGTTTATAGTGATAATGTCGTGAGCTTCGAGACCCTTCCCAATAGCGCTCCCCAAACCTTCACCATCACCACCACGGCCAATCCGACCAACGGAGGCATGGTGACGGGGAATGGCACTTACGACCAAGGCCAATCCTGCACGGTGACAGCCACGGCCAACAGCGGCTACACCTTCACCAACTGGACGGAGAACGGCAATGCCGTTTCCACAGAAGCCAGCTACACCTTTACGGTGAATAGTGATAGGGATTTGGTGGCGAACTTCACCGCTAATGGTGGCGGTGGCGGTGGAGGAGGTGGCGGCGGTGACCACGCCTACGTCGACCTCGGCCTGCCGAGCGGCCTCTTGTGGGCCACCTGCAACGTTGGCGCAAACGCTCCCGAGGAATATGGCGACTACTTCGCCTGGGGCGAGACGCAGCCAAAGGACTACTATGATTGGAGCACCTACCAATATTGCAACGGCAGCAACAACACCCTCACCAAGTACTGCAACAACTCCAGCTACGGCTACAACGGCTTCACCGACGACCTGACCGTCTTGGAACCGAGTGACGACGCGGTCACGGCCAACTGGG
>CALFIT010000055.1 GCA_937877465.1 uncultured Bacteroidales bacterium | reverse complement strand
GTCACTTCGGTAAGCAGCGTGTCGCGGTCGTAGTGCGTGTTGCTGCGGACGATGACCTTGGGACGCTTGCCTCGCACGACCGTATCGCCCGTGCATTCCAAGTGCTGGTAGGTGATGCTGCCATCATCGTTGAGGATTTCGTAGTACCATTCGCCTTCGAGGTTCATTTCGGTTTCGATAAAGTTGGAGAAATAATCCCAACCTTCATCATTTTGATAAGCTTCTGTACAACCCATAGGTATATGTATCGGGATGTTTGTGTCGTATCCAGTGAAGGGGCTGGAAACAAGCATAGGCGGCAACGAATTTGGTGAATAAATCTCGGTAAAGTTAGTTTGTTTAAATGCTATTGAATTAATCTCGGTGAGCGAAGTGGGAAGTCTTAATGCACCTGTCAGATTCGCACAACCTAAAAAGGCGCCATGCTCGATTGTGGCAACAGAGTTTCCCAAAACAAGTTCAGAAAAGTTGTTGCCTTCAAATGCGAAAACACCAATATGGTTGACGGAGTTGGGGATTATTAATGTTCCTGAAAACCTACATCCACCAAAAGTAATGTTTTCTATTGTGGAAATTGAAGAAGGAAGAGTAAGGTTGCCCGTGAGGCGACTGCAATCCCAAAATGCTCTTTCTCCAATACTCGTCACAGAATTCGGTATGGTCAGAGAGCCTGAAACGTTGCAGCGATAAAATGCGTATTCACCGATGGTTTCCAGCGATTCCGAAAGTGTGATGGAACCCGAAAACCCACTACACGCAAAAGCAAAATCTTCAATAATCCGTACGGAATTAGGAATAATTAAATCTCCACTATTGCCAGATCCCTCAAAAGCGCCTTGACCAATGATTTCAACATCATTCGGAATCGTAGTTGTCATACACCCTACAACTAAAGTTTTGTCTTCCCTTTTGATGATGGCATTGTTTTCAGAATAGAATGTCGGGTTTTCTTCATCAACCGAAATAGATTCCAAAGCCTCATTAAGTACAAATGCTCCTGGAGTGATTTGAGTCACACTGTTAGGAATAAACACTGATGCAATGTTTGTACAACCGAAAAAGGTGTTCTGATCAATGGCGATTACGGAATACTGGATACTGTCGTTTGTCACTATTGCTGGAATAGCGATTTCTCCTTGTGGAATGGGATAGCCTTGATAGTATTCGCCACTAAAATCAGAGTGGTTTGTCGAATACGGATAGGTCAACATTACGGTATGCTCTTCCTCGTCTAAAATACGGTAGTACAACATTTGTCCTGTTTCACAAACATAAGAGAAATCAAACTGGTAATTAATCTGGGAGAATCCACCCATGGCCAAAGCCATTAATACTGCAATTGCGAATGTCTTTTTCATGGCATTTTGTGTTTAATTGTTAATGATCCGTTTTTTTGTGTTCTGCATTGCAAAAGTATAGCATTTCCCCAAACAATAATCACTTTGTCAAGCCCCTTGGAGGCCTTGTCTATCATTTCGGATATTGTAAAAATGGCAACAAATTGGTTCTCAAATGATTGGAAAACGGTCGGTCTATGGCTTGTCTATGGGGTTGTCTATCTAAAACAACATAGGGCTGTCATGTTATGGCAGCCCTACAGTCGGTTTTGGAAATGATTTTTATTCGATTTCTGCCCTCAGGGCATAGCCTCATTTCTTCGGCTTCAGTTCGTCGAAGATCATGTTTCTCAGGTTGTCGATGGGGACGCGCACCTGCTGCATCGTGTCGCGGTCGCGCACGGTGACGCAGTTGTCGACCAAAGTGTCGTTGTCGACGGTGACGCACATCGGCGTGCCGATGGCGTCTTGCCTGCGGTAGCGTTTGCCGATGGAGTCTTTCTCTTCGTATTGGCACATGAAGTCGTACTTCAAGGAGTCGATGATTTCGCGGGCTTTCTCCGGCAGGCCGTCTTTCTTGACTAACGGCAGCACTGCGACCTTGTAGGGCGCGAGGATGGCCGGCAGCTTCAGCACCACGCGCTCCGAGCCGTCTTCGAGTTTCTCCTCGGTGTAGGCATGGCTGAGCATGGCGAGGAACATGCGGTCGAGTCCAATGGAGGTCTCGATGACGTAGGGCGTGTAGCTCTCGTTGGTGTCGGGGTCGAAGTATTGGAGCTTCTTGCCCGAGTATTTGGCGTGGGCCGAGAGGTCGAAGTCGGTGCGGCTGTGGATGCCTTCGAGTTCCTTGAAGCCGAAGGGGAAGTCAAACTCGATGTCGGTGGCGGCGTTGGCGTAGTGGGCCAGCTTCTCATGGTCGTGGAAGCGGTATTTCTCGGCGGGCAGGCCCAACGAGAGGTGCCAGTTGAGGCGTTCCTGCTTCCAATGCCTGAACCAGTCGAGTTCGGTGCCGGGGCGCACGAAGAACTGCATCTCCATCTGCTCGAACTCGCGCATACGGAAGATGAACTGCCGCGCCACAATCTCGTTGCGGAAGGCCTTGCCGGTTTGGGCGATGCCGAACGGGATTTTCATGCGGCCGGTCTTCTGCACGTTGAGGTAGTTGACGAAGATGCCTTGGGCCGTTTCGGGACGCAGGTAAATCGTGTCGGCGCCGTCAGCCACGCTGCCCATTTGGGTGGCGAACATGAGGTTGAACTGGCGCACGTCGGTCCAGTTGCGGGTGCCGCTGATGGGGCATACGATTTCGAGGTCAAGGATGAGCTGCTTGATGGCTTCGAGGTCGTTTTTCTCCATGGCACCATAGAGGCGGTGGCTGATGTCCTCGATCTTGGCCTTGTATTCAAGTACACGCGGGTTGGTGGTCACAAACTGTTCCTCGTTGAAGGCGTCGCCGAAGCGTTTGCGGGCTTTCTCCACCTCCTTGTTGATCTTCTCCTCGATTTTGGCGATATGGTCTTCCACCAACACGTCGGCGCGGTAGCGTTTCTTCGAGTCGCGGTTGTCGATGAGCGGGTCGTTGAAGGCGTCAAGGTGTCCTGAGGCCTTCCATGTGGTGGGGTGCATGAAGATGGCCGCGTCGATGCCGACGATGTTCTCGTGCATCTGCACCATCGCCTTCCACCAGTATTCGCGGATGTTTTTCTTCAGTTCCACGCCGTTCTGGCCGTAGTCGTAAACGGCTGAAAGTCCGTCATAAATCTCGCTCGACTGGAAGATGAAGCCGTATTCCTTCGCGTGAGCGGTTATTTTCTTGAAAAAGTCTTCTGGGTTCATAGTTGATTGATTGTTTGTTGTTTATTTGATTTTCTTGATGAGTTCTTGCGTGGTGATGTCGCGCATCAGCGTGAAGGCAAACCATTTCTTGCCCAAGTCCTTGATGGAGGCTCCGATGTGGTAAACCTCTTCGTCGATGAGCAGAAAGCGGTCGTGTGCCTTGTTGAATTGTTCTATCGTTATGGTTGGGTATTGGCTGTTGTGCTTGTTGAGGTCTAATTGCAGTTGCGGAGTGATGTTTTGTGTGTAAACTTTTGCCGAAACGCCGTCGGAGCGTTTGTCAAGCAAAGCAAGCACCGAATCATCTATATAATTGTCGATGAGGACGATAGAGCATTTGGCTTTTTTGATTAGATCTGAAACAAAACGGTAGGCATCGAAAACTTGCCCGTCGAAGAAGATGCCTTGCTGTGGAGGCGTTTGTGCGTCAATTCTTTTGAAAACCTCGTCGATTCTTTTGTCTGTCTCAATTTGGTGATACTCAATATCAGAAAGCCGTTGGAAAATTTGGGCATTGTTGGTTAGGAAATGCCGCATTGAAGTGAATGCTCTCATAATGCGGATATTGGCTTCGATAGCCGTTGGTGACCGAAGCACACTGCTGAGCATGGCAATGCCGTTTTCGGTGAAAGCATAGGGCAAATAGCGGTTTCCTCCCCAACTTGAGATGCCATTTTGGCATTTCAAGATTTCGACTTCTTCCTTATTGAGTTGAAACATGAAATCCGACGGGAATCTCTCCAAGTTTCGTTTGACTTGACGATTCAATTGGCTGGTTTCCACGTTATAAAGCATTGCCAAATCCTTGTCGAGAAGGATTTGCCATCCTCTGATAAAATGAATCAACGGTTCAATGCTGATGGATTGGATGTCGCGATTCGTGATATCCAATTGTCCAACAACATTGACTTCATCAGATTTTATCAACTTTGCCATAACGGTATTATTCAAACAATCAGCATCGCGTCGCCGTAGGTGAAGAAGCGGTATTTCTCGGCGATGGCTTCCTTGTAGGCCTTCATCAGCAGGTCGTAGCCGGCGAAGGCAGCCACTTCCATCATCATCGGCGATTTGGGCAGGTGGAAGTTGGTGATCATGCAGTTGGCCACCGAGAAGTTGTAGGGCGGGAAGATGAACTTGTTGGTCCAGCCCTTGTACGGCTTGATCTTGCCGCTGATGGTCATGGCGGTTTCGAGGGCCTTCAATGAGGTGGTGCCTACGGCAAACACGTTGTTGTGACGTTGGTTGGCCTCGTTGACCAAGGTGCAGCACTCCTCGTCGATATACATCTCTTCCGAGTCGGGCTTGTGCTTGGTGAGGTCTTCCACCTCGATGTCGCGGAAGTTGCCCATGCCGGGGTGCAGGGTCAGCTCGGCGAAGGAGGCGCCGATGATTTCGAGGCGTTTCATCAATATCTTGCTGAAGTGCATCCCTGCCGTCGGGGCCGAAACGGCGCCTTCCACCTTGGCGTAGATGGTCTGGAAGTCCTCGGCGTCTTCGGGGCGTTCCTCGCGGTTGAGTTCGCGCGGGATGGGCGTGTGGCCCAACGACGAAAGGGTGTTCTTGAACTCGTCGTAGGTGCCGTCGTAGAGGAAACGCAGGGTGCGGCCGCGCGAGGTGGTGTTGTCGATGACTTCGGCCACCAACTCGTCGCCTTCGCCGAAGTAGAGCTTGTTGCCGATGCGGATCTTGCGTGCCGGGTCGACGAGCACGTCCCAGAGGCGGCTCTCATGGTCGAGCTCGCGGAGGAGCAGCACCTCGATCTTGGCGCCGGTCTTTTCCTTCTCGCCGTAGAGCTTGGCGGGGAAGACCTTCGTGTTGTTGATGACGAACACATCGCCATCTTTCACGTAATCAATGAGATCCTTGAAGATGCGGTGTTCGATTTTTCCTGTCTTGCGGTCGACGACCATCATGCGGGCTTCGTCGCGGTTCTCGATAGGATAGAGCGCAATCAGCTCGCTCGGCAGGTTGAATTTGAACTGTGAGAGTTTCATTGTATGATGTTGTTTTTATTATTTTTCCCTCAAAACAAAGCACAAAGATACGACAAAAACGGGATTTTGTCAAGGGATATTTTGTAAAGTGTTGAATAATAGTAAAATAAAAATCGACACATGAAAACATTTGCTTCATCTGATACCCATCAAATCACTCAATTGGCAAATCTTTGCTCGATAAGTGTTCTTTCGTTGCTTTAGTTTGGGCGTTTTCTCAAATTCTAAAGGCTTGTTATCGAATTGTAATACAATATAATAAGCCGCATTTTCGGGGTGAAGGCCGTTTTCTTCAAGCGTCTCTTTTGTCCAAATCTGATAAGTTCCTTCTTTACCTTTTCTTAATCTAAACAATTGACAATCTTCGCCATTGGTATGGAGCAAAACATATTTCATTCGTTCAAATCCGGGCATTATCCTGACCGAACCTTTTACATTGCCGGCTCGCAAATAACAGATACCTTTTTCAACCATTAATTCCCGTGTTTCCTTTTTGGCGTGATTTACCAAAACCGTATCTTCCTCCGTGTTTTCTCTCATTTTTTTGAGCAAATTTTCGGCTTTTTCAGGTTCGTTCATCTCTTTTCTTCGGCAAACGCCCAAATCAAGGTATTTCTGCTCTTGGTCGATACCGATAAAGTTGCGCCCCAACAAGTTAGCCGCGATGCCCGTCGTGCAACTACCGGCAAACGGGTCGAGAATGGTGTCGCCTTCGTTTGTTGAAGCAAGGATAATGCGGTAGAGGAGTCTCAACGGCTTTTGCGTCGGGTGTTTTCCGCAAGTCTTTTCCCATTTGCCTACGGCGGGAATCTTCCAGACGTCGGTCATTTGCTTGTCGCCGTTCAGCCGTTTCATCACTTCGTAATTGAATTTGTGAGGTTTTATTTGTATGGGAAAAGGAGTTAAGAAATCAAATCTCTTAATCGTAATAATGTATGATAGATATGGTCGTTTGGCTCGTCCGTTTCTTGAAAGTTTTTATATTCATTGTTCCACAGATATTGAATGACTGTGCGTATGTCTTGCTTACTCTCTTCGGTCAATAACTGTTGTATAAAAGCTTCGTAAATATTAAAACCACATTCTTCAATCCATGGACATCTTTGTTCTAGATTCATACGAGCCTCATCGATGTTATTACCTTGAACACAACCTAATAATTGACAATTCTCTACTTCTTTATCTTCTCGCGGTGGGGAAGTAAAACCCTCTAATGTGTAAAAAATATATTCATTCATAGTTTTCTAATTTTCACCATAGTATATCTTTTATCTTTGTAAGCCCTTCGTACATTGAAGCAACCCTCTGGTAATCCAAAAACAAAACTCTATCATGTATTGGGTCAAACATTGATACATTTAATTTGTCCTCAAACTCCCGCTTTCTACTCACATCTGCAACAATATAGAATTTTGTATGGAAATCTTGCAATTCATAAAACTTTGAAAGAGAATTTTTAATGTCGGTTGTATGCTCGACTTCATAGAACGCGGATGGCATTTTTCTTGCATTAAACCAAATCACATCGATTGTTCGTGCTTTGCGCTTCAATTCCTCATATGTAAAACTGGGTAATTCGGTTATGTCAGCAAGGCTTCCTAATGGCTGACCGATGAACAATCGTCCTTTATCCTGAGCAGGCACATAGGTTTTTTGGTTGCGGTATTTTCCTATCTCGACTAAAAGACCTTGATAATATCCATGACTAAATGCTTCTTCACTTTTCTGATTGCCAGGCTTTAAGTTGAACTTTGAAAGTACTTCATCGCGCATTTCCACCAAAGCCCATAATCCAGGTTGAATTCTGAAAATTGCCTCACTATCTTGCACAATTCTTCGAATTGTTGCTTCTGGTGTTTTTGTTTTCCATGTAGAAAAATCGACAATTTCATTAAGTCTGCGCAATGTAGCAAACCCTCCAGTTTGACGCATAGTTTCAATAACTTGCTGCTCTTGAGTAATCTTTTTCATAATTTGTCAGAAGCTATTATATTTCGTGTTTCTATAATATTCTCAGTCAAAGTCAGCTGGAAGCAAGGCTTCGAGTTGTTCGATGAGTTGGGATTTGCCGCCAACCCATTTGACGAATGGTTTCGCTTTCATTTTTATTGTGTGTTTGATTTATTGCGCAAAAATAAACATTTTTCAAATTCATCGAAAAAACCTATTCCCACCAAACCGTCCAATATGATGTGCCTTCACCATCGCAACACATTTCTTCAAAATCCTCGTCGGTGTAAACAGCGTTCAAGCATTCGTCCGAGCAATAATGCTCTTGTCCGTCGTCAATGCAATAGCCTTCAATCATTGGGCGATGACAGACATCGCAAACGCGCAGGCAATCCAAATGCTCGCCTAATTCTTCCCAAAAGTCGAAATCGGTTTCTTTGGCTTTTAGTTCTTCGGCTGTCCAATGCTTCAATTCTGAATGAGTTGCAATTGTTTCACTTAAGAAACGATATATGTCTTTTGGTTGCGATGTCATGGCATTTTTCTTTTTCTTCCTGTTCTTTCTTCCATTCCTTGAAGGCGTCGCCCGTGTCAACGATATGCTGCCGCAATTTCTCCAAAGGCCAAGCGTCTTCCACTTTGAAATCACCAATGCGGGTCCTTCTCAGCGATTTCAGGCAGGCGCCGTTGCCCAAGGCCTTGCCGAAGTCGTTGGCGAGGCTGCGGATATAGGTGCCTTTGCTGCACGTCACCTCAAAGTCGAGTTCGGGGAAGCGGTCGAGGCTGAGACGGAAGTCGTCGATGCGGACATCACGGGCCTTCAGTTCTATCTCCTCGTCGGAGCGGGCGTAGTCGAAGGCGCGTTTCCCCTTGATCTTGATAGCGGAATACTTGGGCGGGTATTGCTTGATGTCGCCCACAAACTGCCTCCGCGCCGCCTCGATTTGTTCCGCCGTGATGCCCTCGGTGGGGAAAAAGGCGTCGGGTTCGCTCTCCAAGTCGAAGGTCGGGGTGGTCTGGCCCAAGAGGATCGTGCCTGTGTAGGTCTTGATTTGCGCTTGGAACGTGTCGATTTGCTTGGTCATCTTGCCTGTGCAAAGGATGAGCAGGCCGGTGGCCAAGGGGTCGAGGGTGCCGGCATGGCCCACTTTCAGCTTGCGGATGCCGTAGCAGCGGTTCACCAACGAGCGGATAAAGTTGACCGTGTCGAACGACGTCCAGTCCAAGGGTTTGTCGATGAGGATGACCTCGCCTTCTTCGAAATTGAACATATAGTTTTTTTGACTCGCGACACGGGACTTCGGGACGCGGGACAGACCCAAGTCTCGTGTCTCGCGTCTCGAAGTCTCGTGTCAATTTTATAACACAAATGGCAGAACAATTGCTAAAATACCCACGATGGCGCAGTAGACGGCAAACCAAACCAACTTGCCTTTCTTCACGATGTTGATCATCCACTTGCAGGCGATGCAGCCAAAGACGAAGGCCGACAGGAACCCGACGAGGGCTGCCACGGGCGAGATGCCGTTCATGGCCTCGGCGAAGCCGACCTCAAAGATGTCCTTGACGTCGAGCAAGGCCTCTCCCAAGATGGGCGGGATGACCATGAGGAACGAGAATTGGGCTAATTTTTCCTTCTTGTTGCCAAGCAGCAAACCCGTTGCGATGGTGGAGCCTGAGCGCGAGAGGCCCGGCATCACGGCGCAGGCTTGGGCGATGCCGATGACGAAGGCGTTCCAGCCGCTGATGTTCTCCTTTGGGCGCGGCTTGGCGAAGTAGGAGAAAGCGAGCAGGGCGGCGGTCACCAAGAGCATGATGCCGACGATGAGCAGTCCCGAGCCGAACACTTCTTCCACTTTATCCTTGAGGAGGAAGCCTACGAGGGCCACGGGAATCATCGAGATGACGATGTTGATGGCGTATTTCGTGCCGTCGTTGAGGCCTTGGTAGTTGCGCCACGACTGGCGGGCAAACAGGTCCTTGAAGATCCACACGATTTCTTTCCACAGGATGACCAGGGTGCTGAGCACGGTGGCCACATGGAGCAAAACAGTGAAAGCGAGGTTCGACTCACCGTCTTCCAATCCGAACAGTGCCTGGCCGATGGCCAGATGGCCGCTGCTGCTGACGGGCAGGTATTCCGTCAGGCCTTGGATGATACCGAGTATTAATGCTTGAATCCAACTCATAGCTTATAGTTGTTTGTTACAAAACTTGCAAAACCCTTCAAAACCTTTTCTTGGTTTGGGCGGCGTCCCAACCGGTCGCCGCCGGAAAGCAGCCGGTTGGCGGGCTTTCCCTGTTTGTTTCATTAGGTTTTGCTCGTTTTGTTGGTTTTGTGATTATTATTTCCTTTTCCAGAATATCGCCACGATTTCGACCACGAACCCGGCCAAGACCAAGACGGGGGCGAGGGTAAGGCGCCGGAAATTGAACATTTTCTCGTTAAACACATCGGGGTCGGTCGAGCCGCCGCCAATCATCAGGACGAAGCCCAAGGCGATGAGGGCCAGCCCGATGAGCACGATGATGTAGTTTTGCTTGCCGAAGGGCAAAGTCTTCTGGTCTTCATTGCCGTCGACCACCTGGTTTTTTGCTGTTTCTTTTGCCATTATCAGTATGATTTAAAATTCAAAATTTAAAATTCAAGATTCAAATATTATAACTCCCAACTTCCAACTTCCAACTGTCAACTGTCAACTAAACTAAGCATACAGTCTGTCCACATCAGCATTGAGGTATTTGCGCAAGGCGGAACGGGTGGAGAGTCCGCCGAGCAGCATGCCCAAGGCAATGATGGCCACAAAGACACCGATGACGATGGTATAGTCTTGGATGATAAAGAGTTCGGGGAGACGGTTGGTGAGTCCGTAAAGCAGCAATGCAAGGAAGACGTCGGCCAACAAAGCCCCGAAGAAGCCTTGCGAGATGCCGCTGCGGATAAACGGCCGGCGGATGTAGGCAGGCGTGGCCCCCACGAGCTGCATACTGCGCACTAAGAAACGCTTGGAGTAGATGCTGAGGCGTATCGTGTTGCGTATCAGCGTGATGGCGATGATGAGCAAAATGACGCTGGCCACCATCAGCCCGATGCCGATGCGGTTGACGTTCTGGTTGATGAGTCCGACGAGCGACTTCTGGTAGTAGATTTCCTTGACATTGGGGTTTTTGAGCAGTCGCGCTTGGATGGCCGCGATGCTGTCGTTGTTGGCCCAGGCCGCGTTGAAGCGCACGTCGATGGAGGGCAGCAGCGGGTTTTCCTCGTTGCCGAGCCATTGCAGGAAGTCCTCGCCGAGGTCTTCACTCAGGCGGCGGATGGCCTCTTCCTTGGTGATGTATTCCGTCGACTTCACGGCGGGCATGGCATCGAGTTCCTTTTGCAATTTCAAGATGTTGGCTTCCTTTACGTTGCTGTTCATCACGATTTCGAAGCCGATGTTTTCCTTCAAGTGGTTGGAGAGTTTCTGTGCGTGCATCATGAGCAGGGCAAACACGCCCAAGAGGAAGAGTACTAATGCGATACTCATCAAGGACATGAAATAAGACCCGGCCACGCGGCGTTTGCTCGAACTCTTTTCTGACATCTTCATCGAGATTGGAACGGCAAAGATAGGGGAATTATTTCAAACTTGCTTTTCGCTTCCCATTTTTTCACTATTTTTGTGCTTTCAATTCCTGAAGTCATGCAGATCCTGAAATCAAACATACGCACCGACTCCGAGGAGTTCCGCCAGAACGAGAAGAACTTCCTCGCGCTGATGGCGCAATACCGCGAGGCAATGGCGCAGTCCATGCAAGGTGGCGGCGAGGCTGCCGTGGCCAAACACAAGAAACGCAACAAGCTCTTGGCCCGCGAGCGCATCGACTTGCTCATCGACCCCAACACGCCCTTTTTGGAGCTTTCGCCGATGGCGGCCTACGGCACCTACAACAACGACTTCCCCTCGGCGGGCATCGTCACCGGCATCGGAGTAATTCAGGGCCGTGAGGCGGTCATCGTGGCCAACGATGCCACCGTGAAAGGCGGCACTTACATGCAATACACCGTGAAGAAACACCTTCGCGCACAGGAGATTGCGATGGAGAACCACCTGCCGTGCGTCTATATGGTCGATAGCGGCGGCGCCTTCCTGCCCGAGCAGGACACGGTCTTCCCCGACCGCGACCACTTCGGGCGTTTCTTCTACAACCAAGCGCGAATGTCGGCGATGGGCATCCCGCAAATCGCCATCGTGATGGGCATGTGTACCGCCGGCGGAGCCTACGTGCCGGCCATGAGCGACGAGACCATCATCGTGCGCAACCAAGGCACGATTTATCTCGGCGGACCGCCGTTGGTGAAGGCCGCCACGGGCGAAATCGTTACGGCTGAGGAGCTTGGCGGCGGCGAGATGCACACAAGCATATCGGGCGTGGCCGACCACTTGGCCGAAAACGACCAACACGCCTTGCAGATTTGCCGCAACATCTTCAAGACCTTGGAGAAGAGCCATCGCCAGAAGCTCGACATGCTTCCCGTGGAGGCGCCCTTATACGACCCGCACGACCTTTACGGCCTTGCGCCCATCGACTTCCACAAGCTCGTCGACCCTCGGGAAATCATCGCCCGCATTGTGGACGGCAGCCGTTTCCAAGAGTTCAAGTCGCGTTATGCCACCACCCTCGTCTGCGGCTTCGCCCATCTGATGGGCTTCCCCGTAGGCATTTTGGCCAACTATGGCGTGTTGTTCTCTGAATCGGCGCTGAAAGCCACCCATTTCATCGAGCTTTGCTGCCAGCGCAACATCCCGTTGGTGTTCTTGCAGAACATCACGGGCTTTATGGTGGGCAAGCAATACGAGCAAGGCGGCATCGCCAAGGACGGTGCCAAGATGGTGCATGCCGTAAGCAATGCCAACGTGCCTAAGTTCACCGTCATCTTCGGCGGCTCGTTTGGCGCGGGCAACTACGGCATGGCGGGCAGGGCTTACAGCCCAAGGCTGCTCTTCATGTGGCCCAACGCCAAGATCTCCGTCATGGGCGGCGAGCAGGCGGCCAGCGTCCTGGCCACCGTCAAGGAAGACCAATACAAATACAAAGGCTTGGAAGTGCCGACCGACGAAATCGCCAAGCTGAAGCGCGACATCTTGGCCAAGTACGACTACGAAGGCTCGGCGTTCTACAGCACCGCCCGCCTTTGGGACGACGGCATCATCGACCCCGTCGATACGCGCAAAATCCTTGCCTTGGGCATCGCGGCCTCATTGAACCAACCCTTCCCGCCGCAGCAGTTCGGGGTGTTCAGGATGTAAGGATAGGGTAAAAATGACACGACAAATACCTTGCCTACAATAGCAGCTTCGCCAATGCACCAAGGGAGAACAATACGAACAAATAATGCCAATATATAGAACATGCCAAACGAAATGCAAATCATAGAACAGCAGTTTGAAGATATACGCAACATCATTTTGTTGCACAGGACGAGAGCATTGCAGAATGTCAATGAGGAATCTTTGCTGACCAGTTGGCAAATTGGCCAGATTGTGTCGTTCAGGCTCAAAACTAACGAATGGGGCAGTAAGGTCGTCACACAACTTGCCGAGTATCTTCGGGCAAAAGACCCTTCTTTGAAAGGCTATAGCCGCCGCAACATTTACAATATGGTGATGTTCTACGAAGCTTATTCCTCGCCAGAGTTTGCGGAACAGGTAAATAGTCTGACATTGCCTCAAATAGCGAAGACAGCATTTGCACATAATGCTCCAGCGTTAATTGTGCAGCCAGAAACTGCACAAATTGGTGGAGTAATTGTGCAGCCAGAAACTGCACAATTGCCAAATTTGTTGTTAATGACTACATTCACCAACCATGTGGAAATACTCAATCGGTGTAAGACAACACAACAACGGATATTCTACATCCTTTACTCTTATAAGGAAAGACTCAAGAAACAAGAATTGCTTCGCTGTATTGCCAATGATACTTTTAGCTCGTTTATGGGTGACAAGAAGAACTTCTCTACAGGCCTTTTAGCTACTTACCCAGAAGCGACTTCAGTTTTTAAGGACAGGGCTTTTGTCGATTTCCTAAATCTGCCACAAAAGCATAGTGAGAAGCAGTTGCACAATGGAATTTTAGACCATATCAAGCAGTTTGTGCTGGAGTTGGGCAAAGACTTTCTTTTTGTGGATAGTGAATATCCGCTACAGGTTGGAGGTTCCACATTCAAGGTGGATTTACTGTTTTATCATAGAGGTTTGCAATGTTTGGTGGCCCTTGAACTGAAGACGGGGCATTTCAAGCCCGAGTACATTGGACAATTGGAGTTCTATTTGGAAGCTCTCGATAGGGATGTGAAACGGAGCAACGAGAATCCGAGTATCGGAATTCTACTTTGCCAATCGGCAGACCACAGTGTTGTAGAATACGCCATGAGCCGAAGCATGAGTCCGACTATGGTGGCCGAATACCATCGACAGTTAATTCCCAAAGAAATCATGCAAAGATCATTGGACGAGTTTTGTGCATTTTCGTTTGATAAGAAAAGAAAGTAATAAAGCATCGTAAACAACAATAAAATCAACCCATTATGAAAAAGATTTCTTTGACAATCCTTTTCTTGGCTATAGGCCTTTTCGCTTTTGCCTCTCCCAGCACGGTAAAAAGTCCCGACGGAAACCTTGAACTGAAATTCTCCGTCATCGACGGCGTGCCGTACTATTCCCTCGACCACGCCGGCAAGCCCGTGGTGCTGCCCTCCAAGATGGGCTTTACTCTCGAATGGCGCGACGACCTCGCCCATGCCTTTGTCCTCAAGGACACGAAATACAGCACCTTCGACGAGACATGGGAACCCGTGTGGGGCGAAGAAGCCCAAATCCGTAACCACTACAACGAGATGCTCGTCACCTTGGAGCAACCCGTCGGCTCGGTGGAGAGCATGGACCACTCGACCGAGAAAAAGGCCACGGTGATGCAGATCCGCTTCCGGCTCTACGACGACGGCCTCGGCTTCCGCTATGAGTTCCCCATCGAGAACGCGTTGGTTTGCTTCTGGATTAAGGAGGAACTTACCGAGTTTGCCATGGCCGGCGACCATACCGCATGGTGGATTCCTGGCGACTTAGACACACAGGAATACAACTACACCGAGTCGCGGCTGTCGGAGATTCCTGCCTTGTGGGAGGCGAGCCACAAAGACGGCGGCTGGCCGTGGACGGCCTTCTCGCCCACGGGCGTGCAGACCGCCCTACAGATGAAGACCGACGACGGCCTCTACCTCAACATCCACGAGGCCGCCACCCTCGACTTCCCGACCATGCACCTCGATCTTATCGCCCAACCCTCAACTGACAACTCTCAACTCTCAACTCTCAACTCTCAACTAACCTTCCGCGCTTTCCTCTGCCCCGATGCGACGGGCTACAAAGGCCGCATCCAAACGCCTTGCACCACGCCATGGCGCACTGTGATGGTCTGCACCTCGGCCACCGATGTCCTCGCATCACGCCTCATCCTCAACCTCAACGAACCTTGCGCTTTGGAGGACGTGTCGTGGATCCACCCCGTGAAATACATGGGCGTGTGGTGGGAGAT
>CALFIT010000054.1 GCA_937877465.1 uncultured Bacteroidales bacterium | reverse complement strand
ATACACAAACTTTTCGATTTGATGCCAATTTGGTACCAAAATGTCACCAATTGCCTTCAAAAAGCACATTGGTTTCAATACAAACTTTGGATTTCATTCCCAATGCCACCGCACGATTGTCGTCGAAATGCCCGGCGGGAAAGCCGAAGCAAACGGGATAACCGTAGGCTGAAACGGCATCGGCAACCACTTCCTCGACGCTTTGGCCGAAGGGAATGTCTTCGTTGTCGTGGACCTTGGTCAGGCCGCCCACGACGAGACCTTTCAGGTGGTCGAGCTTTCCGGCGCGTTTCAAGGCGTGCATCATCCTGTCAATGTGATAGATGTACTCGTCCACTTCCTCGATGAACAGGATTTTCCCGTCCGTCTCAGGGAAGGTGTCGGAGCCTATCATGCCGCACAGCACCGAAAGGTTGCCGCCCACGATTTCGCCTTCCATCACGCCTTGTCGGTTCAAGGGATGCGCCGCAAACTCATAACGCAACGGCTTGCCCGTCAAGGCATCGATGAGCGATTGCTTGGCGGCGGCGGTCTTGTTCTCGAAACGATACGGCATGGGCGCGTGAAGGCTCGGCACACGCAAACGGCTCAGCTTGCCATGAAAAACGGTGTTGTCGCTGAAGCCAACGATCCACTTGGGGTATTCCATAAACTTGGTGAAATCAAGCTTGTCGATGATGCGGATGCTGCCATAGCCGCCACGGGCGCACCAGATGGCGTCAATCTGCTCGTCATCAAGGTATTGCTGGAAATGGGCGGCACGATTGGCATCGTTGCCTGCAAAGATGAAATGTTCGTCAAAGAGGCTGTCGTCGAAAACGGGGACAAAACCGTTCTCTTTCAGCCAATCAATGGCGTATTGCATCTCTTCGCGCAACACGCGCCGCGCCGGGGCTGCTATGGCTATCTTTGAACCTTGTTTTAGGAAGGATAATTCCATTTAAATGACTATTCAAAATTAAACTGCATACAACAGACTTTCTTGCACTCCAGCGTAACCCTTTCTCCTTTCTTCAATGCCGCTTTTATAGTGTTTTCGTTCATAAAGGCTTCCTTTGTTTTATGCCGCAAATTTACGAATTTTTCACTAACTAACCTGCCAAAGCCAAATGCGTCGTAGAATCGTTACATCCGTTTAGGGAGAGCTCATTTGTCGCTCTCCCTTTGTCGCATTCCGCCGTGCAGGGCATTCCACCGCCGCATCCGCTCATAGAAGGCTTTCATGGAGTCTTCTTTCAAGCTATCTGCTTTGATTTCGGTTTGTTCAACATTTTCCTTTTGGGAAGGATTCCTCGTTCGGTTTCCTTCTTGGCATCCCGCCAGCAGCAGGGCGGCCAGGGCTGCTACCATTGCTGTGAGAATAAAAATCATAGCTTTTCTTTTCATATTATTATCATTTTTATTGTTAAAAATACCTCATCCCCTGAACATTCTCCGTATTACGGCTTCCGTATCTGAAATTATAGCGCAAGCTCAAATTGAACATGGGCTTGTTATAATAGCCGAACGTCTCCGAATCCGTGATTACGCCCAGATTCTCCGTATGGTTTGTGTTGGGCGACAGGTTCCTCAATAGGTTGCTGACTCCCAAATTGACAAGCAGCTTGTTTTTGAAGAAATTGCGAGAAGCGTTGATCGAGAGCGTCACATAGTCATTGGAATGGCCATTGAAACGAGCACCCGTGTTCCAATAGTTCAGCTGACTGCTCAAGTTGACGGATTTAATCCTGTAGGTCACCATGCAATAGGCATGTCCGTTGAGGTCATGGCTATTGGGGTATGCGTTGGAGAGGTCCACACCCTCGTAGGTCTGACCTTCGCAAATGCGGAACTGGGTATAGTAAAAACTCGAATATAGGTTCACGCTCAATTTCTTGATTCTGAAACCCGCCGAAAGGTCAAGGCCTATTTTGGTCTGCTGGGCGATATTGACGGGATAAAGCATTCGGGTAAGCGGGTCGATTTGCAGAGGAATGTTCGCTATCAGATTGTCCTGGTATTTGACGAAAATACTTGGCGTGAAATTCCATGTGTTCTGGAACAACTCGTATTTCAAATAAGCCGAGTAGTTGGGCGAAGGCTTCAGGTCGGGATTGCCCGTGCTCCATTGATAGTTGGTGCGCTTGTCGATGAAGTCCTTCAGCCGCTCAAAATCGGGATATTCCCATGTGTTCGCCAAGGTCAGGCTGATGCTGTGTTGCCAGTTAAAAGAATAGCGCACCGTTGCCGAGGGTATGATCCTGAAATAGTTCTTGCCCACCAACTGTGTCTCGTCGGCACCAGCCAACTCGTCGTAATAGTTGAATTGGCCGTCAAAGGCTTTGTCTTCCAAGCTAATGCCGCCTGTCAGCCTCCAGCTACCAGCGAAATAGGTAAGGTTCGACGAGAGGTAGTTGTAGGCCGAATGATAACGCTGGCCTTGGTTTTTCATCAACACAGGCTCTTCGTTGGAAAAGTATTCCGACGATACTTTTCTGTTGAAAGTCGCATCGAAGATGTAGCGGACACTCCAGTTGAGCTTGTCGCCCAACGGATTGTTGTAAAAGGCATTGACATACACCGTCGGGGTTTTCGACAGGTGGTTGTCGAATCTTTCCGTGTAAAGGCTGTCTGATGTCAAGCCGACTAGGACGCTGTATGCCTCGCTGTAATCGCCATAGAAGCGGTCGTTATAGGCCGACACATACGCCGAGGTGTTAAGGTAATGGTTGCTGCTGTTGCTGAATTGACGGTAGAAGTTGATGCCAATACCGAAATTCGGTGTGGAACGTTGGTAGTCCGTGCCCGCAGCTTTGATTTGGCTAATCAGGTCGTTGGTCTCGCCATGCCGCTCCTCCGTAAGCCTACCCATTGTCTTTACCGACGACGATAAGCTGTAGCTTCCCGACACAGTGAGTTTCGTGTAATCGTTGGGTTGGTAGATGAAACCGAGGCTGTTTCCCGAAACACGGTAGCTGTTGTCAGCCGATTGCTCCTCGTTGACAATGATAGGGGTGCCTGTCGGTCTGAAATCCTTTTTCATGGTATAGCTTGACGTATTGTCGGTGGTGCGGAAACTGGCGTTGGCAATCCAGATGAACTTCTTGCGCTTGTAATTCAGGTTCAACGAATTTTCTGAATCATTGAGTTCCTTGAAGTTGTAGGTGGAAGGCTTTGTGGCCAATGATCCGCTGAGACCTTCATCAGCCGCCCGCAACCTGATGTTGATGATGCCGCCGCGTCCTTCGCCCCCTTGCTGCACGGCTGCGTCGATGAGTTCCACTTTTTCGATGCGGTCGATAGGAATGCTTTCCAGCACGGGAAACAACAAGTCGGAAGGGCTGTCATCGACATAAACGGCGGGCGTTGCCCCGTTGTAGCTCATGTTGCCCGCTTCGTCCACGGCGAGGCCGGGCAAACTGCGCAAAACATCATAGATGGTATGCGCCGTGGCTTTTCGCGTTTCTTCGATTTTCACCACAGTACGGTCGAAACGGCGGTCGATAACTGGTGTTGTGTCTGCCACCGTCACTGTTTCCAGCATGGTCGCCGAAGGCGAAAGCACAATCTTTCCGAGGTTGCGCCGTGTGCCCTGCCATTGCATTGCTGTGATGCGCTGCGGTTCCATCCCGAGATAGCTGACGATGAGATAGCAGCCGTCCGAGCAGTCGCATTTTAGCGTGAAACGCCCCTTCTCGTCCGACAGGGTTCCCGCCGTCAAGGAATCGTTGGGTGCGTATGCCGCAATGTTGGCAAAAGGCAATGCTTCTTCACTGCCTTGGGCAACAACTCTACCCGAAATCTCCATCACCTGCTGAGCCAGAACCGACTGGCAGGCGAATAAGATAACTAACAATAATAGACTTTTGCTTTTCATCGGTATCTAATTAGTTGGATTAAACAATCTCATAAACTCCTCACTTTCATTCCCAAACTCCTCAACTTTATAGCACTTGCCGTTTTTCATATAAGCAATTTGAGGATAGATAGACATTACCCTGTCATCTCTGAATAGGTTTTGTAAATCCATGCTAACCAAGTTATTTTTCAATAATGAATTGCCGTATTGTCTGTGTAGAAGTTTCAAATCATTGACAACCGTAAAAATCACAGCAATATCACTTCGTTCCGCTAACAAGTCTATGGCCATTTGGCTTGCATCAGATATACATCCTTCACAGCCTTCTCGTGGCAAAAGAATTATTGCATTGATTTTGGCTAAATCGACTGTATTTCCTTCCAGTTCAGAATAATGTTGTTGGATTTTACTATTGAACAGTTTTATTCTTTTGTCTGAACCGCACGATACTAAAAGCATCAATGACATTATTGTAATAATTATTGTATTTTTCATTGGATTTCTATTTGATAAACATTAAAAAAAAGAGAGTCACTGTTTCTGTTGTACGCGTTCTTGTCAATAAAGTACAACTCATCATTATGAATGAAAGCAGGGCAAAAATACTCCATTGCCAAAACACGAGAATCATTTCATGTTGGAATTATGTTGGAATTTTTTCGTCCTTTGCATTCCTTTAGAAGGTGGAGAACCTCAGGATGTAGTCTGACAAGGGCTCCTCCAAGGTCATGGAATCTCTCAAGGCCTTGGCCCTTTTCTTGATGGCTGAATAGGTCTTACACATCAATGCGGCAATCTGCCGCTCGTCCAGGCCCAAAAGATACAAATAGCACAACAAAAGGTCGTCTGTGCCCAGCTTGGGATTCTTGCTAAGCAGGACGGCCTCGAAGTTCGGATAATGCCTCAACACGGCTTCCTTCAAAGCGAGGGCATCCTCTTCAGTCAGAGTAACAATCTTTTTTGAGCCCTCCCTCGCGGTAATATGGAGGTTCCTGATGCTGTCGTTTATTTTGCCGCATACGGACTCCTTCAGGAATTCCTCGCGCTGAAGCTCTGCCTCTATGCGCTGTAGGCTTAAGGTATTTTCCAAAGCGTGGATTTTTGCTTCCTGCTGCTGTAGGCTTTGCCGCAAGGCTTCCTGCTCCGTTTGGTAGGCCAGCCGTTCCGTTTCCAATTCTTCCTCATGCCGCTTCTTTGTTTTTTCTATCTCCTTTTCCGACAGGTCTCTCTGCACTCTCAATTCCTCCTCTTGCCGTTCTTTTGCTTCGGCCATCCACTGTTGGTGCTTCCTTTCAATCTCCTCCAACTGTTGGTCTGTCTCTATTCTCAATTGTCTTAGTTCTCCCTCGTATTTCTTCTTTGTTTCTTCCAAAATCTCGTCAGCCTCCGCTTGCCACAGCCTCAGTTCCTTGCCGTGTTCTTGCTCCGCCTCTCCAAGCGCCCTATCTGCTTCTTCTCGTTGTTCTTTTAGCAATTTCTTGTTTCTCAACTTCGCCGAAACAATGATAACCAAGACAGCCCCAATGGCAACCGGAATAATTATGCTCATGGCTTTTCTGACCGCCATTTCTCGTGCTTCTTCCGCCTCTTTTTCTTGCTTTTGATTTATGTAATCCTTATACATAGTTTCAATTTTCGAGACAAAAGCTTTTGTTTCTCCCTCCGATTTCTTATGGTCGGATAAAAACCGCATACATCCTTCTGCTTTCTCCTTGTTTTCGGTATTGTCATAATTGACAAGCAAATATTCTGCGGCCTGCGTTTGTAGGGATATGTTATCCTTACTTTCATAAATTGGTTCTAAATAATATAAAGCAGAATCTATGGATTGCTCAATGGTAAAAATGACCCCAATTGTAAGAAAACGAGTCAACTTTTCCTTCTCGCTGTTTGCATGGGAAAGCATTTGCCGTATCGTAGTTAATGAGGAATCAACCCCTAACCCAACCTGATAGTCACAAAGTGCTTTCGTGGACATGGCGTCCCGATAAACAGGATTATTAATGTCGGATAATCCTTCAATAGCCATCCCATAATAATATCTTGCAATATCCTTTTCCCCTTTCTTGTCATATTGCTTCCCCATGTGATAATAAGTATTCGGTATCTCTTTAGATAAGGTGGGCTCGTTTTGGCAGCAAGCCAAAGCTTGTTCACAGCAAAAAATAGCGGGATCCATCATAAACTGCGTTGAAAAAAGTGACAATAGTCTATTATATGTATAGAACATAAACACGGCATCCTTTCCTTTTGGTGATTTCTTGTCAAGTTTTTCCTCAATCACTTCCAATGCCTTTAGGTATTCCGCACAAGCGCTCACCACGTCGCCCTGCTCATAAAAGCCTGCTCCATTAATATAATGGGCGCGGGCATTTAGAAAGGTAATGTTGTCGTTATGTTCAGGAGATTGCGGGTTTTTTAATCCCCCCGCCCCCCTTTGCAAAGGGGGAGCCTCTCGCACAAGGCTGTCGAAATACGCCACTGCCTGCAACAGTTCCGTGCGATTGGTCTGAGCCGCATAGTTCTTATACAGCAGCTCCGAGATCAGTAGTTGGCAGTAGTGCCCTTCAAACACATTCAGACTGTCCGCTTCGGGGCTTACTGCAAACTCCAACAACAATGTCAAAGCACTATCAGCCCGCCGCCACATCAGCGAGTCAATCTCAGCCAATGCCGCATGTGACTCGCTACTATAGCGCGCTTCAGATTGCCTTGGGGTTTCTTTACCGCAACAGGTAAAGAGCAACAATCCCATCAATACACCTATGACATTCAAGCACTTGTTCATTATTTCTTCGTATGAAAAACCAAGCAATATGCTTATCTATTTACTCCTTAATGATTTCATCGTCGTCCAAGGCCTCGCCGTCATACTTCACCTCGGTGCCTTGCTTGTAGGTGATGGTGAAATACAGCTCGCCCGTGTCTAAATATTTCTTCCATTCGCCGTTCTTGACGCCTGCCGAATACACTTGTATCTCGCGCAACTTGCCGTTAGGGTAATAGAAGAAATGCTCGCCGTCGGGATAGCCCGCGTTGAACTTGCCTCGGAAGGCCATCTTGTCGTTGTCGTAGTACGACGTCCACTCGCCCACCTGCTTGTCGTTGCGGTACTCGCCTTCGGTGCGCATGTCGCCGATTTGCTCGATCCACTTGCCGTTTTTCATGCCGTCGAAATAGGTGCCGCTGACGATGAGGTTGCCTTTGGCGTCGTATTCCTTGTAAGGTCCGTTGGGCTGGCCTTTGTAGAACTGTTCCTCAATCTGCTTTTGTCCGTTTTCGTGGTACCAAACCCAAACGCCGTCGGGGTTGCCTTCCTTGTAGGTGCCCACTTCTTGCACCTTGCCGTCGTGGTAGTAGAACTTCCACTCGCCCGAGCGTAAGCCGTCGATGAAAAGCCCTTCGGCACGCAAGGTGCTGTCGGGATAGAACTCCTTGTATTCGCCGCGCCGCTTGCCGTCTGTTCCGACGATGCCCTCGCCCACCAACGCGCCTTTCTTGTAGGTCTGCGACTTGATGACATTGCCCTCTTCGTCAAACTCGCGCCACACGCCTTCGCGCTTGCCGTCGCGGAACGAGGCCTCACGCCGCACCTTGCCGTTAGGATAATACTCGCGCTGCATCACGAGGGGCTTTTGGTCGGCAGTCAGCACTTGCTCCACATCGTTGACGAACTTGGTGATTTTATTCAGGTTGCCTTTTTCGTCGTATTCCTTGTAGAACCCGTCTCTCAAACCATGTTTATAATAACATTCTGTGTGCAGACTCCAGTCGTCGAAGAAGGTCTTCCAATAGCCATGTTTCTTGCCTTCGCGGTCGTAGCGGTTCAAGGCTTCGCGGGTCATGACGAAGCCCTTGCGGTAGGTGACGATTTCCTTCAACACGCCCAAGGTGTCGAACACGGGCGAGATGCCTTCCTCCAAGCCGTTGATAAAGTTGATGGTCTGCAACACATGCCCTCGCCTGTCCATCCTGCGCCCCTCGCCTTGCCTCACGTCGTTGACGAAAGGCTCCACCATCACCTCGGTTTCACTATAAGTGAAACGCTCGCCATTCTTCAAGTCGTGCTTGTAGTTGACCACCAAAGTGGTATCGCCTTTCTCGCCAAAAAACACCCATGTGCTGTCCAAGAGGAAGTCGGTGCGCCTGCCGATGGATTTCAGCTGGCCGCTCTCGTAGTAGGTCTTCCAAAGGCCGTCGGGCTTGCCGTCGCGCAGCCAACCTTCCGACGAAACTTGTCCGCTCGGATAGGTAAACTGTTGATATTCAGTCTGCGAAAACAAGTCCTGACCGTAAGCCAACACCAACAAAAACAATGATATGACTCTAATCGTATGCTTCATTTTGTCGTTAAATTAGGGGTCAAAATTAGGCATTTTAATTGGATTGGCCACACCCATTTTCAGATTGGCGAGAAAAACGCCGCCGAGTTATCAACACCGCTATCATCATTATTTCATTCTTTATTTTTTATTTTTTTTAATTTTTAAAGTTTGATACGGATATTGATAAGGCTGTGAATTGGTTGAAAACTTTTCTATAAAATTCTTGCATTAATGGTTTTTGGTTTGAGATGCGCATTTCGAAAACAGCCAAAAGTTTATTTTTCAGCCCTATCGTTCCGTTTTCGATTATCCGTTGAAAAATGAAGAAATGGGTAAAATAAGGTCGGATTTTTTGAAATGATGTTCAATTTTGCGTGATTTTCGGGTTTGGAATTGTTGAAAGAAAAAGTCGCGGTTTTTATCCACCTCAATCAAAAAGTTTTCAACAGTTTTTATGTTGATAACTTATCAATTATTTGTTTTACAGCTTATTATAATAGAGTCGTTGAATTTTTTGCAGCGGATAAGTGTTTCAGAAATAGTGTGATATGGCGATGTCGAACAGCGAAAATGCGTAATTTTGCGACGTCTTTTATCAACAGCGGAAAAAATGGAAAACATCATACCCATTGCGAGCGATCATGGCGGCTTCGAGATGAAGCGGTTTTTGGTTGCGAAATTGGAGGAAGCGGGCTATACGGTCAAGGATTTCGGCACGCATAGCAGCGAGAGCGTCGACTATCCCGACATGATCCATCCTTTGGCGACGGCCATCGAAAGAGGTGAGTATCCGTTGGGCATCATCCTTTGCGGCAGCGGCAACGGTGCCCAGATGACGGCCAACCATCACCATAACGTGAGGGCTGCCTTGTGCTGGAACGTGGAATTGGCCAAACTTGCCCGTCAGCACAACGATGCCAACATCCTTGCCTTGCCGGGTCGCTTCATTCCCAACGAGTTGGCTTGGGAGATGGTGCAGGCTTTCCTTAATACTGACTTTGAAGGCGGTCGGCACGCGAGAAGAGTCGAAAAGATTGAACCTTGTGCCTTATGACGATGAGTGAGCCTAAGACCATATTCAAGCAGGGCTGCGAAGTGGCTTTCGACGAGGAACACTGGCAGAAAATCAATTACAGCACAGGCTGTTACGAGCAGAGTTTTGCCAAAGGCAAGGTGAACTACCGTAACCTCGACCTTGAGAAGCAACGTGCCTACACCTTGCGCAACAAGTCGATGCTGAACTTGGAGAAGCTGTTGGTCGACTTCGAGACGCACTTCACCGACAACGGAGGCAAGGTGCTTTGGGCACGCAACGCCGACGATGCCTTGACGATGATTTTCGACCTCATCTGCAAGGAGAAAGCCAAGGCCATCACCCGTTCCAATTCCAACGTGCTCGACGAAATCGAGCTGAATGGCTTCTTGGAGCGCAAGAACGTGCGTGTGGTGGAGACCCAAATCGCGCGTTTTGTCTTGCACCAAGCCAAGCAGAAGGCCTATCATCCGCTGTCGCCGTCCATCCACCTCTCGAAGGAGGAAAACAACGCCATCCTGACGGAACACTTCAAGCTGAAGCCCGACAGTTCCGTCAAGCAAATGGTCAACTTCGTGCGGCATGAGTTGGCCGTCGAATCCAACGACGCGCCGGTTTGCATCACTGGAGCCAACTTCCTGCTTTCGGATACGGGTGGTGTGGTGCTCACCGAAAACGAAGGCAACATCCTGAAATCCACTTCGATGGCCAAAATGCACATCGTGGTGGCAGGCATCGCCAAGGTGATTCCGACCCTCGACGACTTGAGCGTGTTGTTGCCGCTGCTGTCGTTGCATGCCGGTGGCCAGAGCTTGGCGGCCTGCAACAGTATCACTTTCGGGCCGGCGCAACAGGGCAACGGTCCCGAAAAGATGGTGGTCATCCTGCTCGACAACAACCGCTCGCAGCTGCTTTCGCACGAGAAGCAACGTCAGGTGATGTCGTGCATCCATTGCGGGGCTTGCGTGAGTGTGTGTCCCGTCTACAAGCACATTGGAGGCTACACCTACGGCACCAAGCACATCGGGCCGGTGGGTACGGTGATGACCCCGTTGATGGAAGGTTTGGAAGAATACAACTACCTCAATTCGGCCTGTTCGCTCTGCGGAAAGTGTGTCGAGATTTGTCCCGTCAAGATTCCGTTGGACGACCTCATCATCGAAAACCGCCATCTTGCCCTCACCGAAAAGACGGGCAACGCAAAGTATGATGCCTTGCTGAAGACCATGATTTGGCATTGCAAGACGCGGAAAAAGATGGACAGTCCGCTGTTCTTTAAGAAGTTGGAGTTGAAACGTCTCTTGGGTCCGCTATGGGGCAGCAACAGGCCTCTGCCCGAATTTGCCGCAAAGTCGTTCAGCCAGCAATGGCGGGAGCGCAACCTCTGACGAAGGAGTATGGGGATTTACAATCCCCTTGTTTACAGTGTCTTTCATGGCGTTAGGTTGTCGTTTTTGCGGCTAAGGTAAAGGTTTTCATTGGATTGAGCAAGGTTTTTTTCGCATTGCAAATGCTGATATTCGCGGCTTCCGAATTCGGAAATTCGGAAGAACGAGTTCACATCATTCTTTTATCCATTTCCCGTTCTCCGCTTCCTTACCATTTGAAACCACCTTCCAAACATAAGTCCCTGCGGGCCAAGAGGTCGTATTTATAGCAGTGATGTTGTCGGTGATTTTCTGGCTGTGAACTAGCCTGCATGACAAGTCATAGATTTCAACGCGGGCGTTTTGCAATCCCGTGCGGATATTCAGCACATCCTTCCCGGGATTGGGATAGGCCGTGGCAACCGCAAAACCATGCGAATGCGCTTCATCCACATTCAGAAAGTCAGAAATGGTAACTTTGTAAACACAACGTTCCGCCTCCCCTGTAACCTCGTTTCCTCCATCGGTGCTTACGAGACACCCCCCGTTAGGGCATGTAACGAGGTACAATGGTGTCTGTTTCCGTTCCGGATGTACGAAGTACAGCTCTCCTTTTTTGTTCAGATTCGCATCCAAATGTACAATATATAGGTCTCCCCATATCATTCCGTCTATGCTTCCAACCATAAAGACATCATCCTCTGAACCAAAATCAATGGTATGTTTTTCCCCTGCCATATCTGTTGTATTGGTATGGAAGCCCCAATCATAGTTCAACTGAACCATATTCTCATCATATACGCTCATCACAATATCATGATAGATTTCCGGATTACCACCAAATGCCGGCATTGAGAAATGACTGATGAGATACGCCATGCCACTAAAAGGATTGACCCGAATGTCTGAATAACTATTGGCACACAGTGTCGGGTATGACACCACATCTACTTTAGTAATGGTGTCGATAACATTCAAATCAGGGCCAAAGCAGTAGCAGTCGTAATAGACCGAGTTGGGGTCGAGGCTCCTCGTGACGATGCGGCATCCCACCGAATCGAGTGAAGGAATAAGATTATGCTGATAGTATTCTTGTGGATGTCTCCCAATAGTGTTATTAAACAACACTTCGCCATAGGCTCCGAATCTTATGACGCGGATACTATCTTGACTGGTATTATACGACAGAATCGCTCCACCATCTTTGTTGACAATCACATTTGTGGATTTCCTTCCATGTATCACTGAAGGATAGTCAAGTCCGTACCAATTGTAATCGAAAAAGTCTAGTTCCAGGTCGTCATTGATGTTTATCTTATGGAAAGTCACGGTATCACTTTCTCTAATTTTTGATACATAATACAAACTCGTGACCCCACTCTTATCCTGAATCAGTTCCGCCTCATAGACCGTCATCTCGGTCATTTCTTCTTCTGTCCATATTTTTACTGACGATAGAAGTTCCCCGTTCTCACGAATTTTGTCAATGTAAAACAGAGATGGCTCGTTGGATTTTATTGTTGAGGAAAAGCAGATTATCTCATCTTCAGAACTATAGACCATTCCTACAACGTACTTTTCTGACATAAAGATTTCGTCAAGACTATTGATTTCCTGGGAGAAAGAAGTCGGATTGATTAACAATAGAGTTATTATCACCAACAAAAACTTTATGGTTTTCATATTGTATTGATTTTGTGTGTTTTCACGGAGAAACGCCGTAACGCTTCTCCGTGAAAAACCCAATATGTTTAAACTTCTTCATCAATTGGCACAGGATAAATCCCATTATCATGCCTCCATCCTCGTGTTGCAAAAAACTTATACACGGTATGACCAATACCCCAACCACTTCCGATAATAAACACTTTCCAATCCTCAACAAGAGTCCGATAATACCCAAAGTATCCGAAAGGATTGGTAACCATATTCTCAGTGTGTGTGGCTTGAAGAATTTCCTCATAATACATGTTCATGTCTTCCCATGGAATACAATAGGTCTGTACTTCGTCCCATGTCAAGCCAGAGGCGAAAAACGGCCATGTTGAGTTGGCATTTCCTGGATAAGTCGCAACTACAGTGGGTTCTACAATAAAGTAAGGATGACAGCCATAGCAAGGGACATTGTCGGCCCAGTGAATCGTGTCATAATGTCCAATTGCCATAGTGAGGATATCTGCGGCATCAAAACCAACATTGGTGCCCATACATTTACCTTTGTCCATTCCCCAAATCCATTCATCCCATTCACCGAAAGGACCGGCATACCAAGGCGAAGAAGGAGGTGTTGAGGTTCCCACAGCGTTGTCCCCGCTGTTACTACCCGTGTTCATCAGTATAACTAAATCATCACCACCATTTTTGGTCGTGCCGTTTTCAATGCTCATCATGACAAACTGTAGTGTTTTGCCCTCCATATCGATGGACTTGTATTGTTCGCGCACAGCAGCCACGGCGTTGCCGTAGGTCGTCATTAAGTCAGAATAGGCAATCTGACCTTCCTCGTCAGTTTTGGGCATAGCTACGCGAACAGTGTCCATGCGCATGTTGGATAACAATTCATGGGAAAAGCCATGACAATAGTTCATCACTGTTTCCATGTACCAACGGGCATCTTCTGGACAAACAGGTTCTCCCTCGGCTTTCATACCTTGTTTCATCGCGTCATAATCCGCAAGGAAATCAAGCACTTTCTGTTCCTCGGGTGACATGTTTTGTTCCGTCTGAACAACACCATCTTTCATTTGTGCGCTCTCTTCTTTCTTGCAGGAGCTCATCATCACTCCCAATGTGGCGGCAATGATAGCCACACTTAGTAAAACTTTCTTCATTTTACGAGTTTTTAATTTGTTGATGCTATTGTTATTAAGTCGGTTTCATCAATCTGTTACCGTAAACTCACCAGCATACATATCCCCATTGGAGAGCGTGAAGGTGACGATGTAGTCTCCCGTGTTGGGGATGTAGGTCTGCAAGCCATTTGGCGTTAGTACGGAAGTACATTCGACTGTGGCTCCAGCAGAAGTGGCAATCTCAACAGAGACTTGTCCAAGGTTTTCACTAAACACTACGGTGAGTACATGACCATTAAATGTCGGAACAATCGAGTTGCCCCTGCTTAGTCCATTACTAAGAACTACTTCAAATACATCAATAGTTACTCCGTCTCCCTTCTTTTCCATTCTGGCTTCGTCGTGGGCGTAGCACAATGCTCCCGAAAGGATGAAGCAGAGCACCAGAATCATTTCTTTTAATTTGTACATAGTTTTGTGTTTTTAGAGTTTGGATTTTTTGATTAAGATTTCGCTAGCAAAATTAGGTTATCAAAAAATCACAGCGCACAAAACCATGCTGGAAAAATGATGGAATTTTTCCATAGGGGGGTAATACTTGATATTCAACAAGTTACAAAAAACAAAGGAGAAAACATCCCGTTTCCTCCAACTTTTTTCCATCATCCCCCTGTAATTTTGCATAGTGAAAAGGAAGTACGCTGACCACGGCCGACATACGGGAAGCGCATTACATAGATAGATGAATGCCAAAATATTAACTGTCAACTGAACAACTGACAACTGAACAACTGGTAACTGTCAACTGGTAACTCCTACCTAATCACTTCCCAATGCCCTCCCTTGTCAGGCCCAACACGGCGAATAACCCCTTGTTCCTTCAGCCTTTTGATATTTTTGTCAACACCTCTTTTTGTCATGCCGAGACGGTCGGCAATTTCTGAAATCGTGATACTGGGTGATGCAGAAATGAGTTCCAGAATCTTCTGCAAACTTTTCAACGAACTTTTCAACGAACTTTCTTGCTCCATTTCCATGGGTTGGCCTGGTTTTTCTTCCGTTGTTCGCTGCAAATCCATATTCAGCTGGTTTTCTTGTTCAACATTTGAGGTTCCACACAACCCTTCAGCTATCCTCAAAACATACGCAGATATGTTTTCGTCTACCCCCAACTTCTCCAGAAGGTTCTCATTCTGTTTCTTGATGGCTGAATAAGTCCTGTCTTTCAACGCCCCAATCTCTCCCTCATTCAATCCCATCAGATGCAGGTGGCATAGTGAGAGGTCGCTTTGTTTCAAACTCGGGCATTGGCTCAACAGCATATTGTCAAAACCCTTGTAATGTC
>CALFIT010000053.1 GCA_937877465.1 uncultured Bacteroidales bacterium | reverse complement strand
TACACCGAGAAGGAGGTCGCAAGGAAGCTGTAAGAAACAGATGCTTTCATTTGTCGGAGTGCCTTGGCAAACAAAAAACGCCGAGGCACTTTTTTCACCTAAACGCCCGACATACCCGATAATTTCCTACTTTTGCACCCGCAAAAACGCCAAAAGACGATGCAAACATTTGCTAATATATTGTGTATGAGTAAGTTACAACAGATTGGGTGGGGGGGGGTAAACCCTTATTCCCGGTTTACTTACTATGACCAAACACCAATCCAAGGCAGGGCCGACAGGCTTTGTCCTGGATTTTTTTTGCTTGTCGAAAACCACACTCGATTAACATACAACTAACATACAACTTTTCATAAACACAAACACAAACTCAAAGAAAAATGTACGATTCAAGAAAACAAAAGAAAAAGAAAGTACTGGTGATGGCACTGTCGATGGCGGTCGTAGGACTGTTGCCGACTGTAGGCGTGGCGCAAGGCATGTTTGGCACCCAATATGAAGCGCAGAACCAGACAGGTAGCCAAGGGCTGTTTGGCCGTGGCGGATCAGGGGGTTACAACCTCATCACCGAACAGTTCGGATCGAATGTCAACGGAGGTTACGAAATCAATACCGAGCCATTCGGACAAGAGAGTCCGATGGGCAGCGGATTATTCCTAATGGCGGCGGCAGGCGCGGCCTATGCACTCAAGAAACGAAAAAAGAACAATTAAAAACACATCAAAACAATGAAAAAACTTAGCACAATCATCATCGCAACGGCACTCGTACTCTCGTTAGGCCAGTGCAAAAAACAGGAAACAACCACAGGCTCCGATCTCCCCAACGCCGCCGACGGCTCGGTTTACATCACCTTGAAGGTGGGAAACGACGGGTCAAAGCATGGCGTCCATCCTGAATCGGGGATATACGGCTTCACCAACGGCGACATCCTCTATGTGGGCAACAACGGTCACTATGTGGGCACACTGACCTACGCTAACGGCGCCTTCAGCGGCATCATCGCCGAACCCAGCACCGACGACTACCTGCACTTCTTCTTCACGGGCGGCAAGGCCCCCGAAACCGATCCCACGGCTGGCACCACCACTTCCTTCACGGTCAACATCGCCGACCAAGGCACACAGTTGCCCGTGCTTTCCTACGGACAATCGACAGAGAAATACACCAATACCACCGCCACCTATTCCACCATATTGAGGAACAAGTGCGGCTTGGTGAAGTTCAATCCTCTTATTGCTACAAACAACGCCATCACGGTGTCGGGGATGAAGACGGAGGCGACGATTAGCTTCGCCACAGGTGCTGAAGGCATCGCCCCGACCGCGACGACGGGGACGGTGACGCTCTACCCGCAGAGCGACGCGGAGAAATGGGCCATCTTGTTGCCACAGGATGCCGTGTCGAATCCGGCCGTAAACATTTCCGGTAATAGTTATAGTTCTTCCACGATAGCGAGCGTTCCAGCCGTGACCGCTAACATGTACTACACCGCAGGCGTGGACATCTCAATGACTCCCCACGGTGCCCTCTCCGGCAGCTTTACCATCAACGCCAACGGCGACAAAGTGCATTTCGCTCAGGGCAACCTGCAATACACTAAAAGCACCTCTACTTGGAGCTTCATGGATTACCAATATACCACTGTTGAAACTAATGAGCAAAATGTTGGCGCAGATTACGCAAATCAGGATGTCGTCAGTCTCTTTGCCTGGGGCACTTCCGGATGGGCCAACGGGAACCATTTCTATCAGCCGTACAACACCATAAATGCCACTAACACCTACCCGGCCACAATTGGATACGGCTACGGGCCTACGGATGGTTCGAACTATACATACAGCCTGACTGACGCTTACGCCAACGCCGACTGGGGGGTGTACAACGCCATCAGCAACGGCGGCAATGCGGCCAACATTTGGCGCACCTTGACCAATGATGAGTGGACATATATCAAAGACCACAACACAAAAGGATTCTCGGAGGTGGAGGGCGTTAAGGGTGTTGTGATTCGTCCTGACGATGTGACCACTCCAATCGCCTCGTCTTACGATGCCGATAGTTGGGCCACCGAGGAAGCCGCCGGTTCGGTCTTCCTGCCGGCTGCCGGCGTCCGCTATACTGGGGGTAATGGGGCTTTGGTTACCAATGTCGCTGACTTTGGTCGCTATTGGTCGTCCACAAATAGCGGAAGCGATAAGGCGTGGCGCATGAACTTCAGCATACAAAATAACAACTCTGGTTCCATGATTGCGGCTATCCGTTGGCACGGGTGTTCGGTGCGCTTGGTTTGCCCTGCCAATTAATTCACCCTGTTCCCCCGTTCTTGCGAATTTGCAATTTGCAAGGCTTGAGGAGGGAATTTGCAATTCCCAAATGATTGTAGAGACGTCACAGTGTGGCGTCTCTACTGTTTGTATGCCAACGACAACGAATAAACCCTTGTCGAAAGACGAACCGACAAACCATGAATTAATGGTAGATTCGTAGCCAATTAGCGGTAATTCGTGTTGAGGTAAAAAGGCCCCCGTTTCTGCGGATTTGCAATTCTCTCTACTCGATTTGCTTTCGTCCAAAATTGGGTGAAAACATATGGATTTTTGGGCGCCCTTACCAAACTTAACCAAATTCTTATCAAAC
Organism: uncultured Bacteroidales bacterium; assembly: GCA_937877465.1. GTDB lineage: Bacteria > Bacteroidota > Bacteroidia > Bacteroidales > F082 > Limimorpha. The sequence goes on along the minus strand of CALFIT010000053.1, from coordinate 5,924 downwards.
TTAACCAAATTGGTTAAGATTGAACCAAAATCATTGGTTTTATAAATACCTATAAATCAATATAATAATTTGTTATTATAAAAATTATGGAAGAAATAATGAAAAATATTTGCAGAACTTAACCAAAAATTTGTACCTTTGCAGGGTGAAAAATGGTTAAGTTATGAATGCGAAACAGATAAAAGAGCTTTGCGCTTTGGGCGAAAACAGCAAGGTGCAATTCAAGTTGCGGATAGACAATCCATCGAAGATTGCGGCTGAAGTGGCTGCCTTTGCCAATTATCGGGGCGGTGTCATCTTGATTGGAATCGAGGACAAGACCGGCGAAATCGTTGGGCTGACCTACGACGAGGTGCAGCAAATCAGCCGCGATGTCGGGAACGTCGCCAACAACAGCGTCAGGCCGACCGTCTATCTTCAGACGGAAACCGTCAACGTGGACGGGAAGATTGTTCTCGTTGTGAACGTGGATGAAGGCATCGACAAGCCTTACAAAGACCAAAGCGGGAACATCTGGATTAAGCAAGGCAGCGACAAGCGGCGTGTCGTTGAGAATGCCGAAATGCTGGTGCTGTTTCAGGAGTCGGGTAGCTTCAGGCCTGACGAGAAAGGTGTGAGGCGGACCACCATCAACGACATCGACATGACGTTGGTCAACGAATACTTGGAGAAATACTATGGAAAACGAACCGATGAGTTCGGCCTGCCTGTCGAGCAACTGCTTCAAAACCTTCAGATTATGACGACTGACGGGCGGGCGACGCTTGCCGGGCTGCTCTTCTTTGGCAAGCATCCGCAGATGTTTGAGCCGGCGTTTATCATCAAGGCGGTGTCGTTTTTCGGGAACGACATGGGCGGCCTCGAATATCGCGACAGCAAGGATATCGTCGGGACCATCCCTCGAATGTTCGATGCGGGGATGGCGTTCCTCAATGCCAACCTGCACAGCCGCCAAGCGGGGCAGTCGTTCAACTCGGTCGGGAAACTCGAAATCTCGGAAGTGGCCTTGAAGGAGCTTCTTCAAAACGCCCTCGTCCACCGCGATTACCTCATCCAGGCGCCTATCCGCATCATGATTTTCGACAACCGTGTGGAGATTGTCAGCCCTGGTGGCTTGCCCACGGGGGTCGACGTGGAGTCCATCCGTTTCGGAAAGACACAGCAGCGCAATCCGTTGATGGCGACTTTTTGTGCAAAGACCATGGATTATCGTGGGTTGGGCACGGGAATCATCCGCGCAACAAAGGAAGTTGGAGATATCGAGTTCGTTAACGAGGAAGGCAGTCAGTTTCAGGTGATTATGCAGCGTCCGATTGAAGTTCGCCCCATTCCGTATGGGTATTCGACAACAAGTCCTTCTTATGTGGCTGAAGAGAGTGCGCCATACGGGAACCAAACCATAGATAGCCAAAGGCGGTCTGCGCGGTCTGAATGGGAGATCCGTGAGCAATGCCCGGCATTGGGCAAGGGCGACGAAACGAAGGCCTTGCGTGTCTTGTCGTTTTGCGAGATCCCACAAGGCATTTTGGAAATGATGGAAGCGTCTGGCTATAAGAGCCGTACCAGTTTCCGTCGTAGGATCTTCACGCCGTTGTTGGAGGCAGGGTTGCTTGTCCCGGAATATAAGGACAAACCCAACAGTCCCAAACAGCGTTATCGTGCCGCAAACGGTTGGTATTGAATTACTTCACTTTCGCCATCACCTTCAGCATCTGCTCGCCAAGGCCGATGGTGTAGCCTTGCTTCACGAACACGACTTCGCTGTTGGCGTTGGCGATGATGAAGATGGGACGGCTGTCCTTGTCCAAGTGCAGGCTCTCCACGAGGTCGTCGCGGATGGTGCCATCATCGAGTCCGTAGACGATGCCGTCGGGCAAGTCGCTGAAATTCTTCAGCTTGAACTTGTCGTAGTCCGCTTTGTCGCCAAAAACGAAAACCATCGGTAGGTTGGCGGACTCAAACTCGTTTCTGAACGCGGCGATGTCTTGCATGGCGTGGGTGGTCGGCTCGCTGCCTTGGTCCAAGAGGCCGAGGATGTAGTACTCGTTGCCAATCAACTGCTTGAAGTTGTATTCCTCGCCAGTTTCGACTTCCGTGAAGCGGTTGTTGGAATAGAAATCGCCGATGACCTTGACTTCGTTGTCTGGCTCGCGCAAAACAAGGTCCACGGAGGTCGTTTGGCCCGCCTTGATGGTGAAGAACTGACTGTGGGTCAGGGCGGTGCCGTCATCTAATCGCGTCCCGACAGTGAGGATGTAGAAGCCTTCGTCCAAAGGCGTGGGCTTGTCGAAACTCGAAAGCATCATGCCGTCGTCGATGCCGGGGTCTTTGGCATCGTAGGCCAACAGGCGGAACGAGTTGCCGTCAAACTTCTTGATGCTGAAGTGGGTGTAATACTTCGGGTCGGCGACGGCGGCGATGGGCTGATAACGAAGGTCGAGATAGCCCGTCCCAATGGCGGTGGGGCTTTCTTTCTCGAATTGCACGTTCACCCATTGTTTGCCGTCAAAATACTGCACATTGCCGTTCACGGGGTTGATTTGCGCGGCGATGCACAGGCTTCGTGCCATGCTGACGAAGAAGATGTCGCGCGAATGGCGGTCGGCCTTGCGCACTTGCAGCACGCCCGTCGGCGAAATCGGGATGCGCTGCGGGTTGAGCGCGTCGTCGATGCGGATGTTTTGCTTCACCCAATCGACGAGGAGGGCAGGGTCGTCGTGATAGCGCTGCCGGTCTGCTTCGGGGAATAACCCGGAAAGGGTTTGGCGGTAAGGCACAAGCATCTCGTTGCTGACGCGGGGGCTGAGGATGTATTGGGCATAATGCTCAACAGGCATCGAGATGATGGACGAAGTAAGGTCGGGCGTGTGGTCGAAATGGTCGGTGAGCACGTCGAGGGTGACATCGCGCAAGTCCTTGTCGGTGATGTTGCTCAACAGCTCCACGGCCTTGGTTTCTTGGTTTTTGCCTTGGGCGTATCTCACGAAATCGGCGATGGTCTGATAATTCCCCCAAGTCTTTTCGTAGATGCGGCAAAGGGTCTTGTCGCCGGTGTTGGCGATTAGTTCGTTTTGGGCGTTTTTGCACGACTTGATGTAGGCGTTGCGCAGCGCGTCCTCGTCGGCAATGCGGCGGTCGTTGGCGGCACGCATCTCAGGCGTGACTTCGGGCATGACGTTTGAGGGCGCGGGCGGCACCATGTCGAACTCAAAGTTTTCCGTTGCGTTTGTGTCGTGGTCGAGGGTGATGGTGACCTTCTCTTGTTCGCCCGACTTGAACACTTGGAAGCCGAACTTGCCGTCGTTGGCGGCGTAGGCCATCATGCAGCCCAAGCCGGCGGTGAGCCAGGTCTGTCCGTTGCCGTCGGTGGTTTTGGTGACGACGGTGCAGAACTCGGCGTAGTTGTAGATCTTGAACTCCACGGGCAGGTTGGCTTGCGGCGTGCCGTCAGCGTTCACGACGGTGAAAACGGTCTTGGCGGTCTTGCCGTAGTTGTCAACCACATTGATTTCCGTGTAGTTACGGTTGCGGCTGATGACTTCCTCCGGGCCGTTGTAGTCGCCGAACACGCGCGTATGTAATAATAAGGTGCGCGAAGCGGGTTCGTTGAACCAACCTAAATCCAGCACTGGCTCAGGCTCGCAGGCGCCGAGGAAGTGCCAGTCGCCATCCACCCAAGCCTCCACCCAGGCGTGGTTGTCGTCGCAGTGTGCCCAGCGGGGTGTATAGACCTGTCGTGCGGGGATGCCCATGGTGCGCAGGGCCGTCACCAAGAGCGTCGACTCCTCGCCGCAGCGTCCCCATGAGGTCTTGATGGCGGCCATCGGGGCGGAGGTGCGGCTGTCGCTGCCCTTGTAGTTGACGTGCTCGTGGCACCAGTGGTTCACTTCGAGGACGGCATCGTATAAAGAGAGGTCTTTCACGCGCTCTTTCAGCTCGTCGTAATAGGTGCTGCGGAAGCGGTCGAGGTTCTCGTTGTTGACGCGGACGGGCACCACGAAGTGCTTGAACTCGCGCTCTGGAATCGACTGGCCCCAAGGCAGTTCGTCTTTGGCGCGGAAGGCGTAGTGTATGCTTTCCTTGTAATAGTCTTCGGTGTAGTCCACGCTGTCGCCTATGGGCATGTAGGCGTAGAGGAATTCAAGGGCGGCTTTTTCGTCGAAGCCATTTGGATGGTTTTCTTCCGTGCAGGCCGTGAAGAGCAGCGCGGAAGCGGTAAGGATTATTAATAAGGTGTTTTTCATAGGAGATAAGAAATTGTTTTAGAATTAATACATAATTATGGTTTCAAACAACCGATAGGAACAACCCAAATGCCGTCTTGTGGACGTTGGTAGCTATAGTCGCCCACGGCGGTCAGCACCATAAGGAATGATGGCGCAGGCATTTTGTCTAAGTCGATTTTCTCCTTTAGGTCGTTCAGGGTCTCGGCCCCTTTTTCTATCAAGTCGGGACCGCCTAGTTTGATTTCGATGAGGCCGTAGCTACCATTGCGACGGTGCAGCACGGCGTCGCATTCCAACCCTGCGGCATTTCTGAAGTGGAACACGCTGCCCGACAAGGCATCGGCATAGACGCGCAAATCCCTGACGGCCAATGTCTCGAAAAACAATCCGAAACTCTTGAGGTCGTTTATCAGGTCGTTTGGGCCAACCGACAATGCACTTGTGGCGATGCTTGGGTCGATGAAATAGCGGGTGTCGGACGATTGGATGGCCGACTTGCTTCTCAAGTTTGGGTTCCAGGCAGGCATGTCTTCAATCACGAACAGTTTTTTCAAGGCTTCCGCATAGTCTGACACTGTTTCGTAAGTGATTGACTTGTTGTCGTTTTCTTTGATGTCTTCGCTCAAGCGGCTGAAGCTGACGGAATCGCCCTGATGCCTGGCGTATGATCGCAGCAAAAGGCGTGTGCGCTCGCTGCTTCGACGCACTTTGTCGATGCGGTGGATGTCGGTTTTATAGATGGCTTCGTAATAGTCGCGGGCTTCATCTAAAGCCAATTCGCCCTTTATCAATGTGGACTGGGGCCAGCCGCCGCGACAAGTCAAATAGGCGATGTCTTCCAAGCTCAAGTTGTTGTCTTGTGGCTCAATGGGAACGCCTTCAAACAAGTCGGTCAAACTCACTTTGCCTGACGATTCACCCGATTCCCACAACGACATCGGCCTCATGCTGATGCGTGCAATTCTCCCGGTCCCGCTATGATGTATTTCCTCTTGTTGCGGCGGTACGCTGCTCCCCGTGAGGATGAACTGTCCAAACGCTTGCCTTCTGTCCACTTCTGAACGCACCATGTCCCATAATGCAGGAACGCATTGCCATTCGTCCAACAATCTTGGTGTGTCTCCGGCCAGCAATGACCTTGGATTGACTTGCAGGGCCGTTTCCGCATTGGACAAAACCGTGCTGTCGCCCAAGTCTAATAGGCTTTTGGCAAATTGTTTTGCCGTGGTTGTCTTTCCGCACCATTTTGGGCCTTCAATCAGTATTGCACCTTTCCCTTGGAGCCTTCGCTCAAGTAGAAGGTCGGCAATGCGCCGTTTGTAGTGGGTTGTTTCTGCCATTTTTTTTGTCACATAGAATACGGCTGCAAAATTACTAATAATAAATGAAATACAAAAATATTCCGCAACTTTTTGCAATTTTACTCCGCAACTTTTCGGTGTTTTACTCCGCAACTTTTCGATATTTCACTCCGCAACTTTTCGTTTTTTTGGATATGGGTTAGGTTGGAAAGCACCCGTCAAACGAAATCTTTTTCCGTCATTCGGATAAATTTTCCTATCTTTGCCCCAAACAACGACCGAATCAACAGACAAACAAGGAAAAAAGAACAGATAACATAATATAAACCAAAGCATTAGCTGTTATTTCGCGTTTACCGAAGCCCACCAATCTATCGGAAATAAAAACACAGAAATA
>CALFIT010000052.1 GCA_937877465.1 uncultured Bacteroidales bacterium | reverse complement strand
GGCGACGAGGACCAAGCTGCCGAAATCGTGCAAGACCTGTTCGTCAAGCTATGGACAGGGCGCGAAAAGCTCGCGGTGACCTCGTCGTTCGAGTCGTATATGATACGCTCGGTGCGCAATGCAGCCTACACCTATATTAATAAGGAGCGCTCGCACGCCGAGATGCATCTGCGGATGTTGGGCGACGAAACCGACGAGACCGACCCGTCGGAAACGCTGCAATCCAATAACTTGGAGGCCTCCTACCAGAAAGTGTTGGCCGCGATGCCCGAAAAACGCCGCGAGGTCTTCCTAGCCAGCCGCTTCGATGGACTGAAGTACGCCGAGATTGCCACCAAACTCAACATGTCGCAAAAAACAGTTGAGGCGCACATGAGTGCCGCAATCAAGCAATTATACGAAGGTCTAAAAGATTATCTATAAGCGAGTTGCAAAATATTTCAAAAAAAAGTGCATTTTTTTTCAAAAACGACTAAGGGTAAAATCGAAGTTGTTAGTCTTATAGATGTAACGACGAAATAAAGACGTAGTGAAATGAACTCGGTAAACGAAAAATATGAGACGCTGATCAGGAGCTACCTTGACGGGCAATGCACGCCGGAGGAGGCTCTCGAACTGCTTTCGTGGATTGCCGAGTCGGACGAGAACCGCTTTTATTTCGAGTCGTTCAAGGACGTGTGGAGCCTGACCGACTTCGCCATGCCCGAGTCCATCGACGTGGATGCGGCCCTTGATGCCGTCAACATGAAGATCGATGAGATTGAGGCCGAACAAGAGACCAACGTCGTCCAGATGCCTTGGCTCCGCCGGAACTACAAATATGTTTCGGGCGTGGCTGCGGCTGTCGTAGTGGCGCTGTTCCTTGGCTTCCTCGTGGCCAAGCCGTTCAATTCGACGGTCACCTTGGCTTCCAACGACGCCAACTACGTCCTACCTGATGGCACCTCGGTCACCTTCAACGGCGCGTCGGAAATCAGCTATCCCAAGCATTTCGCCAAGGCCGAGCGCAAGGTCGACTTCGAAGGTACCGCCTATTTCGACGTGGCCAAAGACGAGGCAAGACCTTTCGTCGTCCATTGCGACAATATGGACGTGGAGGTGATGGGCACCTCCTTCCTCCTGACTGCCGACAAGGCCACGGAGCGTTATTTCGTCGACCTTTACACCGGCAAGGTGAAGCTGACCTCCTTCGACAAGAAAGGCCACGAGCTGTCGTCGATGGAAATCAACCCGGGCGAGCGCGGTATCTTGAATGTCGCCGAAGGCGTGCTGAAAACGATGACCTATCCCGAAGTGAAGCAAGAGGAGCTGATGAACGACCGCGTGCTCGACTTCAACAACGTCAGCCTGTCGACGATTGTCGAGACCTTGGAGTACATCTACCACATCCAAATCGACCTCGACGAGGCCTACGCCTCAAAGAAGCTCACCGCCCGCTTCACCGACAAGGATTCGGTCGACGAGGTGTTGGAAACCATCGCCGCCGTGTTCGACTTCACGGTGACCAAGACGGACGGCGTCTATCGGATTCGCTGAGCGAATTTGTCCCCTAAATGTTGTTTTTGTGAGAAAAATCGGGAGTACTCTCGATTTTTTGTCGTAAATTAGCGGCCAAATTGAATCGTTTTGTAAATGGATCGCTTTTTTCAAAATAAAGACATTGATAATCAAATAGATAAAAAATGCCGCCTTCGGTTGCTTCCTGTTTGGCTCTTATTGGCGGCGTTTTGTGCCTTCTCGCAACGCGCATACGCCCAGGCTTTCAATCCCTTGATTTCTTTCTCGGTGGAGTCGTGCAGCCTCGACGTGGCCTTGGAGAAGCTGTTTGCCGAATACGAACTGAACGTGGCCTTCAGCAAGGCCGAGCTGAGCAAGATACGCATCGAGAGCTATTCCTGTTCCTACAAGTCGGTGGAAGAGGTGTTGACCGACCTCTTGAAAGGCACCGACTACGGTTTCAAGCGCATCGGCAAGCAGTATGTCATCCGCAAGAACCAGCTGCTTGAGCCTTCGGTTGAAGAAGAGAAACCCGATAATCAGCCTCCCGTGAAGCCTGTAAAAGTGAAAGAAGAACACAAGGTGGACACGGTGACGGTTTCGACCAAAACGAGCGACACCATCCGCATCTACGACACCTTGCAAATCATTCGCTCGGTGATGCGCTACGACACCATTGTGCGCGTCGAGCAGGTGGTGGAAACGGATACGGTTTACAAGGTGAAATACAAGGGCTTGGAGATCCATTGGCCCCAATTCCGCGACAACGGCTGGTTCGTCACGCC
>CALFIT010000051.1 GCA_937877465.1 uncultured Bacteroidales bacterium | reverse complement strand
CAGCGGACACTGCAAGGTGCTTTATGCCGACATGTATGGCTCAGGTGATTTGAGGGTTCAGTCTCTACAGTGCGACGATATCAACGTATCCGTCTATGGCTCGGGCAGGGTGGTAACAGGTGATTCGTCTTATTCCAATAGCTGGAAACCCATACAACGTGAAAGAGGTTTGCTCCTCAATTCTCATTGGAACGGCTTCGAGGCGGGCTTGAACATGTTCATCGACCCTTCAAACATGAATACTTTCACGGGACCAAACGAGTCGATGGCCATCCGTCCGCTCCGCAGCTGGTATTTCGGCTTCAACATCGCTGATGTCGGCATCGCGTTCAATAAGAAACACACTGTGGGTATGTTTACGGGTGTCGGCATTGGCTGGAACAATTATAGCTGGAAGAATTCGGTTAAGATGACGGTGGAGGGCGATGAGTTGGTCAACGAGTTGCTGCCCGACGACCGCCCCGTGAAAAACAGCAAGTTCGGCGTGCTCTATGCCCAGGTCCCGCTGATGATAGAGGTGAAGCCTACGCGCCACATGTACATCGACTTGGGCGTGACGGGAGGCATCCGTTTGGCCGCTTGGAACAGAATCAAATATGGCGACGGCGAAAACAGGAAGAGCTATTCCAACTACCTGACGAACCTGTTCAAATGCGATGCTTCGCTACGCATTGGTGGCGAGGACGTGGGCTTCTTTGCCAATTATGCTCTTGTCCCTACTTTCGTCAAGGGCAAAGAGGCGGCCAACAGAGAGGCGGCCAAGGCCCATCCGCTCATGCTTGGCTTCAGCGTCAATTTCTGATTTCCACGCAGAAACGTAGTGCTTTGTTTCACGCAGAAATCGAAGATTCAACGAAGTTAAATCGCGGAATACGCAGAACGAATTTCCAAAGTTCTGCGTATTCTGCGTTTGAACAGTCTTATTCTTCTCTTTTCGATTTCCAATATTCACGAGCGTCGGCAATGTTTTCCTCGGCCCGTTGCTGCGCTTCCATGGCCATCTCGGTGGTGACGATGGCGATTTCCTGTTTGGTGCGGTGCAATCCCGCGTTCACAAGGTCGTTGACACTCGCATAGCGTCCTTCGCTCCAGCGATAGATGGCCCTGCCAATGAAGGAAGTGGGCAGTTCCTGCTCCTCAACCAATGCGTTGTTTGTCATGGCCAAAGCCCAATCCGTTTCCATGCGATAGCGAAGCATCTCCATCTTCAAATCCATTTCGGAGCCGGTATTGGCGGGTGAGGTAATCTCTTTTGGCTTCAATGGCGGCAACTCGGCCAAAGCCAAAGTCTCGGCCTTTTCAACTATGGCTTTTGGATGCTCTTGTTTGTCAATGGGGCTTGATTCAATCGGTTGCGGACTGACAAATAGAACGCTTCTTCTCGGCAGGATACGAGGCATTGTTTCCGCAAGGGTCAAATTGGCCTTCAGCGGTTGCAGTTCGGCAATCGGCTCCACCTTGGGCAGCGACTTTTCGGGCCACAGCGTGACGGTGAGCAGCAAGCCTGCCGCTGCCGCCGCCGACGCGATCTTGACATAGAGCGGAACGACCTTGGGCTTTTGTTTCAGCTTTTCCATGCCTTCGAAAGCGATGTCGGGTGCTTCGAGATGGGGCAACGGCTCGATGAGTTCGTCCCAATCCATGCCTTGTGCGGCGACGAAGGCTTTCAGTTGTGCCGCCCCTTCGGGGCTGAGGTTGCCTTCCATGTAGTCGAGGAGGTAGGCTTCGTAGTTGTCGTTGGTGATGTTCATGGCTCGGTGTCTATGAGGTTGTCGATGCTTTTCAGTTTGTTTTTCAACGCGGTGCGGGCGCGGAAGATGCTCACCTTCACTTGCGATTCGCTCATCCCCGTGATGTCGCCGATTTCCTGGTACGAGTAGCCTTCGTAGTCGCGCAAAAGTATCGCGCTGCGTTGCGCTTCGGGCAAGGTGGCCAAGGCCTTGTGTAGCACCTCGTTGACGTCGGGGTAGGGGCTTGGCGCACTCCGCTCGATGGCCGTCGGGTGGTCGTCGATGCTCGCATTGCGTTGGTTGTGACGGACTTCGTCGATCATGGCGTGGTGGGCGGTGGTGAAGAGGTACGACTTCGCCTTGGCAAAGTCCACGGTCTGCACTTTTTCCCAAACGCGGGCAAAGCTCTCCTGCACCACGTCCTCGGCCTGCTCGCGGTTGCGGAGGCTTGCGAACGCGAAGCGGAAAAGCCGGTCGGCGTATTGCTCCACGCATCGGTTGAATTGACTTCTGTCCATCGTTTGCAATAATACGAAGATAGGGCGAAAAAGTTACAACGCAAAGAAAAATATTCCTACTTTTGCCCAAAATTTCAAAACCATGCTACTGAACTACATCACTTGGAACGTCGACCCCGTCCTGTTCTCCATCGGCAACATCCATGTCCGTTGGTATGGACTCATGTGGGCCTTGGGCTTCTTCATCGGTTATTTCATCATGCGCCGTATCTATCGTCGCGAGCACATGCCCGACGACTCGATGGACAAACTGCTGATTTACATGCTATTGTTTACCGTTGTCGGGGCGCGGCTCGGCCATTGCCTGTTCTACGAGCCTGACTATTACTTGTCCAATCCCTTGAAGATGTTGGCCGTTTGGGAAGGCGGCTTGGCCAGCCACGGCGGTGCCATCGGCATCTTGATCGGCTTGTGGCTCTATGTGCGCAACTACAACAAGTCGCCGAAGAAGAAGGACGAGAAACAACGCATCACCTACATCTGGATCCTCGACCGCATCGTGGTGGCGGTGTGCCTCGTAGGCGCTTTGATCCGCTTGGGCAATGTGTTCAACCACGAGATCTATGGCACGCCCACCTCGCTGCCTTGGGGCTTCGTATTCTTGCGCGGCTCGGAGCAGTTTTGCGGCACCTTCGACAACTACACGGCTTGCAATTCGTGGGACGCTCCCTGTCCGCCCAGTGAGTGGCTGCCTTGCCACCCGACGGGACTCTACGAGGGTTTCTTCTGCCTCGTGGCGATGGGCATCCTGCTGTGGATGTACTACAAGCGCGACCTCGGCAACCGTCAGCCCGGCCTGATGTTCGGCACCTTCCTCGTCATTATTTTCGGCTCGCGCATCGGCATCGAGTTCCTGAAGAACGTGCAGGTGGAGTTTGAGAAGAGCATGACCTTCGACATGGGTCAGTGGCTCAGCGTTCCCTTTGTCGTCATCGGCATTGCTGCGATTGTTTGGAGTTTTGTGCAGCGGAGGGAAACAGAACGGCAAAGCTAAACCTACAAATAGACACAACAAGAAAACCAGCGTCCGGAATTTCCAGACGCTGGTTTTGTTTGATGACTTTGCTTTTATTCGGCGTAATACGACATCAGGTACTCCGTCATGCGGTCCGAAATCAGTTGCGCGAGGTCGGCGCGTTCGTATTTCTTGGCCACGTCGCCGAAGTGCTTGAGCAGGCTCATGCCCTCGTCGATGTCGTCCTCAAAGTAGTCCCTGAATCGGGGCTTCATGCTGCCGTAGTACCTCACCTTGTCGCTGTAGTTGTCGACGAGCTTCATCAGGTAGGCGTCGCCCTTGTCGGTCTCGCCGCAGATGTAGTACATCTCAGGGAACTGGTAGGTGTGGATCTCGGCGGGGAACTTGTCGTTGGGGAAGAACTCCTGGAACTTGTCCATCACGAGGACTGCCGAGTCGAACTGCATGTGGTTGACCAAGGCTTGCGCCAAACGCGAATAGGCTTGCTGGGCATAGCTTGAGTTGCGCACGCTCTCGCGGTCGGGCACCACGCCTTCCTCGTTCATGCTGCCCCAGTTGGTGATGCCTTCGTTGGCCTTGGTGACCAACAGGTCGAAGCTGCCGTCGCGATACACGCCGCCAACGCCTCTGTAGTAATCCTCGGCCTCAACGGGGATAAAGCGGTAGGCCAAGCCTTCCATGTGGAGGTACTTGTCGATGCCCAACACCTTCGACATGTCGCTGAACGAGGTGAAGTAAACCGGGCGTTCCCAGTTGTTGGTGGCCATGAAGTCGAGGAGCATGATGGCGTTCTTGTACATCCAGTTGTCCTTGATCTCCCATGTAATTTCGTCGACGATCTGGTCTTTCATGCTTTCGGGCACGATGCCGTTGCGCAAGCAGGCTTCCTTGTCGACGGTGAGCTTCATGCTGCGGCAGGGGATATAGTTATAGGAGGTGCCCATGTAGCGTTTCACGGCCTTCGGGTTGTGCAGGAAGTCGATGACTTGCTTCAGCTCCACCGTCTTGCCCTTGAAGTATTCTTCCTCCTCGACGGGGATTTGCTCGTTGATGCCGTTGTCGTATTCCTTCGGGGTCAAGGTGAGGGGCATGCGCTCCGATTCGTACACCTTGCGGCCCATCTGGTGGACATACCAATAGCCGCTCGAAAGCATGTAGTTGCACACGCGCACGTCGGTGCGGAAGCCTTCCACCTCTTGGACGTACCACAAGGGGAAGGTGTCGTTGTCGCCTCGGGTGAAGATGACCGAGTTGGGCGGCAGCTGTGCAAGGTAGTTGCGTGCCCAGTCGCGGGCCGAGGTCTTGCCCGAACGGTTGTGCTCTTCCCAACCGTTGGCGGCCAAGTTGCAGGGCACGGCCAAGAAGCAAATCAGGCCGACGGCGACCACGGTGACCATGTTCTCCTTCTTCGTCAGTTTGTTGATCCAGTCGATGAGGGCCAACACGCCGAAGCCAATCCAGATGGCGAAGGCGTAGAACGAGCCTGCGTAGCTGTAGTCGCGCTCGCGGGGCTGGTTGGGCGTTTGGTTGAGGTAGATGACGATGGCCAAGCCCGTCATGAAGAACAGCAGGAAGATGATCCAGCTCTGCTTCCAGTCTTTCTTGAGCAACCAGAACAATCCGATGAGGCCAAGGATGAGGGGCAGGAAATAATAGGTCGTGCGTCCTGGATTTTGCAAGCTGGCCGGGATGTTGCTTTGGTCGCCGAGACGTGCGCTGTCGATGGCGTTGATGCCGCTGATCCAGTTGCCGTGGTCGAGTTCGCCTTGGCTCTCGATGTCGTTTTGGCGGCCTACGAAGTTCCATAGGAAATAGCGCCAATACATCCAGTTGCATTGGTAGCTGATGAAGAACTTCAGGTTTTGCCCAAAGGTGGGCTTGCTGACGGTGACGGTCTCGCCTCGGTAGTTTCTGACGCGCACGGGCGTGCCGACGACGGCGCCGTTTTCGTTCTTGCGGTAGTTCTCGTACATCTGCGCGTGGGTGCCTCTTTGGGTGCTCCACATGCGCGGGAAGAAGGTCTTCAATTCGCTCGGATATTCGGGCAGGCTGCGCTTGTTGTCGTCGGTCATGACATACTTGCCGGCTTCCTTGTCCTTGACGTAAACGGGGTTGCCGTCTTTCAGGTCGGAAACGGGCGCGTTATAGTAAGGACCGTAAAGCAAAGGCCAACTGCCGTATTGGTCACGGTTGATGTAGGAAAGCATCGAGAGGGCTTCCTTCGGCTCGTTCTCGTTGATGGGCGTGTTGGTGTTGGCCCTGATGATCAGCATGAAGAACGACGAATAGCCTATCAGGATGAACATGAGGGAGAGGATGGCGGTGTTCCAAATCACTTTCTTGCGCTTGGCGGTGTACCAAAGCCCCCAGATGATCAGCCCGATGATGATGGCGAAATAGACGATGGAACCGAGGTTGAACGGCGCACCAAGCGTGTTGACGAAGAACAGCTCGGTCTTGCCTGCAAGGTTGATGACCTGCGGCACGAGGAACATGTTGAGGAACCACAGCAGGACAAGCGATACCAAGCCGGCCAACACGAAGCCGCCAAAAGAGGTCTTTTTCCACTTCTTGAAATAGACCACGTACACGATGGCAGGCACGCACAGCAGGTTGAGCAGGTGTACGCCGATGCTGAGTCCGATGAGGAAGGCGATGAAGATGAACCAGCGGTAACTCGTCGGCTCGTCGGCCACTTGCTCCCATTTCAGGATGGCCCAGAAGGTGACGGCGGTGAAGAACGACGACATGGCGTAGACCTCGCCCTCCACGGCGTTGAACCAGAACGACTCGGTGAAGGTGTAGGCCACCGCGCCGACGAAGCCGGCCACCAACACACCTATTTTATTAATCCACGGCGCGTCTTCGCCTTCTTTCATCCACACCTTGCGTGCCATCATCGTGATAGTCCAGAAAAGGAAGACGATAGTGAGACCACTGCAAATGGCCGACATCACGTTGACCATCATGGCCACTTTGGTGACGTCGCCACCGGCAAAGAGCGAGAAGAATCGCCCAATCATCTGGAACAAAGGTGCCCCGGGTGGGTGACCCACTTGCAGTTTGTAAGCCGTTGAGATGTACTCGCCACAGTCCCACCAGCTCACGGTAGGTTCCAGCGTGAGGAAATACACGATGGTGGCAATCAAGCCTGCCGCCCATCCTGTGATGTTGTTTAACCTCTTGAAAGTCATAATGATATTAAATTGTTTGTTGATTATCGAATTGATTTTGGCCTTTGCCAAACGGCAAAAATACGGATTTTTGGTTTATCCTTGGAAGAAAAACGGCAAAAAGCGTCCCTTTGTATGCCAAATGAAGTTTTTTTGAAAAAATCAAAAAAAATGCTTGCGCGTAACGAAATTTGTTGTACTTTTGCAGCCGCATTCGGGAACGAATGATGTCGAGTGGTGTAATGGCAGCACTGCAGATTTTGGTTCTGCCTGTCAAGGTTCGAATCCTTGCTCGACAACTTGAGGTGGAAGAAAAGACCTGCTACTTTGAGTAACAGGTCTTTTTGTTTGAATATTAAATTTTAAATCTTTGAATTTTAAATGATTACAAAAGAACAAGTATCAACCCTGTGCGAAGAAGCCCTCGCCGGCACCGACCGCTTCCTCGTGGAAGTGAAGGTGAAGCCGAGCAACGTGATTGAGGTCTATATCGACTCCGACACGGCGGTCAACATCGACCATTGCGCCGAACTGAGCCGCTTCGTCAACGAGAAACTCGACCGCGACGTGGAAGACTACGAGCTGAGCGTGCTGTCGTGGGGGCTTTCGGGCGCCTTGAAAATGGACCGCCAGTTGCAGAAATACGTGGACAAGGATGTGGAAGTGAAGACGAAAGAGACGGGCAAGATGCAAGGCAAGTTGGTGCGCTTCGACGCAGAACAAGTCGAAATCGCGCCCGCACCCAAGAAAACCTCTAAGAAGAAAGCCGTTGAGGAACAGGGCAACTTGATTCTCGAACGAAAAATAGCGGAAGTAAAACCTGCCATCGTCTTTTAACCATCATAGTCTCGCGTCTCGCAGTCCCGCGTCTCGCTACAACAATTCAACGATTAAACAATAAACAACAAACATACAAAAATGGACAACTACAAATTAGTGGAAACTTTTTCGGAATTCAAGGAATTCAAGAACATCGACCGCGAAGCCATGATGCGCATCATCGAGGATGTGTTCCGTGGCATGCTGAACAAGAAATTCGAGACCGACACCGACGACTTCATCGACATCATCGTGAACGTCGACAAGGGCGACTTCGAGATCTACCACAACCGCACCGTCGTCGAAGACGACGAGCTTACCGACCCGCTGCGCCAAATCAAGCTGTCGGACGCCATCAAGATCGAGCCTGACTTCGAGGTGGGCGAAGAGGTGAACGAAGAATTGCGCATCGAGAGCTTCGGTCGCCGCGACATCCTTGCTCTGCGCCAAAACCTTCAAACCAAAGTCTCTGAGTATGAGAAGGAAAATATTTTCCAGAAGTACAAGGAGAAAGTAGGCGAGATCATCACCGCCGAGGTGGCTCATGTGTGGAAACGCGAGATCGTGGTCATCGACGACGAGAATATCGAGCTGATTCTGCCCAAGGCCGAACAGATCCCGGCCGACATCTATAAGAAAGGCGACACCATCCGTGCCATCGTGAAGAGCGTGGAAAACGTCAACGGCTCGCCAGTGGTGACCTTGTCGCGCACTTCTGAGATTTTCCTGCAACGCCTGCTCGAAGCCGAGGTGCCCGAAATCTACGATGGCCTCATTACCGTAAAGAAAATTGTGCGCGAGCCTGGCCAACGCGCCAAGATTGCTGTTGAGTCGTATGACGACCGCATTGACCCCGTTGGTGCTTGCGTAGGTATGAAAGGCACGCGTATCCACGGCATTGTCCGCGAACTGCGTAACGAGAACATCGATGTCATCAATTGGACCGCCAACCCGACGCTGCTCATCAGCCGTGCCCTCAGTCCGGCCAAGATCACCAACATTGTCCTCAGCAGCGACAACACCATGGCCAATGTCTACATGGAGAACGACCAAATCAGCCTCGCCATTGGTAAGGGCGGCTACAACATCAAGCTCGCCGGCAAGCTGACAGGATACGAAATCGACGTCTATCGCAACAGCGAAGCCAACAGCGCCGAGGAAGATGTCGACCTGCAGGAGTTCGCCGACGAAATCGACCAATGGGTCATCGACTCGCTCATTAAGATGGGTTGCGACACGGCCAAGAACGTGCTGTCATACTCGCCTGAAGACGTGGCGTCACGAGCCGACCTTGAAATAGAGACCGTCAAGGACGTGTTCCGCATCCTGAAAGCCGAGTTCGAACAAGATGCCGATTAAAGCATTGCAATCATCAATAAACGAGAAACAAAGAGAAAGAAACTATGTCCGAAGAAACTAATTTTACGGTTCGATTGTCGAAGGCGGCAAAAGAATTCAATGTGGGAAAGGATACCATCGTGGAGTTCCTTGCAAAGAAGGGCTTCCATGTGGACCCCTCTCCCAATACGAAACTCACGGCAGACATGTATGCGCTGCTCGTGAAGGAATATCAGGGCGAGAAGGAAGTGAAGAATGAGGCCAAGAAATTGGGCAACCTCTCTTATAAGGGTGGTAGTGTTTCCGTTGATTCGGCATTGCAATCGCCTAAGACTGTGGAAGAAGATGACCATGAAGAGGTTATCATTCGTTCCAATACCATGTCGTCGCCAGTGAAGAAGAAGGCCGCGCCTAAGACGCAAGTCGAGTCTGCTAATGAACAGGAAACGACCCAAAACGAGGAAAGCCCTGCGCAACAAACTCAGGTGCCAGCTCCGACCGAAAAGCCTGAAACACCCGTGGAGAAAGCTGAAAAAGACAAGGATGACAAGAACGATGCGGGTATCTCGCTGAATATCGTCGGGAAAATTGACCTTGGTTCTAAGCCGCACCACGACAAGAAGAAGGTAGAGCCAAAAACGGGAAAGCCAAAACAAGCGAGCCCCGTCAAGTCGCAGGAGAAACCGGTCAAGGAACAATCACCAAAGACTGTGAACAAGACGGAAAAACCCGTGGACCAGGTTGACGAGCCAGAGAAACCTGTCGAGCCTCGCCATATCAAGTTGGAAGCCCCCAAACTGCAAGGCCCGACGGTGTTGGGCGTGGTGGAACTTCCCGACGAGAAGCGTCGCACCAAGGCCAACCCCGAGTCGCGCAAGAAGAAACGCAAGCGCATCATGGGCGGCAAGCCCGAAGGCTCGTCGGAGAACCCGACCGGACCGAATGTGAACCAAGGCCCCAAGAAACAGGACAACAACAAGCAAGGCAAAGGCCAGAAACAGCAGGGCAACGACAACGCCAATAACGGCAAGAAGAACCCGAAGGACAGCCCGAAGCCAAGCAAGAAGGACAGAAAGGCCAAACGCGAAGAGAAACCCGAACTGAGCGAAGAAGAAATCTCGAAGCAGATCAAGGACACCTTGGCACGCCTCGCCCCTATGGGCAAGTCGAAGACCTCAAAGCACCGCCGCGAAAAACGTCAGCAGGTGGCAGGCTCGATGATGGAGGAGATGATACGCCAAGAGGAGGATAAGAAGGTGCTGAAAGTGACCGAGTTCGTCACCGCTAACGAGTTGGCGACCATGATGAACGTGCCCGTGGTGAAGGTCATCGGCACCTGCATGAGCCTCGGTATGCCGGTTTCCATCAACCAGCGCCTCGACGCTGAGGCCCTGACCGTGGTGGCCGAGGAGTTCGGCTTCCAAGTCGACTTCGTCAGTGCCGACGTGCAAGAGGCCATCGCCGAGACCGAAGAGGCCGACCGCGAGGAAGACCTCGTGCCTCGTGCGCCCGTCGTGACCGTCATGGGCCACGTCGACCACGGCAAGACCAAGCTCTTGGACTATATCCGTAACACCAACGTGGTGGCAGGCGAGGCGGGTGGCATCACCCAACACATCGGTGCCTACGAGGTGACCACCGAGAGCGGCAAGAAGATCACCTTCTTGGATACGCCCGGTCACGAAGCCTTCACCGCCATGCGTGCCCGTGGCGCCAAGATCACTGACGTGGCCATCATCGTCATCGCCACCGACGACAGCGTGATGCCGCAGACCGTCGAGGCCATCAACCACGCCCAAGCCGCCGGCGTGCCTATCGTCTTCGCACTGAATAAGATAGACAAGCCTACTGCCAACCCCGACAAGATTCGCGAGCAGTTGGCCAACATGAACATCCTCGTCGAGAGCTGGGGCGGCAAGTACCAAGACCAGGAAATCGCCGCCAAGATCGGTCTCAACGTCGATGCACTGCTCGAAAAGGTGTTGCTTGAGGCCGAGCTTCTCGACCTGAAGGCCAACCCGAACCGCTTGGCCAAGGGTACCGTCATCGAGTCGGCTTTGGACAAGGGCCGTGGCTATGTGGCCAAGATCTTGGTGCAGAACGGCACCTTGAAGATTGGCGACATGGTGCTGGCCGGAACGACCTACGGCAAGGTGAAGGCCATGTTCGACGACCACAACCGTCCCGTCAAGGAGGCCGGCCCGTCGACGCCGGTGCTGTTGCTCGGCTTGAATGGCGCTCCCATGCCGGGCGACGCCTTCAACGTGATGACCGACGAGCGCGAGGTGAAGGCCATCGCCAACCGCCGCGAGCAGTTGCAGCGCGAGCAGACGCGCCGCACCAGCCCGCACATCACCTTGGACGAAATCGGACGCCGCATCGCCATCGGCGACTTCAAGGAGCTGAACATCATCGTCAAGGCCGACGTCGACGGCTCCGTGGAGGCTCTGGCCGACAGCTTGCTGAAGCTCTCTACCGAGGAGGTGCAGGTCAACGTGATTCACAAGTCGGTGGGTGCCATCAGCGAGTCGGACGTGATGCTGGCTTCGGCTTCCAACGCCGTCATTGTGGGCTTCAACGTGCGTCCCACCGCCGGTGCGCGTAAGATGGCTGAGAACGAGAAGATTGACATCCGCCTCTATTCCATCATCTACACCGCCATCGAAGAGATCAAGGCCGCCATCGAGGGCATGTTGGCACCCGAAATCGAGGAAGTGGTCACCTGCAACCTCGAAATCCGCGAGACCTTCAAGATCAGCAAGGTCGGCACCATCGCCGGCTGCATGGTCCTCGACGGCAAGGTCACGCGCAACACCAAGATCCGCGTCATCCGCGACGGCATCGTGGTCTACACAGGCGTGCTCGGCTCCCTCAAGCGTTACAAGGACGACGTGAAGGAAGTCAGCGCGGGCAAATTTAATTTACTAAATCTTTCGATAATTTCATTATGTCTTTCGGGATTATTTTGAATACCAGAAAAAGGGCTAAATAAAGAATTCCTATAGAAGCAATTGAAATAAGACATTCTTCTTTTTTTCTTATTAATAGTATTATTACCCATTTTCATATTTATTTTATTTTCATTATTTTTTATTTCACTTTTATTCTTATTATCTTCCTTTTTATCTTCATCTTCACAACTATCAATAGAAATACTTTCTTCGTCTTCATTACTTGTATTTCCATCCTTGTTCGAACTTATATCAGATAAGCCATTGTCTACAAGAGTGTAATCACAAATACTATTATTTGTTATTATATTAAAGCAAGGTTTATTTTGATAAAGAGAAAATTCTTTTTCCCTCTCTTTACGTAATTCTTCCAAATCAATTTTATTTCTATTGATGGTACTATTAATTTTAACCGAAGATTTCCTATTTCCATCAAAGAAGAGAGGAATATTATTCTTATTAGTATTAATATTATTGTTATCATTATGCAGTTCTTCCTTTTGTTCTTCTTGTTTTTCATCGATTTTATCGAAATTTATTTCTTCCTCATTTTCCATATTGTCTTCGACTATGGCGTCATTTTTCAGATAACTAAAAGCAGAAATAAGTTTATTATCAACATTATTCCGAATTTTTTTCTTTTTTGGTACTTGGAGTAATTCAGTACGAGGCATTTCTTCAGGTTTGAATAAATTATCATCGGAATTACTACCAGGATTATTATGTTCATTGAACATTTTATTTTTACTATGTAATGCATTGAATTCTAGCATACTTCTCCTTTTTTGTTTTTTTACTTTTTTAAGCAAAGTTTCTACCTTTTTCTTATCAGAAAAAAAACTATTCTCTACATCGGGCAATTTGGACAGTCTTTTACTGAAAAGAATTTTTTTATTATCTATTTCAGATTTCTTGCTTTTTTCGTCGTTATCTTCTTGGTCATTAATTAAGTCAGAATTTTTGCTGTTCTCTTCTTGAAGAAAAGTTTTTAACTTCATTTCTATTTTAAGGAATAATTTGGAAAGTCGCTTTTGAGTTTTTTGTGTGTCTTTCTCGGATGAATGGGCATCAGGAGTGGGATGAGAATTTTGAGATTTGACATTGGTTGAAATGATTGAATCATTACTTATATCATTTGTATCAATGCCATTTAATTTTAGTTCTTTCTCTATTAAGCACATTATTTCTTCGATGTCTTTTTTTTCGTTCTCTTTTTCTTTCACAGTGTCTACTTTATCTTTTATATTTTTATTTTCTCCGGGAAATTCAGTTTTTATCAAACGAAAAGGAGTCACTTGGAAATTGGAATATTTCTTTATGGAGTTAAGAGCCTTTGTTATACGGAAAATTCTCTCTTGATGAAATTTGTCGTTACTTTGATTGTCGTAGATCTTCTCTAAAAGAGATAAATATGATATTATTTGATCTTTGTCGAGATGATGAGGTTTCTCCTTTATTTCACAGGGTTCTTTCATTTTTGTAGATTGATCGCACATTAATTATATTAATAAGATAATTTTTGGAATCTTTTATAGTTTTTTAGATTATTTATTTTTTCAGTTGTAGTTTATTTTTGATATTAGTTAAAATTTCATTTAATT
>CALFIT010000050.1 GCA_937877465.1 uncultured Bacteroidales bacterium | reverse complement strand
CATGGCTTTGTTATTATTCCGAAGGCAAAAGTAGTAATTATTTCTGAAATAGCGGCGTTGCCCAACCTATTTCTTATTAAACGCCTCCAAGACCCGCTTCGAGTAGGTCTTTGAAACAGGAATCGACTCCAGCCCTTCGCGCTCGAAGTCGATGACGAAGCCGTCGGCTTCGTTGTGGAGCACGCTCACCTTATTAATATTGACGATATAGGAACGATGGCAACGCATCAACGAACTGGAATCCACGCAGTTGTCGGCAATGGTCTGCATCTTGCAGCGCAGCATGTAGCTCGCGATATTGCCGCTGCGTTGGTAATAGACGTTGATGTAGTTGTCCTCCGCCTTGATGTAATAGAGGTTGTCGAGCTTGACGCTCAGTTTCAGGTTGCCGTTGTTGTCCATCAGGTTGATGATTTCGGTGTGCTCGGGCATCACCTCGTCGTCCGATTCCACCGTGTCGCTCTTGGTGAGCACGAGGCGTTGTTGCGTGTCTTTCAGCAAGATGGCCAAGATGGTGATGGCGTAAGGCACGGCCAATGCGACGAAGGCGATGAGGACACTCTTCGCATAGAGGTAGCCAAAGCTGTGGTCGGTGGCGCGGATCTCGAAATAGGAAACCAACGTGTGGCACACCGCTATGATCATGATTTCGAGGAAAAGCCAAAGGAGATAGAGCCAGAAGGGGAAATGCCGGCTTCGTTGGACGACCCAGTTCATCAGCACGCGGCTGAGCGCCAAAAACAAGGTGCCAGCCCCAACAAACGCCGCCGTGATGATGAAATAGTTGCCGCGCCCAACCTGAAACCACGCCGTTTCCGAAAAGGGGACGTAGGCCGTCAGAAACACCAACGCGAACAATGCCGAGATGATGACATTGAGTATCTGGCTGGTGGGTTCTGTCAGACAATCAGGTGTTTGCGTTATCAGGCGTTTCGGGAATTTCATCGGTTTTCATTGAAAATTCGCGGCAAAGATAGGAAAAAATGCTATAACTCCAATTCTTTCACAACCTCCCAAACCAAACCGCCCTCGAAGCCTTTCTGCATGGCGTAGGCGGCCAACTTGCGCTTTCTCTCGAAGTCGGTCCCGGCCTTCACGGTCTTGGCCTTGGCTTTCAGGATGTCGACGAGGCGCTGTCGATAGACTTCTTCGTCGGTTTGCCCAAGGGCTTCGTCGATGATGTCCTTATCGATGCCTTTCTGCACCAAGTGGAAACGGATCTTGTTCAGTCCCCAGCCGCTTTGGTTGACCTTGCCACGGACAAAACTCCGCGCAAAACGCTCGTCGTTGACGAAACGGTTATCCAGCAGATAATCAAGGATTTCGTCTTTGTCTTCTTGTGCGATGTCGAAGGTTTTCAGTTTCTCCCTAACGTCTTTCACGCAACGTTC
>CALFIT010000049.1 GCA_937877465.1 uncultured Bacteroidales bacterium | reverse complement strand
TTCCTCTTCGTCTTCTTCGTGAAGGAGTCGCGCTTCAAGGGCAAGGACTTCCTGCTGCGAAGGAGCGAATTGCAGAATTACCTCGTCGAACTCAAACAACAATTCATAAAGCAACCTACTGAAAATGAACAAACTGAATAAATTCTTCAAAGCCATCGGGCGCATCGTCAGGCATCCTTACCTGCTCAACCTCGTGCTGCAAGACGAGAGTAGCAACAAAGAAGACGTGATTAGGCAATACGGACTCAAGGACGGACTTCCCATGCTGGAAATCAACGAGTTGTTCCCCGATTTCAACGAGATTGCGAAACCCTATGCCTACCTCTCGGGCGCGACCATGCCCATCGACATCGCCTTGATGCGGGCCTTGGCCAAACGCTATGCGGTGGAGGACTACTTCGAAATCGGCACTTGGCGCGGCGAGAGCGTGGCCAACCTTGCCGAGGTCGCCCAGCACTGCGTCACGTTCAACCTGCCGAAGGAGGACATCATCAAACTGACTGACAATCCGTTGTATGCCGACCTACACAGTTTCTTCAGCAAGGACTTGAGCAATGTCGAACAACTCTACGGCGACTCGCAGACCTTCGACTTCGGGCCGCATTTCGGCAAGTACGACATGGTCTTCGTCGATGGCGACCACCACTATGAAAGCGTGAAGAAAGACACCGAGACCGCCTTCAAGTTGCTGAAAGGCGAGCGGAGCCTCGTCGTTTGGCACGACTACGGCCTCGACCCCGAGACCATCCGCTGGGACGTAATGGGTGCCATCCTCGACGGCGCTCCCGCCGAGAAACGCAAACGCATCTATCATGTTTCCAATACCTTGTGTGCGGTATATCTGCCCGAAGACTTGCCTACGCATAAACTCGTGCCGTATGAAACGCCACGGAAATACTTTGAAATAGAGATTAAGACACATAGAATAAATAACTGATTATCTGGATTGCTTCGTCGTTCCTCCTCGCAATGACGCGAAGCGACGTAGAGCAAAGCCCCGTAGGGGCGACAGCCAATAAGCAGGCGACGTAAGTCCCTGCTAACTGAACAACTGACAACTGAACAACTGGTAACTGACAACTAATGAACATCCTGCACCTCCTAAGCTGGTTCCCCCGCCCCGACGATCCCACCCTGGGCAACTTCTGCGTCCGCATGATCGACGCGCTGCCCGAAGCGTGCCACTCCGTCATCCTCTCTGTCTGCGACGGCAAGGACATGACGAAATCCTTCGAAATCAAGGAACTTACGGGAGCGCACCACACCCATGTGCAGATCTATATCCGGCCACCGAAGGTCAATATCGTGCGCAAACTCAAGATATTGCGCATGTACCAAGTCGGGCTGCGTTACATCAAGAAACGCTTCTTCACGCCCGATTTGGTTCACTTGCATGTCGCCTACCCGCTCGGACAAGTGGCCTTGTTGTGGAAGAAACTCTTTGGCTACAAATACGTCCTCACCGAGCATTGGACGATTTACCAGCCTCAAAACCAGAGCGTTCTCGTGGGCCGGTTGAAGAAGAAAATCGTCAAGATTGCCAACAACGCCGCGCTTATCATGCCTGTCAGCCTCGACTTGCAGCGCTGCATGGAAGGTCATGGGGTGCATAACCGTTTTCAAGTGATTTACAACTTGGTGAATACGGATATGTTTAAGCCTTCCGCCGCTCTACCCATAGATTCCCACCGGAATGACATGGGCAGAGCGGCGGTGAATGACATGCAAGGCTCAAAAAAGCGGATGCTCCACATCTCCACCTTGCGCGACGAAGCCAAGAACTTCAGCGGCATCCTGCGCACCATCGAGCGGCTGCGGCAACAGCGCGACGACTTCGAGCTGCATGTCATCCACGACTACGAAGCTCATGAGTTCAAGGCATTTGTGAAAGAACATAATCTTACCGATTGCGTCATCTTCCACGGCAAGAAGACCTCCGCCGAAGTGGCCGAAGCCTACCGAAAAGCCGACTTTTTTGTCCTGTTCTCCAATTTCGAGAACCTGCCCTGCGTCATCGTGGAAGCCTTTGCCAGCGGTGTTCCAGTACTTTCAACTGCCGTCGGTGGCATCGCCGAAATCGTTTCACCAGAAAGAGGCATCCTTATTTCACAAGGAGACGAAGACGCTTTGCTGCAAGCCATGAACCAAATGCTCGACCATTGCCGCGACTACGACCGCGAGGCCATCCGCGACTATGCCATAAAAACATTTGCCGCCCAAAACATTGGGAACCAGATTTTCGAGCAGTACAAAAAAGTAAAAAGGGAAACTTAATCCTCGCTCCCGATGGCATTCTTCATGATGCCGATCTTGGAACTCTCCACGAAATCGAGGATGAAATCACGGTCTTCCGACTCAGGAAGATGCTCGCGAATGTATTGCACCGACTGGCTGATGTTCATCCCGACGCTATAAATCACGCGATAGACGTCCTGGATGGCGTTGATGCGTTCACGGGAGAAGCCCCGACGCATCAAGCCGATGGAGTTGACGCCGGCATAGCACACCGGATAGTTGGGGCCCGTCTTGACGAATGGCGGAATGTCCTTGTTGACCAAGGCACCGCCGCAAACCATCACATGGGCACCGATGCGGCAGAACTGGCTCACCGCCGCCAAGCCGCCGAAGATGGCCCAGTCGTCGACGGTGATGTGACCGGCAAGCGTGGCGGCATTGGCCATGATGACATGGTCGCCAAGATAGCAGTCGTGCGCCACATGGGTGAACGCCATCAGCAGGCAGTCCTTGCCCACCACGGTCTTGCCCGAGGCCGCCGTACCCTTGTTGACCGTCGCCGACTCACGCACCGTGGTGCCGTCGCCGATGTAGCAATAGGTGGTCTCGCCTTTGTATTTCAAGTCTTGCGGAATGGCCGAAACGACCGCGCCTGGAAAAATCTTGCAGTTCTTCCCAATGCGGGCACCGTCCATAACGACAGCATTCGGCCCAATCCATGTGCCGCTGCCGATTTCAACATCCTCGCCAATCCATGCAAACGCCTCAATTTTGACATCATTCGCGATGCGGGCATTCGGATGGATATATGCTAAAGGCTGGTTCATGCTTAAAACAATAAGGTATGCTTTATCTTTCTTGCGAAAGACGTGTTGGAGAAGTGACCAGGCTTCACGGCAGTCACCCTGCCCTTGATGGGACGCCCAACCAATGTGAGGTCGCCGATGACATCCAACAATTTGTGGCGAGCAGGTTCGTTGTCGAAATAAAGCTCTACATTGTTAAGGATACCACCTTCCTTCACGGTGACTTTCGGTTTTTTGAAGAATGCCGCGATGTGGTCAAGCTCCTCGGCGGAAACATTACGGTTGACAAACACGATGGCGTTGGTCAGGTCGCCGCCCTTGATGAGGTTGCGGCTGATGAGGGTTTCCAACTCGTGCAAGAACACAAATGTACGGCACGGTGCGATTTCGTTCTCAAAGTCTTTCAGGTCATGCAAAGAGGCATATTGTTCGTCGAGCACCTTCGTGTTGTATTTCACCTTCACGTCGATCTCGAACCTGTCGCAAGGCTCGATACTCAATTCGATGCCCAACACCTCGTTTTTGTAGGAAATGGGTTCTTCGACGACGAGATAGTTGCGTGGCGCGTTCTGTTCAACGATGCCCGCCTGATGGATGGCGTCGACGAAATACTTTGCGCTGCCGTCCATGATGGGCGTTTCTTCCACATCGATGTCAATCAACACATTATCGACGCCCATGCCGCGCAAGGCAGCCAAGACGTGCTCGACAGTATAAATCTTCACGCCGCCTTTGCCGAGGGTGGTACCACGGGCGGTGTCGATGACGTTATCCACATCAGCTTCGATAATGGGCTGGTTTTCAAGGTCGATTCTACGAAAACGAATTCCGGAATTTACGGGAGCCGGCTTGAAGGTGAGGGTGCCGCACTGACGTGTGTGAAGCCCTGCCCCTTTGACACTGACTCTATTTTTGAGCGTACATTGTTTCTCCATAAAAATCAATTATTGTGGATAACTTTCCACAAAAAAACGCGCAAAGATAGGAATAATTGTAATACAAGCAAAAAAAAGTTTGCTGCCTCAATCGGAAACCGTCCCCTTCAAAGCGGCAAGTTCCTTTTCGAGGGCATCGATTTTTCGGGCCATCTCGTCGATGTGGCGGAAACGGGCGTTGGAAACCAGATACTTACGCAAGGGCTGGATGGGCGTACCCATAAACTCTTGGTTTTCCTCCTTGATGCTGCCCATGATGCCACTCTGTCCGCCGAACTTGGAGCCGTCGGCGATGCTGAGGTGACCCACGAAGCCCGACTGTCCGCCCACCACGCAATTCTTGCCGAGATGCGTCGATCCGCTCACGCCCACTTGCGCAGCCAAGGCCGAGTTCTCGCCCACTTCGGTGTTGTGGGCCAAATGGATCAGGTTGTCCAACTTCACGCCTTTGCAGACACGCGTCGAGCCCATCGTGGAGCGGTCGATGGTGGTGTTGGCTCCGATTTCCACATTGTCGTCGATGACCACATTGCCCACCTGCGGGATTTTCTCGTAATGGCCGTCGGGCTGGGGAGCGAAGCCAAAGCCGTCGGCGCCGAGTACCGCGCCCGCATGAAGGATGCAGTTCCTGCCGACGACTGTGTTGCGGTAAAGTTTCACGCCCGGATAAAGCACTGTGTTGTCACCGATGACGCAGCCGTCGCCGACGTACACCTGCGGATAGAGTTTGACATTGTTCCCGATTTTGGCATGTTCGCCCACAAAGGCAAACTCGCCCAAATACAGGTTCTCACCGCATTGCGCCGTTGCGGAAACGAAAGCCAACGATGAAACGCCTTGCTTGTTTTGCGTCATCTGGTCGTAGAAAGCCAACAGCTTGGCGAAGCTGGCATAGGCGTCTGGCACACGAATCAAAGTCGCATTGATGGGAGCCGTGGCCTCGAAATCGTCGTTCACGATGACGACAGACGACTGGGTTTCATAGATGTAATGCGTATATTTCGGGTTGGCAAGGAAACTGAGCATCCCTTGTGCGCCTTCCTCGATTTTGGCCACGTTCCAGACCTCGGCATCGGGGTTGCCTTCCACACGGCCTTGGAGCAGTTCAGCGATTTGCTTTGCGGTGAATTTCATTGCATTCGTGTATTTTACATTAACCTTTCAAAATCATGTTTCAATATGACCACGGCCTGCTCCACCATGGGGTTGGGCAAAGCCACGAGGCTCTGCGCCAAGATGGACACATCCTCCTCGTCCTTCAGTTGCTCGAAAGTCGTATTGATCTGGTTGACAAGCTCTTCCTTCGCATTGACCACAGCGTTCCAAGTGGCATTGGAAACATACAGCTGCTGGGCGAGGTTGTGCTCAAACTCCTCGCGCACATTTTGCAGAAGTTGGAGATGGAACGTCCCTTTCTCCATGCCAGGCACATAGACACGCTTCACGAGTTGGGGCAGTTGCACCCTTTCGAGATAGAGCAGGAAACGCTCGTAGGCCTGCACCTTGAGCGGCATGATGATTTTCAGGGCCTGCACCTTCAGTTCCATCGTTTTCCCGTTGCGGAGTTCGGCCTCCTTCATTTTCAAGAGGCGTACCAAGAGAATCATTGCGGCTACCATCAGCAGGAGGCCGGCAGCCATGAGTGAATAGATTATCCAAGGGTTCATATTTCTATATTTTATTTTGGGCGCAAAGGTAGGGAAATTTCCGAGAAGTGCAAAACTCTTTGGAAGGAGACCATCAGGAGGCCGTCACCAACGGCAAACATTTTGCGATTCTTGCTGTTTTGGGCGAAAAAGATTTTGCGATTCTTGCAGTTTCAGGCGAAAAACATTTTGCGATTCTTGCAGTTTTAGGCGAAAAACATTTTGCGATAATGTAAAAAGTTGTATTTTTGCACGGATTTTCAAATATTTATAGAAACATGATTTTTAAGCGGAAATTATATGAAAAAATGCTCCAATGGAAGGAGGAACGCAAGGGCAATTCTGCACTGCTCATAAAAGGGGCAAGACGGGTGGGCAAATCCACTTTGGTAGAGGAGTTTGCAAAAAACGAATACGAATCGTACATCCTCATTGACTTTTCTGAAACCTCAACGGAGATTGACGAACTTTTTGAGAACATGATGGATTTGAACTATTTCTTCTTCCGTCTCCAAAATCTTTTCCATGTCACTTTGACTGAGCGCAAATCGGTCATCATCTTTGATGAAGTACAACTCCAGCCTTTGGCGAGGCAAGCCATCAAGCACCTTGTGAAGGACGGAAGGTATGACTATATCGAAACGGGTTCGCTGCTTTCCATCAAGAAAAACGTGCAGAACATCCTCATTCCGAGCGAGGAAACCCGCATGACGCTTTATCCGTTGGACTTCGACGAATTCCGTTGGGCGACAGGCGACGCAGTCTCGCCCGACTTCATGCGACAGGCTTTCGACATGAAACGCCCCATGGGGCAGGCCGTGCATCGCAAATGGATGCGCGACCTGAGGCTTTACATGCTTGTTGGCGGTATGCCGCAGGCGGTTGACACCTATATCGAGACCAACAACTTGCAGCAGGTGGACGAAAAGAAACGAGAAATCATCATGCTGTATGACGATGATTTCAGAAAGATTGATGCGACAGGTACGGCCTCGCGGGTATTCATGGACATTCCAGCACAGCTTTCGAGCAATGCCAACAGATACATCGTTTCAAGCGCAACGGAAAGTAGGGCCACGGATACAACCGCCGTGGTGATAAAAGACATGACCGACAGTATGGTGGTAAACTTGGCTTACCATGCCAACGACCCCAATGTGGGTTTGGGACTGACAAAAGACTACACCCGCTACAAGATGTTCATGAACGACACGGGGCTTTTCATCACTTTAGCCTTTTGGGACAAGGACTACACCGAAAACACCGTGTATGGCAAGTTGCTTTCCGATAAACTCTCCGCCAATTTAGGCTATGTCTATGAAAACTTGATTGCCCAAATGTTGACCGCGGCAGGCAACAGTTTGTATTACTACACCTTCCCCGACGGAAACAACCATAATTATGAAGTGGATTTTCTGCTTTCCCGTGGTAACAAAATCATTCCTATCGAGGTGAAATCTTCGGGCTACAAGACGCACAAGTCGTTGGACGAGTTCTGCAAGAAATACCCTTCCCGCATTAGCGAGCGGATTCTGCTTTACACCAAAGACTATCAGAAAGACGAGGTGGTCACTTGCTTGCCGGTGTATTATGCGG
>CALFIT010000048.1 GCA_937877465.1 uncultured Bacteroidales bacterium | reverse complement strand
GCCGACCTCAACGACGTCAACATGATCGACCCCTTCCATCTCGAAGCCTACGGCGAGACCGCCATCAACTACAACCGCGACATCGAGATCTTCCCCGTGCTCAACGCCATCTTCGAGAGCATCTATGGCGAGAATCCCTACAAGTCGCCAACCGACATGGGCGTCAACATGGTGGGGTATTGCCTCAGCGACGATGCGGTGTGCTGCGAAGCCTCGAAGCAGGAAATCATCCGCCGTTACTACACTGCCCTGTGCAACTTGGCCAAAGGCAAAGGCACCGAGAACGAAGTGAACAAGATCGCCCTGCTGATGAAGCAAGCCAAGATTACCACCGCGTTGCGCAAGACCACCCTCGCCGCCAAGGAACGCAAGGAAAAAGAAGGCGTGGCCTCCGCCGCCATCGAGTTGGCCGACGGCACCCTCATCACCGCCCACACCAGCGACCTGCTCGGCCCCAGCGCGGCCTTGCTGCTCAATGCCACCAAGCATTTGGCCGGCATCGACCATGAGGTGAAACTCATCCCGCAGGCCATGATTGAGCCGATACAAACCACCAAGGTCAGCTTCCTGCATGGCAACAACCCGCGTCTTCACACCGACGAGGTGTTGGTGGCCATCTCCATGCTCAGCCTCTGGGACGAAAACTGCAAGAAAGCCCTCGAATGCCTGCCGCAACTGAAAGGCTGTCAGGTGCATAGCACGGTGATGCTCAGCGAAGTGGACCAAAAGATCTTCAAGAAACTCGGCATCGACCTCACTTGCGACCCCGTGGCGAAGAAATGATTCAGAAGTTGCGGACAGCCCGCACGAACAGCACTTGGTCTTTCACGACTTCCTTAACGACAACGCTGCTGTCTTGCACCTGCAAGGCGGCAGTGCTTTTTGTGCCCAACTCGGTGCTCGACCAATAGGTCTTGCCCTCCATGGTGGGATAGCCCATCGCATCCAAGGTGGCATCGACGGCGGCTCGGTTTTGCAATAGCTTGGCCAATTCACCGCTCGAAGGCACAAACCATTGCCGCGCCACGATGGGATAGTTGTAGTGGACGAGCTGCCAAGTGTTGCGCAGGTGGCTCCATTGGACGGCGGGGAAATGGCGAAGGTCGTAGTTCGACATGACGATGTTGGTGTTGCGCCAGCCGTCGTAAGGGTTGGTTGCCCCCGTCTCGCTGTTGACGTAGTTGGGGATGCACCACGACAGTTGGGTTTCTTCGAGGCTGACCATCAGGCCGTTGTGACCGTCGTAGGTGAGAAAGACCACGCCTTCCAAGGTGTCGTTCTTGAAATGGTCGCCGACATGGTAAACAGGGTCGACGTGAGAGGGTAGGGGAGTGTTGCCATTCGACGAAGGGCTTTCGTATTTGTTGCAGGCGCCGAGCGCAACGGCAACCCAAACCAAGAAAGAGGCGGTTTTTCTCATCGGGAATGAATTTTTTGCAAAGGTAAAGAAAAATGTTGAACAGGCCGAGTCGTATGTTTTATCGAATATAAACGATAAAAACGGCGAGACCATCAACGTGGTGCCGCTTTGGAAGTGGGTGCTGGAGCCATGAAAGTCTCGTAGGGACAAGATTCTTTTTAATTGCATAAGCTGGTATGCGGGAAAAAACTTATTTTTGCCCCATAATAAACCTCTTTGAAATGAAAAAGCCTTATCTGCTTGCCCTTTTGGGCCTCGCGCTCTGCGTTTCCTGCGCGAAAACGGAAACCGACCCCGAAGTCGTCGCCATGCGCGGCTTGGTGAACCGTGTGGTGCCAGAATATTCGCAAAACATTGTCCTTGAGCGACTTGCCAACGACACCGCCGACCGCTTCGAAATCGAAAGCCAAGGCAAACGCCTCGTCATCCGTGGCAACAACGCCAACAGCATGGCCGTGGGCCTGAACCACTACCTGAAATACTATTGCATGGCGCAATACTCGTGGTTCAAGGAAGAGCCGTTGCAGGTTCCGGCCACGATGCCGAAAGTGCCCGCCAAGGTGAGCCTCAACGCCCGCGTCCCCGACCGTTTCTTCCTGAATTACTGCACCTTCGGCTACACCTTGCCGTGGTGGGACTGGTCGCAGTGGGAGCATTTCATCGACTGGATGGCTCTCAACGGCATCAACCTGCCCTTGGCCATCACGGGACAGGAGAGCGTGTGGTACGAGGTGTGGAGCGAACTCGGCCTCACCGACGAAGAAATTCGCAGCTACTTCACCGGACCGGCGCACCTGCCGTGGCACCGTATGCAGAACATCGACCGCTGGGGCGGACCGCTGCCCATGTCGTGGCTCGACAACCAGAAGGCGTTGCAAAAGCAAATCGTCGCCCGCGAGCGCGAGCTCGACATGAAACCCGTGTTGCCCGGCTTTGCAGGCCATGTGCCGCCTTGCATCACGAGGATCTACCCCGACGCGCCTTTGGCCTCGCTCGGCGACTGGGCAGGCTTCGACAGCACCTGCTGGTGCAAGTTCCTCGACCCTGAGTGCCCCTTGTATGCCGACATCCAGAAGCGGTTCATTTCCAAGGAGATGGAGTTTTACGGCACCGACCATATCTACGGCATCGACATCTTCAACGAGATGATTCCGCCGAGCTGGGAACCCGAATATTTGGGCCGCGTGAGCCGTCAGGTGTATGAGTCGCTTGAGGCCGCCGACCCCGAAGCGAAGTGGCTCGAAATGACTTGGCTCTTCTGGAACGAGCGCCAATATTGGGAAATCGACAACCGCATCGAGGCTTACATCACCTCCTTCGACAAGGAAAAACGCCTGCTGCTCGATTACTACTGCGAGCGTCAGCCGATTTGGGAGCGCACGGATGCCTACTACGGCGTGCCTTACATCTGGTGCTATCTCGGCAACTTCGGCGGCAACTCCATGTTGGCAGGCAACCTTGACACCGTGAACGTCAGGATTGAACGCGCCTTCGCCCGTGGCGGCGACAACTTCGTGGGCATCGGCTCCACCTTGGAGGGCTTCGACTGCAACCCTTTCATGTATGAATATGTCTTCGAGAAGGCTTGGGACAACCCGCTCACCCAGGACGTGGATGCTTGGGTGGAACGCCTTGCCGACCAACGCGCCGGAAAGGAAGACCCTGAGATGCGTGCCGCGTGGAAACTGTTGGCCGACAGCATATATAATAAGGTGTCGTCGCCCGGGCAGACCGTCCGCATCAACCAACGCCCGACGATGGGCGACATCAAGGAATACCGGCAGTATTACATCGCCCCGACCTATAGATACAACAACATCGACCTGCTCGACGCCCTCGACCACCTCTTGGCCGCCGACTGCGACACGCGCACACGCCATTTCGATGCGGTCAACATCACGCGGCAGCTGTTGGGCAACTATTTCGGTGACCTTTACGCCGACTATGTAAAAGCCTATCGTGAAGGCGATTATGAGAAGCTGCACCAAGTGGAGCAGACCATGACCAACATCCTCGACCACACCGACAAGATCTTGGCCACCGAGAGTGCCTTCCTTGTGGGTCGCTGGATTCGCGACGCCCGCGCCATCGGGACGACCGAAGAGGACAAGGACTATTTCGAGAGCAACGCCCGCAACATCATCACCACTTGGGGTGAGGAAGATGCTTTGCTCAACGAATACGCGAGTCGCGCCTGGGCCGGCCTGACGGAGACCTACTACGCCTACCGCTGGAAGGAGTTCTTCAAGGACGTGGATGCCGCCATCGCAGCGGGTCAGCCCTTCGACGAAAGGGCTTATCACGAGCGCATCTGCAAATACGAAGGGCAATGGTGGCGCGAGCGCATCGGCAGCTTCAGTGCCGAGCCGCAAGGCGACGGCGTGGCGTTGGTACGCGCCATTGCGGAGAAATATCGTGCGGAATTGGAGGCAAGATACAGGCTTTTTTGACAGATTTTTGGCAGATTTGTTTCCAACAACAAAAAAAGCAGTATTTTTGCCACCGCAAAACAAGCCGCACTATCGCTGAGATGAAGACAATGCGTTGACATCGAGGCCCGTGCGGGAATCATCAATCATCTGATCCGGAGGATATTCAAATGGAAAGGAGAATAGGCACAGTCCTTATTTATGTGGACAACCGCGAAATGGCACCGCAAGTCAACGAGGTGCTTTCGCGTCACGCGGGCATCATCATCTGCCGCCAAGGCTTTCCCCGTGGCTCTTACAGCATCATTTCCGTCATCTTTGAAGGCACCACAGACGAAATCGGTTCCCTCACCGGCCAACTTGGACGCATCAAAGGCATCGAGGTGAAGTCGGTGTTGCTAAAAAACGTATAATTAAAATATGTACGGCTGCCACAGTGTGACAGCCGTACAACTGAACAACTCAAAACTTCAAACTGATATGCAATTCCATCCCGAAAAATGCCGCATCCCCGACGAGCCTAACCGCCCGTTCATCTCCTCGGAAGAGATCTGGGACTACATCAACAACACCAAAAGCACGCCCGAGCGCGTGCGCGAAATCATCGCCAAGTCGCTCGACAAGAACCGCCTGACGATGGAGGAGACCGCCGTGCTCATCAACACCACCGACCCCGCCTTGGTGGAGGAAATCAAGGAAGGCGCCCGCGAGCTGAAACGCCGCATTTATGGCAACCGCATCGTGCTCTTTGCCCCGCTGTATGTGGGCAACTACTGCGTCAACAACTGCCTCTATTGCGGTTTCCGCTCGTCGAACAAGGAACAGGTGCGCACCACCCTCTCCGACGAGGAACTCATCCACAACGTGGAGGCCTTGGAGGACGACGGCCAGAAGCGCCTCATCCTCGTCTACGGCGAGTCGCCGAAGTATTCGCCGGAGTACATCGCCCACACTGTGAAGGTGACCTACGCCACCAAGAAAGGCAAAGGCAGCATCCGTCGCGTCAACATCAACGCTGCGCCGCTCGATGTGGAAGGCTTCCGCACCGTGAAGGAAGCGGGCATCGGCACCTACCAGATTTTCCAAGAGACCTACTGCCCCGAGGTCTATAACGACTATCACCCGATCAACACCAAGAAAGGCGACTACAACTGGCGCCTCACCTCGATGGACCGCGCACAGCAAGCGGGCATCGACGACAACGGCCTCGGCATCCTCTTCGGCCTTTACGACTGGCGCTACGAGGTGCTGGCCATGATTCGCCACACCAACCACCTTGAGGCTTGCTTCAACGTGGGTCCGCACACCATCTCGTTCCCGCGCATCAAGGACGCTTCGGGCTTGAACATCGACACGAAGTATTTCGTCGACGACGACACCTTTGAGAAAATCATCGCCATCTTCCGCTTGGCCGTGCCTTACACGGGCATGATCCTGACCGCCCGTGAGGACGCCGCCTTCCGTGCCAAGGCCATCGAATACGGCATCTCGCAAATCGACGGCGGCACCAACCTCCAGATTGGCGACTACAAATACCACCACGAGGAAGAGGAGAAGAACAGCGACAAACAGGAAGACCAGAACCTGCACCGCGAGCAGTTCAAGATTGGCGACGACCGCACCTTGGGCGACATCATCGACAAGCTGCTCGACCACGACTTCATCCCGAGCTTCTGCACGGCTTGCTACCGCCTCGGGCGCACGGGCGAGCACTTCATGGAGTTCAGCGTGCCGGGCTTCATCAAGCGCTACTGCACGCCCAATGCCATCCTCACCCTGAGCGAGTACTTGGTGGACTATGCCACGCCCGAAGTGGCCGCCAAGGGCTGGCGTTGCATCGAGAACAACTTCAAGAACGTCGACCCGAAGTTCCTCGACGAGCTGAAGGCCCGCATCGAGCGCATCAAGAACGGGGAGAGAGACTTGTATTTCTAAAGCATTCCTTTTTTTTGATTTACCGATAATGAAAAGCTCTCAGCAGTTGGTTAGGCTGAGAGCTTTTTTGTTTTGGCGTAATCCGCTGATGCGGCTGGGGTTTTGCTGATTTCGCAAAGCCCGTCCCTGTTGCCTACCACAAAAGCCACAGGTGGGTTCTTGCCTTGCACGAGGTCGGTCAGATAGAGTGGCTCGTTGAGGATGAAAAGGCTGCAATAGAAGGTGTTGCCCACTTTGAGTTTCGAGTTCTCGGCTTGGACGACGATGAAGTGGTTGTCGCCTAAATAGCGGAACGTGCAGCGACGGTTGGGCTGCCACGAAACGAAGACCAAGTCGCCCTCTTGCAACTCGTCGGTGCTGATGTGAGGCGACACCACTGGACTTGAGCCGCTGCCTTCGAGGTGCTTGTTGAAAGCTTCCCAGTCGTCGAAGCCCAAAAAACGGGAAAGGATGTTGAGCGT
>CALFIT010000047.1 GCA_937877465.1 uncultured Bacteroidales bacterium | reverse complement strand
CGTATGTTTGGAAGGTGTTTGTCGGCACTTCGACAGGCTCAGTGACAGAAGCGGAATGCGGGAAGTGGATTAAGGAGTGACAATCGTTATCTGCTGTGGATCAACCATATCTACAACGAGGGAGCGGCGGTGTGGTAAACACACACCCGTTCTTTCGGATTTGCCCGACACTGTCGGATTGCAAATCCGCTGGAACGGGGGGAAACTTTCATTGAAAAGGCCTACATTTGCTTCCATTGTCAGTTCATATTTGGTTTGATTCTAACGATTTGCAAAGGTAGTTATTTTTGGGACATCAAAATAAAACGCTGCGACGAAATCCCTTTAGTTTTCTTGCCGTTTCCTGAACTCCTTTGGCGACATGCGCGTGTGTCTTCTGAAGTACTTTCCGAAGGTGGATGTGTCGGGGAAGTGGAGATGGTCGCTGATCTGGCTGACGGTCATGTTGGTGTTGCTCAGCATGGCCTTGGCTTCGAGCATCACATGATCTTCAATCCAATCGCCTGCAGTCTTGCCTGTCACGGACTTCACCGTGGCTGCGAGGTATTTTGCAGAGAGGCAAAGCTCTTGGGCATAGTAGTCGATTTGGCGTTTGTGTCTGCAATGCACCTGCACCAGTTTCAGAAAACGCTCCACCAGTTGTTCGCTGCGGCTTTGCGTCGGGGTTTCCGTCCGCTGATGGATGAAGTAGCCTGCCCCGAAAAAGAAGGCACGGGTTAGGTTGACCGCTGTTTCCATCAGATAAGGATGGTCGGGAAATTGGGAAAGGCGTTTCACCATCTCGCAAAACTGCAGCATGGTCGTCATGGCCTCGTCGTTGAGCGGGATGACACGCTGCGACTGGAAGGTCTGCATCAGCTCGAAATCCACCTTAATGTTAAGGCGTTCGGTGAAACGGGCCGACATCAGCACCACCATGCCTTCGAGGTCGTCGCTCGATTCGGTGAACTCCAGGATTTGGTCAGGCAGGATAATGCTCATACAAGGAGCCAAGGCATCGATGTCCATTAGGTTGCACCGGCCTCGTAGATAGCCTTTCTTCAGGAAGATACACACGGGCATGGCAATGCGAAAATAAGGCGGGAAGACGCGCTTCACATCGAAATGGTCGGCAATGATGAGGTCGTCACCTAAGCGGTTGACGGTCTCCAAGTTCATGTCAGCCAGCCCCAACATCTCGGTTTTCTTGGTCGGATTCTTTGTCGGCATTGTTTCAGAATTTGATGCAAAAATAGTCAAAAAAGAGTAGAAAATACGTATTTCAAGTTATTTTGACTATTATTTAGGGTAAATATCCCTTTTTTACATCAATTTCTCCCAGTAATTTTGCAGCGTCAAAACAAACCCAATAATAGAACTATGAGCAACAACATGCAAAAAGTGGCCGACACAGTGAAGAGCGGCTATCAAAAGATTGAAGATGGCGTAGTCAGTGGCTACAAGGCCATTGAGGACGGCGTGGTGAATGGTTTCACCCGCATCAGCGATGCTTTCGTGAAGAAGTTCCTCATGCACGAGGGCGAGACTTTGGAAGAAGCCAAGGCTCGCATTGCCCGCGAGGAGGAGGCGTTGCATCGCGAAAAACAAGGGAATCAATAAAGCATATTCAATATGCGTTTGTTAAAACCAATTGTCGTAGGAGTGCTGTTCATTCTTTCGACATTTCTATCGTGTCCCTTATCGGCCCAAACCACCGGGGTGCTGAGGGCGATTGAGGCC
>CALFIT010000046.1 GCA_937877465.1 uncultured Bacteroidales bacterium | reverse complement strand
TAGAACAGCAGACCGGCACCGACCACGCCTTCAAAGACCTGATGATGGCGTTGAAACCCTATCGGGACACGCTCACGATGGAACGCTTTCTTGAGGTGACAGGTACGTTGATTGACAAGGAAGCGCTAAAAGACGACTTCACCCGTCATATCCTCGAAGCCGAGACGATGAATCTGCATGGCGACCCGATGCCTTCTGGTTGTGAAGCTCGGTACAAAGATGACGGCACGCCGTATCTTGTCATCACGGATGAAATAGAATTCCATAAACATTTTATCTTATGAATGTGATTGATTTTCGTGAATATTGTCTTTCGTTGGGCGAGGTGGAGGAAAAGAAGTTAGTCGCCAACTCGTTTGGGATTGTGAGGAAAAAATATGGGAAGAAACAAAAATGACAGCTATGGGAATGGAAAACACTACCCGCTTCCGGGTTGACAAAAACAAATGCATCGGCTGCGGCCGTTGCGTGAATGTGTGCACCGGCATGGTGCTGAAGATGCAGAACGGTGTGCCTGTGATGCAGCCCTTTGAACGCTACGGCTGGCGCGGCTGCTGGCGTTGCGAGCATTGCTTAGCGGTATGCCCCGAAGGGGCCATCTCCATCTTCGGCAAACGTCCCGAGTACTCGACACCCAAACCCGACAGGAACATGGGCGAGCAGATGGAACGCTTAGTGAAATACCGCCGCTCTTGCCGCCGCTTCATGGACGACAACGTCGATCCCGCCATCATCGACCGCATCCTCTCCGCGATGGAGAACGCCCCCACGGGTGGCAACTCGTGCAACGTGGAATACACCGTCATCGATGACAAAAAGCGTGTGGACGAGATTTGGCAGGTGGCCTACGACAAGATGGAAAGTTTGGCCAAACGTGGCATTTACACGCACAGTTTCAGCCCATTTTTCTACGGCAAGATGAAGGAGAGCGAGGCCACCGTCCGCGAGGGCGACATGCTGTTCTGTGGTGCGCCGCATCTCTTCATCGCCCACGAGAAATGCGCCGGCAAATGGGCCGAGGACGCCAAGGCCAACTGTATCATCGCGACGGCCTATTTCGAGCTGTTGGCCAACGCCTTCGGCTTGGGCACGGCCATCATGAGCTATCCGAGCGAGGTGCTCAACGAGCTGGCACCCGAAGCCCGCAAGATGCTCAACATTCCCGCTGACCACTACACCGGCCTTATCGTCGGCTTCGGCTACCCCGACATCACCTATTCCCGTGGCACACAGAAGGACAGGAAGGCTAAGATACATCGGTTCAGCAAGGGAAAATGAAATAAAATGCCGTTGAATCGGAATTAATGCTATATTTGCAAGTTATAACACAAAATAATATCGCACTATGAAAAATATCATTTTTATCGTAGGTTCGCTGCGCAAGCAGTCGTTCAACCGCCAGCTGGCTAAATTGTCGGAAATCATGCTTTCCGACCAGTTCAACATTACCTACCTCGATTTTGAGGACGTTCCGCTGATGAATCAGGATTTGGAGGCTTCGGTTCCTGCCTCTGTAAGCCGTGTGCGCCAAGAGGTGCTGAATGCCGACGGCATCTGGATTTTCACACCGGAATACAATTTCAGTTATCCGGGTCTGCTTAAGAACCTTTTTGACTGGCTTTCGCGCCCGATGGACATCAGCAATTTTGCCGGTCCTTCGGCGGTGGTTGGGAAGAAAGTGACGGTGAGCGGTGCCGGCGGCAAAAACCAGACCGCTTCGTGCCGCGCCAAACTGAACGAGCTATTGGAATTCATCAAGATGGACGTGATGAAGGAACCACAGACAGGAATCGCCCTCGGGGTGGAGGCTTGGACCAAAGGCGAGTTCAACCTCACCGATGAGCAACTGGCGCAACTGAAAGCGCAGGCGGAAAGGTTTGCGGAGTGGATATAAAGAGTCAGAAACAAGTAAAACACATTCATGCGATGAAACCAACTTTCAATTTTACATGGATTCCTTTTTATCAGGAATTGGCAGCAAAGCTGTTGGAATACATAAACAGGCGGAATGAATTGCTGGAATTGATATACAATAATGAAGTTATTAGCAAATACACCTCTTATTTGCACATGCAAAACAACCAGCATTTTAAAGATATAGACCCTCTATCATTTCTTGGCATCTTTAACAGAGGAAATTCATGGGAAAACAGGAAAGAAATGCTTGAAGAGCTAAAAAAAGCATTCAGCATCGATGCTGATGTCCCAACTAATTTTGGTGGGATTCCCACTTTAGATAACAGAAAATCTTTTTATTTACTATGGAATGATGATAATTCAGC
Organism: uncultured Bacteroidales bacterium; assembly: GCA_937877465.1. GTDB lineage: Bacteria > Bacteroidota > Bacteroidia > Bacteroidales > F082 > Limimorpha. Next base: position 1,355 of record CALFIT010000046.1, on the reverse strand, counting down.
ATCAACAAGTTGTTCTTTCTTATGGAAGTTTTATGTTTCCTTTATGAATAACAAAATCGGTGAAGATGATTTCAACCAATTGCTTAAACAAAAAGGTAAGGGTGTAGCAATGATAACAATGCCATTGTTTTGGTGTAAGCCAAATGATTTTGTCGCTTTAGATTCGAGAAATATTCAATATTTAAGTGATAATTATGGTATTTCCATTGGCGTTAATGACTATTCTTCATACAAAAAATTGTTAGATGAATTAAAATCGGAAATGGCTTCGGGAAAGGTGAAAGAAAACACATTCGCTGAAATTTCATACAATGCATGGAACAAAACAAGCAACGCAATTGTATCAATGACAGATAAAAATGCAGAAATGGAGCAAATCAAACAATACACACAAATTCTTTCTCTCAAGAAAAACCTCATCCTTCAAGGTGCGCCCGGCACGGGAAAGACCTACAACACGGCGGCTTTGGCCTTGTCAATTTGCGGCGAGCCTATTCCCGACAAGCACGAAGACGCGATGAAGCGTTACGAGGAACTTCGGAAAGAAGGACGAATCGGTTTTGTCACTTTCCACCAGTCAATTGACTATGAAGACTTTGTTGAGGGGATAAAACCGATAAAGCCTGAAGATGGCGAAATGTTTTATAAAGTTGAGGATGGCATTTTCAAAATAATGTGCCAAAATGCCAAAAGCATTTCAGCCCCAAAAAAATCGAAAAAGATTGATTTCAAAACCACAAGGATTTTCAAGATGTCCCTGGGCGAAAATGGAAAAGATGCGGATGTTATTTTTGAGTATTGTGTGGAAAATAATGTGGTCGCGCTTCGTTGGGGTAGAAATAAGGATTTTAGCCAATGCCAAACTCGCGAAGATTTCAGGAATTTGGACAATACTTGGGGGGCTTTTGCAATGGAGATTTTCAAGTCTTGGATGAAAGTTGGCGATGTTATTTTGATTTCGGATGGAACCAAGGCGGTTAAAGGAATCGCAAAAATAACTGGTGATTATGAATATCAAAACGATGCTACTATTGACATGTGCCAATTCCGGAAAGTGGAATGGCTGTATGTAGGTGATAACATTCCCATTTCAAAACTGTATGATAAGAATTTGAGTCAACAGAGCATTTATGCCTTTTATTTTTCAAATAAATATGGCAAGAACGATTACAATGGCACAATTAAAACCGATGTTCTGAACGACATTATTTCGGGTGAAGTGAATGACGAGAAGCCGCAGAACCACGTCCTCATCATCGACGAAATCAACCGCGGCAACGTCTCAAAGATTTTCGGCGAACTGATAACCTTGCTGGAAGCCGACAAACGCATTGGCGGGGCGCATCCCATCAAGG
>CALFIT010000045.1 GCA_937877465.1 uncultured Bacteroidales bacterium | reverse complement strand
TCCTATGGACAGATTTCGTTTCATGGCGACAAAAATAGTGAAATTAACGCAATTACAACATTTTTCCCTACCTTTGCAGCGAAATCTGTAGCAATAGAATGAAAACATTCGCCGAATACAAACCTGACGCGCCCAATTGGATCACGATGGCCGACGGGGAGTTCTATCCCGACATCTTGACCGATGCCTGCGAACTATACAAACCTGTACTCGTCACATTTGGGCAATTGATGAAAACCTCCGAGTCTTCCGAGAGGTTATTGCAAGAAATCACGGAGGTGAAACAACCTTGGATGCGAATCCAGCTTTGCCGTGTGTTTCGCAAATACGTGTCCCCACAGACCCCTGTCGAAATGCTCAAGAAAAAGTCGATGATTCCGATGGTTTGCGCGCAATACGGCAAACATTTCAGGACAATAGACCAAGTGCAGGCCGCCTTCTCCAACCGACCTATGCCCGACGAGGCTCTTTGCGCCGTACTGTGGGAATACAAGGACAGAGGAAAGAAAGGCTACGATTTGACAGAGCGTTTTTTTGAGATGTTCGCATCGGCGTTTCCCAAATTGTCTCTTGAAGGGCCCAAACGCGCGGGTTCCGACATCCAACTGCAAACGATTTTTCCTGATTATCCCAATCCCAACCGTCCAGTCGATTTTGTTGCTCGCGATGCTTCGGGTGAGCCGATAGCCGTCGGTTTTGTGCGTTACGACAGCGACCGAGGCGGCGCACAAGAGGACGACCGCACAGGGGGGTATGTGAATTGCGCAAAGGAAATCCTCGAATACGACACCTTACGCCATCGTGGTTTGAAGGTGATTTACGTAAATGACGGTCCAGGATTGTTGCTTGGGTCGATGTGGGATGATTATGCCAAATTAGAGGCTATGAATCCCAACAGACTGATGGTGATAACACTCCGAATGTTCGGCGAAAGACTGAAAGAAAAATGGTTGTTGAAAAAATGAAAGAGAGGTGCTGTCATGGCAGTTGGCGTTGCATACACTAATCGGAGTTTCGCTCCATTGAAGGTCGTTCCCAAGGAAGAAATCCATTTCACGCAAACGCAATGGAACCAAGGCGAAGGCATCAAGCGGCTATACCATGCCGACAACATCGATGTGCTGAGCCATTTGTCACATGACGAAAAGGTTTGCGGAAGGGTAACGCTCATTTATATAGACCCTCCTTACAACACGGGAGGAGCCTTCGAGACCCGCGACTTCAAGCACGCCTACGACGACTGTTTTTCCATCAAGGATTATCTTGACTTCCTGCGTAAGCGACTTGAACTGATGCACACCTTGTTGTCCGACGAAGGCTCCATCTATGTTCATCTCGACAGCAACATGGTGTTCCATGTAAAAGTGATGATGGATGAGATATTCGGAATGAGGAACTTCAAGGGGATGATTACCCGAAAGAAATGCAAGCCGAAGAACTTCACCAGAAAATCTTACGGCAACATTTCCGATTATATCCTGTTTTACACAAAAACGGACAGTCCTATTTGGAATCGCCCATACGAAAAATGGGACGAGGAAAAAATCTTGAAGGAATATCCTTACACGGAAGAAACGACAGGCAGAAGATACAAGAAAGTCCCCATCCATGCGCCAGGGACGCGAAACGGGGCGACAGGAATGCCTTGGAGAGGAATGTTGCCACCCGAAGGCAAGCATTGGCAATATACACCCGAAAAATTAGACGAATTGGATGAAAATGGCGAGATTTATTGGTCGTCAAACGGAAATCCGCGCCGAAAGGTCTATCTCGACCAAAGCCAAGGCATCCCCGTGCAAGACATTTGGCTTGACTATCTTGACGTCAACAACCAAAACTCTCTCGTCACAGGCTACCCGACCGAGAAAAACATCGACATGCTGAAGCGCATTATCGAGACATCTTCGAGAAAGGGAGACCTCGTTCTGGATTGTTTTGCCGGTTCAGGTACGACCCTCATTGCGGCAGAAGAGCTTGGAAGGCAATGGATCGGGGTCGATATTGGTGACGAATCCATCGCAACCATTGTAAACCGCTTCAAACATGGAAGCCAACCTATGGGCGACTATGTAAAGAAAAAAACGGTTCAACAAACGATGACCATCCCCTTGTTTCCAGAGAACGGAGATGCCAAGACTGACGACAATCATTCCAACAACAGCCTTCCTGCCACATCTTTCGACCTGTTTGAAGAAGCGTAAGCCATTTTTCCCTACCTTTGCAGCGCAAAAACAACAGACTCGAGACTTCGAGACACGAGACGCGAGACTATTTTGACCCTCGCCCCGTGTCCCGAAGTCCCGAAGTCCCGAAGTCAAAACAACTATGATTACCCAAGACCAACTTAAAGAATTATGTAAGAGGACTGATGCCTTGAGG
>CALFIT010000044.1 GCA_937877465.1 uncultured Bacteroidales bacterium | reverse complement strand
TGATTAAACGTTTGTAGTCGACTGTAGTCGTTTGTTGTCGTTTGCTGTCGGATATATTGCTTTATGTCAATGGTTTAAGTTTTTGGCGACAAATGGCGTTTTTTTCATATTTTTGCAAGGAAATCAAAAATACTTGTGCAAATGGCAAAGGACCTCAAACCCCATATCGGCATTTTCGGTCGGCGCAACGTCGGCAAAAGCAGCCTCATCAACCGCCTGACAGGACAACAAATCGCCATCGTGAGCGACACGGCGGGCACCACCACCGACCCCGTCAAGAAAAGCATCGAGATCTTCGGCATCGGGCCGTGCGTGCTTATCGATACGGCTGGTATTGACGACGTGGGCGAACTTGGGCAACAGCGCATCGACAAGACCATGAAAGCGCTTGAGGAGGTGGATTGCGCCATCCTCGTCATTGCGGGAAACCAATTCGACGAGACCGAAAGGCGGTTGGCGGCCCGAATGAAAGCGTTGGCGGTGCCGTTTTTCGTCGTCCACAACAAGGCCGACCAAGAGCCGCTCCTTGCCGTCACAAAGGCCGTGATAGAGCAACGGCATGAGGTCAAAGTGTTGGATTTCAGTGTGTCGCGCAACGACGACATCGCCCCGCTCGTCGACTTGCTCAAAAAGGCCATCCCCGAAAGCGCCTACCAGAAAATGTCGCTCTTGGGCGGCATCATCCATCCAAACGAAACGGTCGTCTTGGTCTGCCCCGTCGACTCGGAAGCCCCCGAAGGCCGCCTCATCCTGCCTCAGGTGATGGCCATCCGCGACGTGTTGGACAACGAATGCGTCTGCGTCGTGCTGAAAGAAACGCATTTGCAACAGTATTTGGAAACCATGCCCAAGCTCGCCTTGGTTGTCACGGATAGTCAAGTGTTTGGCTTTGTGAGTAAAATTGTCCCTGCCGACATCCCGCTGACCAGCTTCAGCATCGTCATGGCACGGCTGCGCGGCGACTTCGACCATTATGTAAAAGGCACGCCCCACCTTTCCGAACTGAAGGATGGCGACACGGTCTTGCTCCTCGAGTCGTGTACCCACCACAGCACCTGCGAGGACATCGGCCGCGTGAAACTGCCTCGCATGATTTTAAAATACACCGGAAAAGACATCCATTTCGAGTATGTGGCGGGTTTGTCGCCCATTGCCAATCCTGAAAAATATGCCATGGCCATCCAATGCGGCGGCTGTATGAGCACAAGGAAACAGCTGCTCAACCGCACCAATCTTTTTGTGAATCAAGGCATTCCCATCAGCAACTATGGCATGGCTTTGGCTTATATGAATGGGATCTTCGAGCGGGTGATGGAGCCGTTTTGTAAGTAAGCGTTTGTCTATTCCTCCGTCTTTTCCCCCATCCGCGCCTTCATCCTTTCGAGAAATTCCGCCGTGTAGTATTGGAAAAAGTTGAAATTCATTGCATTGGAGATGCGGAGGATGAGGTTGCCTTCCAAGGAGGGCTTGCGGAAGATTTTGTAAACGTGGTTGCGGGTGCAGCCGATTTCGCGTGCCAGCCAGCTGGCGCTGCGCTGGTCGGCCTTCAGCTGCGCTTGGATGAGGTGTCCGATGTGAATGCTGTTTATTGCTTCTTCCATGCTATCCTTGTTTTCGACTCAAAAGTAGGGTGCTGAGCTTATCGAAGCATCATCCACTTCATCCATTTGCAATTTCTTGTGTTCCCAAATGAATTAATCCTTATTTTTGCCTCAAACTATTTGGTATTATGTTATCCCTTCCCATCATAGCCATGATCAAGAAGAAGTCGGGGCTCGACTTCAGCAATGCCAAGGACTTCGAGGTACTTTCGGAGTCGTTTCCAGCCAACGACCGTTTGGGTGTCAACACTTTGAAGCGGTTGATGGGTTACGCCAAGTCGCCCATCGCGCCCCGTAAGGCCACGCTTGATGCCTTGGCGCATTATCTCGGTTCGCCTTCATGGGAAGCGCTGACAGGTGTCCAACCCGTTGAGAGCGACTGGATAGAGAAAGCTTTCTTCGCCGATGAGATTCGCGAAGGAACAACGGTAGAGGCGTCATGGCTCCCCAACCGCCATATCGCTTTGCTGTGTGTTGGCGAGAACAAATTCCGAGTGATTGAGAGCTTAAACGGCAAATTGCAGGTCGACGACGAGGTGACCATCCTTAGCTTCCGCCTGGAGTATCCCCTGCAGGTGTTTCAAGTCGTCCGCAATGGCGAAATCGTGCGCGATGCCGCCGGCAACGAGTTGGGCTATGTGGCAGGCCGACAGAACGGATTGACAGAGCTATTCATCAAGGAGGCAGCATAATGAGCGATTCCGATTTCATATCATCAGCACAACACGAACTGGAAGAGGTGCTTTTCGACAGCGGTGGTACCTGCGACTGCTACCGTCTCGTCAAGGACAACCGCGTCTATTGCGTGAAGCGGCCCAAGAAGGACATGCGCTCGTCGGAGGCTTACATGAGTTTGTTCCGCAAGGAGTTTGAGCTCGGCATAGAGTTGGAGCATCCCAACATTGTGCGTTATTTTGCCTACGATGAGGACGAACAAGGCCCTTTCATCCGTATGGACTACATCGACGGCGACAGCCTTGAGGCTTTTGTAGCCCAACATCCCGACTATTTCAAAGAGAAAGAACATAGGATACATTTTTGTGATGAGTTGTTTTCGGCTTTGTCCTACCTCCACGACAAGAAGATGCTGCACCTCGACCTCAAGCCCAGCAACATCCTCATCACTAGCAAGGGACATCATGTGAAGCTCATCGATTTGGGCTTCGGTTGGAGCGAGAGCTTCCTACACGATTTGGGGTTCACCCGCGACTATTGCGCCCCCGAGCAGTTGACCGCCAAGACCGAGCTGTTCTCACCAGCTACCGACATCTATGCCATAGGCAAAATCCTTCAGCATTTCGGCTTGGCCAAGGATGCTGTAGTGCAACATTGTCTGAAGGAAGATCCAAGAGCGCGTTACCAAAGCGTCGATGCTTTGCGAAAAGCCCTGCAACGTAACGAAACGATAAGAATTTCCTCGAGATTGGGTTTGGGTTTGGTTGCTGCGCTGCTGATAGGGACGATTGTTTGGTTGGTAGGTTTCAGGGAGAAGCCTTTGTCGCCGCGTCCAACTTCGCCCGAAGGAACCATCAACGGATTGTTTACCATCAACGAGGCAGGCGACCAGGTGTATTTCTCGAAAGGTAACCTGCAATATATTGGCAGTGCTGACACGCCCTATTGGAAATTTGCTGACAACCAATGGGACTATCTTGCTGTAGAAGGGTTGGTCGACACAAATCGAAAAGCCGACCGCGACATTTTCGGATGGGGGACGAGCGGCTACGATCATGGAGCTGTCTGTTACCAACCATGGAATTTAAGTATGGCCAGAAGCGACTATATCGCTTATGGTATTGACACCTGCGACCTTTGCGACCAGACCGGCCAAGCTGATTGGGGATATAATGCGATCAGCAATGGTGGTAATGAGGAAGGCCTTTGGAGGACCCTAAACAAAGATGAATTGTGGTATTTGTTCATGATGCGGCCTACAGCTTCGAATATCCGATTTGCCAAAGCAACCGTGGACGGTGTTGGAGGCGTTGTTTTGGTGCCTGATAATTGGGACAATTCGAAACTACAGTTGAACTTTGTAAATGGTGGAGGGTATTATAACAGCAATGTCATCCTCGCAAAAGAGTGGCAAGACATTTTTGAGGCCAATGGCGCAGTCTTTTTGCCCGCCGCAGGTCAATGCAACAACGACACGCTCAGCCTTGTGGGCTCTTATGGCTATTATTGGTCGTCAACGAGATGTGATGAAGGCATAGCGAGATTAGATTTCAGTAGTTTCCTTTTATATCCGAATTCGCCAACCGATGGAAGGACTGCTGCCGTGAGGCTGGTGAGGGATAAGGAATAGGATACTACAGGACTTTCGGGCGAAATCCATCTGCAGATGGATTTCGCTGGAGATGAAGAGGTAGCTTTTTTATCTTGAAATATCACCTACCGTTCAAACAACGCGTCCATTGAAAGTTTCACTGGGATGTCGTCAGACCAAGCGTTTTCGGCTAAGGGCGATGCGGTTATGAGTGTGAGGTATAGGCTTTGCCGTGTCCTCGTTTCGCGCCGAAAAGCCTCCAATCGGTAGGCCATTTTTTTCGATTCGTCTTCCGACAGGCTGTATTCTTTTGTGGAATACTTTATTTCACAAATATTGACCACATCGTCGGCACGGTCTTTCCGAACGAACATATTTTTCAATTTCAGCGATTTCCTTCTCTCTTCCTATTATATTGACACCATTATTCATCTTTTTTGCGTTTTTATTGCCTCAAAAATACGAAAAAATCCATATTTTTAGCCAAAACTCATAAATTTTCTGAGTTTTGGCGGAAATTCATACTGTTTTTAGCCAAAACTCTAAAATTATGAGAGTTTTGGCTGACAATTGTACAAAATGGGCGAAATCCATCCGAAGATAGATGGATTTCGCCCAAGAGGGTTCACTTCTCGAAATGCTGGTAGTCTTTCACGCTGCGCCAGTGGCCGCAGTGTTAGTTTAGTGAGGAATAAAGAATAAAACAACCCCGCCACATTTTTATATGCGACGAGGTTGAAGTCATGTGAATCGGCTTTTATTGTTTAACTATAATCCTCTTTGTTCTTTCAAATACCCGAAGGCGCATTGGCTGCACTTGAAGCCGCCGCTACTGTATTTGCCTCGGTGATAGGGCTGGCAGAAAGGACAAACGCGATACCCGCATTTGTCGCAGACGTACCATTTGCTTGTGTTGGGAAATTCTTTCCCGCAGCATTGACAAGGGATGTAAACCATAGTTTTATAATTTGAATTTGTTTAAGTCAAAACCATATTCAAGAAACAGATTGTCGAGTTGCTTGAAATCGACAGGTTCGTTGAGGCAACCGGCAATATAGATGATGATTTGATAGGTTTGAATCACTTCTCTGTCATACAGGTTGCACACATGCCGCTCATAGTCGGCTTGGGAGTAGGGATAGTTCGGAGTGCGGCACAATTCAAAGTCGAGCAGCTCCAACGCCCAAGTGTAGTTCTGCTCATGGATGGCGTTGTGAAGTACCTCATGGTCGTGCATGATGCGCAGGTTACGGATGAGCACATTGGCGGCAATGAGATAATCCTTGTCAAAGCCTCGGTCGTTCATCTTCTCCCATTTGTTGACCTCATCGGTTATCTGCTGACGTGTCATAAACGGCGCATCGCTGATACGATAAGGACATTCCACATTGTATTGCAACAAAACGGGATTCAAGTCCACGTTGGTTTTGGCAATGTGGATGGGATAGTCCAACTCCAGCACGCACTCCATCTGGTTCGTCTTGATTCCCAACGCTTGCACTTCCTGTCCGCAATGGAAATCGCGCAAAGCATCTTCCTTAAGCAGCAAGCCCCAGACATCGGTTGGCATTTCGGGGGTATAAACGAAGTTGTATTGCGTGTAACCAAGGCCATTACCTTTGCTTACCACATAGCGGCCTTCGCCAGTCCTACCCACCACATAACTACGGCCATGGACAGGACTGACTTGCCACATGGTTTTGTCGCCATGCTCGGAACGAAGGTAAGGATAAAGAAGTTTTCTTTCTTCCGTTTCCTCAAGAACAACACAATTCAAATTTCTTGCTTGAACGGAGAGCATAAAATCATAGGTTATTTTGATAAAAACTCAACTCATTAACCAAGAAACGAACTTCTTTGTCTTCAACATTGTCTTCATCCGGATGCGGGACTAAAGTCTGAGCATACGACATGACAATTATTTCAAGGGCTTGTTTTATCATGTTGTCCTCTTTTGTTTCTTGTGCAAGTTTAAGACCCTTAAGGGTTTTCTCTCTGATGTTTTCTAAATTCTTTTGTTCCATAAAGACTTGTTATTTGTTCATTCTTAAAATGTGTTCAACAACTATCAGGGGAGCGCGGGCAAAGCACTCCCCTGTAAAAACGATATGCTTACGGGATTCTGTAAGCGATACCACATTGCATTTGGTTGCCTTGTGGGCACTTGCTAGGAGCAACAACGCTTGAAGTTTTGCTGATAACTAATTCTACTTTCATTTCGGTAAGATTTAGCAGGTTATAGGTGTACTGCGGGAGACACCATTTATCCCTTTTGTATCATAAATGCGTCGCAAGTCCACCTTGGCCTTCGGTAGAGCTTTTAACGCGGTTACAAAATCTTGTCCTTGTAAGAAATCATATCCTTGCTTCATCCGATGAGCCATATTGCAGCGGATTTTGGCCATCGTGCAATTATTTTCTGATGGTTTTCGAAAATCCCCATGTTCCACATAGTTGTTGCCGGCACAAAGGTTGCAGTAGGAGCAGTAGTCCTTTTTCCCACAATCCTCATATTCTTGCAACGTTGCGGAGCGCCATTCTTTCAGCACATCACTTTCTGCCAGTATCTCATTCACAGATTTGCTTTTCAAATTGCCAAACGGCATAGGGAAGGCACAACATGGTTGCAGGTTTCCATCAGGAGTAATGCAAAAGGTAGTACCACCTGCTCCACAACCATTTATATCCATTGGTCTTGGCTGTCCACCAAAGCCAGGGGCTTCCGGACCAACATAATAAGGAATGTTGTCATCACGAAGCACCACTTGGAATTGTTCTTCGGTCAACCTTAATTGTCTGGCACAAAGGTCGCCGTCAATGGAATCGTTGATATTAATTTCAAACTGCGTCTCGGCAGCATACTTCCTTGCCAAGTCTGCCACCATATAATAACTATGCAGGTTGGGCTGCATAATGCAGCATTTCAAGTTCATGGGAACGGCAAGTTCAGCTAGTTGTTCCACCACTTTCATCGACCGTTCCCAAGAGCCTTTCACACGGGTGATGGCATCGTGGTCTTCGGCAATGCCGCTGTAGATGCTCACACCCACCAAACGTGGGAAATAGTTGGCCAAGCGTTCCACCTTGTCAACAATGCGTTGCCCGTTGGTGAAGACATCAAAAGCAATTTCCTTTTGGTAAAGATAATCAATAATGTCCCAAACGATAGGCTTTGAGAACGGGTCGCCACCCGAAAGGCAGACCTTTACCAAGCCGTGTTCGCAAAGGTCGTCGATGATGCGCTTGTAATCGTCCAAGTCGAGTTCCTCGCGGTCGCCTCTGTGGCTGATTTCATTGTCGTTGCGCGTGGCACCAGGATTGTAGCAATGGATGCATTGCTCGCTACAGTTGTAGGTCAACTCAAACATCACGGAAGTCACCGTCATGCCATCGTCAACGGCATTGTAATAATCTTGTTCCGCCGAGGAAGTGTCGAAAGGCAACTTTTCCTTGGTGGTTCTTTCGGTGGTCATCGAGGCATTGCGCTTGGCTTCGGCCAATTGCGAGCGCATTCTTTTGATGTCGTCTTCGGTGGGAACAAAGTCCGTCAGCAGGCCTGCATTAATCAAGGTGTCGAAAAATGCTTCGATGGACTCCTCAGCGATGCCTGTGGCATCAGCTATTTGTTTTTTGTCAACAATGCCATTGCGTGGCACGGCAAGCACCTCTCCGATGACATCAGCGGAATACGACTCAAAGAAGTAGCTGTAGCCAGCCAAGAGGTTGTACATCAAAGCCACATGTTTTTCGGCGTTGTAGCGGCCACAAGTCCAGATGGGTCTATAGTTCATGCTTTTCTTAGTAAATGGGTTATTATTGTTCGAACGCGACATTAAATCAGAATAATAAAATAGTCACTAAAATAGCGATAACAGTCGTGGCTACACGCACATAACCCATAGTTTCATTGTCTCGTGTATTGGGCAATAACAGATTAACGACTGCTAATATCGTTAACACTATGGTTTGCCATAAACGTATATCCCAGCCCCAAGCCATTAGCAATAAAATGATTGTGCACCAAAGCTTTTTGCTAATAAACATAATCAATAACGCCCATGCATTTGTATCGCTATCAGATTCCGAATTGATTATTTCATTTAAATTATACTCATTGAACTCATTGTAAATATTCTTATTCATAGTTTCAATTTTGAATTGTTATATTGTGGTATCACCTGCAAAAATACAACAAATTTCCATACAAACAATTTAAATATTTGATATTCAACA
>CALFIT010000043.1 GCA_937877465.1 uncultured Bacteroidales bacterium | reverse complement strand
GGGAAGCCCAATTGCTCCAGCACTTTGGCATAGCGCTCAAAAGAGGTGGCTTGTTGGACGAGAATCTTTTCCTTTTTTCGGGTCAAGGCCTTCTTGCCTTTGCGTCCTTTGTCGATTTTGGCGACTTTTTGTCCCGACAATCTGCAATTCAGCCTCAGATATTGGCTGCGCAATACATCGTGAAAATCAGCAATATAGTCGAAATCGCCAATGTGGAAGTCATCCCATAAACGCTTCAAGCCGAGCAAGCCTTTGTGCCGTCCTTTCAGGTCGGCGGCAATGAAATGCACATTGTAGGGCAACAGCTCAAACAAAGGTCTTGCCATCTCGCGACTGAGCATGGTGATCTCCAAATCGGGATATTGCGTGGCCAAATCGTAGACCACGGGCACGGTCATGGCGATGTCGCCGAGGGCGGAGAACCGTATGATGAGGAGCTTTTTCATTTTTGCCCGTAGAGCACAGGATTGAGGTTCGGGTCGTTGTACATCTTCATCTGCTTGTAGACCTTCATCACCTTTTCGCCTGTTTTGTAGCACTCCATCAGCTGGTCGATGGCGGTGCAAAGGTCGGTGTTTTGCTCCTGCAGCACTTTCAGCTTTTCCTCGCATTTTGCCCTTTGCTCCTCGCTGATGTCGGTGCGGCCTGCCTCAATCTGCATGTGGTAGATCTTGAGTTGCAAGATGGAAAGGCGGTCGATGGCCCATGCGGGACTTTCTGTGTTGAGCGTGGCGTTTTCCTTTGGTTCAACACGTTGGAAAAGAAGAAGATAGTAACCATCAATCATCTCCACAATGTCTGTCCTGTCTTGGTTCGACTTGTCGATACGGCGTTTCAGCGCGAGGGCTTCCTCAGGGTCGATGTGCGGGTCGCGGATGAGGTCTTCCAAGTGCCATTGCACCGTGTCGATCCACACCTTATTATATAGGTACCATTCGATGGTCAGCCTTTCGTAGGGGTTTTCGCACGGATGGTCCACGTCGTCGTGCTTGTGGTAGTCGACGATGGCCTCGTTGAAGATGGGGAGGATGGGGGCGGTGGAGAGGATGATCATGGCTGTTGTTTTTGCTTTACTGTTTTTCTGCCGCTTTGCGTCATTGCGAGGAGGAACGACGAAGCAATCCAGATAAGGCTTTTTGTCTGGACTGCTTCGTTCCTCGCAGTGACGACACGGCTTTTCTCGTGTCTAATCAGTGCAGTTTCGCCAACGCCGCCTTGATGCGCTTGACGGCTTCGATGAGTTTGTCTTCGCTCGTGGCATACGAGAGGCGGATGCAGTCGTCGTTGCCGAAGGCGTTGCCGGCCACGCAGGCCACATGGGCGTTATAGAGCAGCCACATGCAAAGGTCGTCGCTGCCCTTGATGGTGGTCTCGCCGTCGGTCTTGCCGTAGAACGACTTCATTTCGGGGAAGACGTAGAAGGCACCGGCGGGTGTGTTGCATTTCACGCCTGGAATCTCGTTCAGCAGCTTCACGAAGGTGTCGCGGCGGTGACGGAAGGCCTTCAGCATTTCTTGGATTTCCGTTGAGTTTTCGGGGCTGAGTTCCATGGCCTTGGCAGCGGCGGCTTGGGCGATGGTGCAGATGCCGGAGGTGATTTGGCCTTGGATCTTGTTGGTGGCCTTGATGATGGCTTGCGGAGCGGCGATGTAGCCGATGCGCCAGCCCGTCATGGCATAGCCTTTGGCCACGCCGTTGACGAGGACGAGACGGTCCTTCAGGAAGTCGAACTGGCCCATGCTCTCGTGCTTCTGTTCGTATTGGATGAATTCGTAGATCTCGTCGGAGATGATGATGATGTTGGGGTGTTTCCTCAACACCTCGGCGATGGCGGTCAGCTCGGCCTTGGTGAACACGCTGCCGCTGGGGTTGCAAGGCGTGTTGATCATGAAGACCTTGGTCTTGGGCGTGATGGCCTTTTCGAGTTGCTCGGCGGTAATCTTGAAGTCGTGGGCGATGTCGCTCTTGACGATGACGGGCACGCCGCCGGCCAACTTCACCATCTCGGGGTAGGAGACCCAGAACGGGGCGGGAATGATGACCTCGTCGCCATCGTTGACCACGGCCAAAAGCACGTTGTTGATGGCTTGCTTGGCACCGTTCGATACCAGCACGTCAGTCTCTTTGTAGTCGAGGTCGTTGTCGCGTTTCAGCTTGTTGGCGATGGCCTTGCGCAGTGCGGGCGTGCCGGGCACGGGCGGGTAGTGCGTGTCGTTGTTGTTGATGGCGTCGATGCCGGCTTGCTTGGCCTGTTCGGGCGTGTTGAAGTCGGGTTCGCCGATGCTCAGGCTGATGACGTCGATGCCTTGGGCTTTCAGTTCGCGGCTCTTGTTGGTCATGGCCAAAGTAGCAGACTCAGCCATGTTCAAGACTCTGTTTGAAAGGATGATTTCGCTCATATTAATGTTGAATTGTTGAATTGTTGATTGTTGATTGTTGATTGTTGAATTGTTGATTGTTGAATTGTTGAATTGTTGAATTGTTTGACGCGGGACTGCGGGACGCGGGACTTGCCTTGTCGTCGCTTTGCGCTTGCGAGCGATAAGCGAGGCAATTCATTTTGTCCTGTTGTCCTAGCATCCCATTTGTTATTGATTTAATTACATTGAATGCAGAGCATTTGTGTTAGATTTGTTTCTTTTGAATTACGCGCAAAGGTAGGCCTTTTTTCGATTGGGTGGGCGGAAAGGCGTGAAAATTGTAACGAACTTCAAAACCAAAAACGGAAAAAGTCCCTTTTTTGACCCATAAAATCTTGGGAAAAGTCCCTTTTTTGAGCCTAAATTTTCGGAAAAAGTCCCTTTTTTAGATGAAAATTTATGGAAAAAGTCCCTTTTTCTTGTGCAAATGAATTGATTTATATATTTTTGCAGAAAATTTTGGAATTATGTTGTACAGGAAGTTTGAAAAGCGCCTTGAAGAGTTCTTTCGCAGTGAACCGAACAAGATTCTTTTGGTGAACGGGGCCCGACAAATTGGCAAGTCGTATATCATCCGTTATGTTGGCAAGAAGTTGTTCAAGAACTATGTTGAAATCAACCTCAAGGAAGACAAGGAAAGCAAGGGCGTTTTTGCCACCGTCAAAAGCACGGAGGATTTTTACATGCAGTTGGGGGTCGTTGCCGGCAACCGCCTTGGCGCAAAGGAAAACACCTTGGTCTTTTTGGACGAAATCCAAAGCTATCCCCACCTGATGACCATGCTGAAGTTCCTGAACCAAGAAGGGCGATACACATACGTTGCCAGCGGATCGCAGTTGGGCGTGGCCTTGATGCAAACTGCATCTGTTCCGATTGGTAGCATTGCCATAGAGGAAATGTATCCGCTTGATTTCGAGGAATTCTTGATTGCCACGGGAAGTGGACAGGAAGCCATCAACGGTATCAGGGAGAAATTCCTTGCTGGTGAAGCCTTGAACGAGTCGCTTCACAATTATATGTTGCAGCAGTTCAAGCTCTATCTGTTGGTTGGTGGGCTGCCTGAGGCCATCAACAAGTTCTTGGAAAACAGGAACATCATGCAGGTGAGGAAGGTGCATCGTGAAATCTACAACCTTTATAGGATTGACGCTTCGCAATATGATGAGGAGAAGAAACTGCTCATCCGAAAGATTTACGACATGATTCCGTCCAACATGGAGAACAAGAAAAAACGTATTGTAGTGAAGCGCGTGGAAGACACCAAAAGCCACAAGCAGTTCAGCGACTATGCCGACGAGTTCGAGTATCTGACCAACTCTGGCATCGCCCTTGGCGTACAGGCAGTCAGCAACCCAAGGTTTCCGCTGTTGGAATCGGAGAGCAAGAACCTGTTGAAACTCTATATGAATGACGTAGGCTTGCTGACCAACCTTCTGTATGGACTCAATATCAACGCCGTCTTGCGCGACGAGCGGAGCATCAACCTCGGATCGGTGTATGAAACTGCGGTGGCGCAAGAGCTTCACGCCCACGGCTTCGCGTTGCATTACTACGACAACAAGCAGAAGGGCGAAGTGGACTATCTGATTGACGACTACGAGTACCTGACCGTGCTTCCCATCGAGGTGAAGTCGGGCAAGGACTACACCGTTCATAGTGCCTTGGACAAGTTCTTGAACACCCCTGACTATCATATTCGAAACGCCGTCGTGCTTAGCAACGAGCGGGAGGTTTCTGTAAAAAATGGAGTTACATATCTTCCTATTTATTATTGTATGTTCTATCAGCGCGATTTTGTGCGGGATGAGAGGGCGTTGGTGATTCCGGAGATT
>CALFIT010000042.1 GCA_937877465.1 uncultured Bacteroidales bacterium | reverse complement strand
ACTACGACGAGAAGGAGACCGCCATGCGGTCGTTCAAAGAGGCGGAGCAATATGGAAATTTAGTTGGCGACAGCCTTACCGTGGGACGGGCGGAGTATCGGATGGGGAAGATGCTACATAACGAATACATGGAACAGGAAGCCTTGGATTTGCTTCAAAAAGCCGAAAAATTAATTGGAAACAAATACGCAGAAAGGGCGTCCATAGAAAATAGCAAAGCGGTTATTTTTATTTTGACAAACCAATATGACAGTGCAGAATTATGCCTTCAACAGAGTATGACACATGCTGAAAAAGTGCTTTCTGATAAGGTCTTATGTAAGATTCACAACAATTATTCGGTATTGTACCGACTCCAAGGCGAGTATGACCAAGCCATCGATTGCCTGTATCGAATGACGGCCAACCCAAATCTTGATGAAAACAGCGCGTTTACGATAAACCTAAATCTGGGCAATGTGTATTTTGACATGAAAGAGATGGATTCAGCCGCCCAATACTACCAATTTGTAGAATTGGCACTACCTAATGTCAACGTAAAAAAAGAGACCATACTTGCTGCATACGAAGCACTTTACCGTTTCGCAGAAGTCCAAAACAACGGCTCTTTAGCCTTACATTTCCGTGAAATGCACGAAAAGGGATTGTATGATTTGATGATTCAGCGGCAAAAACAAACTATCTATAGAATCCAGCAACAATATGATTACGAGAGTTTGCAGAGTAAAATGAACAAGAAAATCGCCCAAAAACAGCGTATTATTGCGATTGGTGTCATTTTGTTTTTGTGTGTTGTTACCCTTTTCTTATTCCATTCCGTCAAGCGAAGCAAGAGAGAAGCCGAGACCAACGCCAACTTATTCCATTTCATGCAACAGAACAAGACATTGGTGGAAAGCAACATGGCGCAAGAACAAAAGGTTAAGGACGCGACCCAACAGCTTTCCGACATGCTGTACGCAAGACTCATGGCCATGCAAAAACTCGACTATTGCCTGAAAACCCCGAAGGACAAGATTGCCCTCAAGGACTTGGAGAAACAAGTGTTTGGCGATGGCGACCATTGGGAAGCCGTAAAAGAGGTGCTCGATTCGCTTTATCCCGGCTTATGGGAAACCATAGGGCTGAAATATCCCGACATGGATGAAATGGAGCGTCGCGTCTGCTTGTTGTCGCGTCTCAAGCTGTCGCGCTTGGGCGAAGCCACGCTGCTTGGCATCAGCACAAGCGTGCTCGACAAGCTCCGCACCAAGGTTCGCAAGATGATGGAACAAGGAGAAAAACAATAGTTGTTTTCCTGAAAATCGTGGCGTTTTTTACCTCGATGTTCGGATTTTAGCTTAAAAAAGTTCGGATAGCTGAAGTCGTAACCATTTGTTACCAAATTACTTAACCAGTTCAACAATCAGAAAAAGTTCGGATGGCGTTTCGGATGCGTTTCTTATGACCTATTTTTGTATTGTGAAGTTAATCACGACATGCACGTCAACAAATCTTTTGTCAAACTTAAAACCTAATCAACTATGAACAGAAAAACGCTCATCATCATTGGACTCTGTGCTTTAGGGCTCTGCTTCGGAGAAGTGCAAGCCGTAGACAAGGCCCCGACACCTGTTAAGATTAATAAGTGGGAGATTGCAGATCCACCTCAAGGCTATGAATGGATAAATCTTTATGGCACCTTGATGTTCAGCATCGGCCCCAACGCCGTCGTAGCTGGTGCCAACGAAAACTCCGTTTACATCGGTTTTAACCAGGACTTCGGCAACGTGAGCATCTCCATCTACAATGCTGCGGGCAATCTTGTCTACAGCACCGTGGTGAACACCTCCGTGCAGCAGGTGGTCATCATCCCCTTCACCTCAGCCGCCAGCGGCACCTACACCGTCGAGCTCAGCAGCGCCAACGGCTATGCCGACGGGGATTTCAACAAAAACTGAACAACAATCAATTCACTAAATCGTTAATCATTAAAATTTCAGCGAAATGAAAAACAGTAAACTTACCCTTGCCATCCTCGCGATGGTTGTGGCGACCCTTGTTTCGGTCGTCGTGGTGTCATGCAAAAAGGAGGGCAACGCCACACTTCCTGTTCAAAATCCCGTAAAAGAGAGGTTCACCCCGCCACAAGTTGACGACATGAACGCCTACCTGAAAGACTTCAAGCAGAAGATGCAATCTGCCACCAAAGGCGACGACGAAGTGCTTTCGCTCGAAGAAGCCGCCTGGCACCTGTCAAGCGTGGCCAACTATGACTTCGGAAAAGTCAACATTGGGTTTAATGATTTCATAATTGATACTTTGTATGAGCAAATCAACATAGTTGAAAATAGGGTTTTTATGAGTGAATTGAACTTGACGTATGATAAAATCAGCACAAACATTAACAAATACTTACACAATCTTTACCTTTCAAACAAGCATGTCCATTTTGTCGACATGTTAATTTCTGAGTCAGGTTCCATTGCCATACAATTGATGATTACATATACATCTAACAATAGGGGGATTTATGATACGTTGTGGAATTTCACTTATTCTGACTCGATTAATCCAATTGAAGAATACTGCGGTCAGTTCGAGGCGGATCAACCGCCATTTATTTGGAATGGATACGGAAAAGAAAAGCTTGAATACGCTCTTAATTGTCTCGAGAGTCATTCAACAGATTCCACCTCGCACAATGCGTTTTATACTTTTACGAGACAACACACTTTTGAATTCCACGATGACATCGATCCTTTTGGGTCTCCTAGTTGTTTTAACGCTAGACTATATGGGCTTGGGGGATGGAATCATGCTCTTTCATCAGAAAACATGTGTTATTATTACGACTCTTATGCTGGTCTAGGTTATAAGTATTTGCAGGACAATTATTATGTACCGAACGAGCATCCTGTATTATGGAGTATAAGCTGTGATAATGGTAGTTTTTATCCTTACCATTGGACAATTTACTATCATAATCTTTTAGTAAAATATGGAAAATACAACATCGGAGGAAATGGAGGAAATGAGAAAAACTGAAAGTATAGAAATACTTTTCAAAAACAATATAGATTGAAAATGAACCTTGTTGAATTTGAATGACTAAAACAACTTGTTACTGTGTTTCTTGTCAAAAATAATAGTAATTTTGCAAATTAAAAGATCATATCATGAAAAAAATGATTCTTATTATATCCATCGTCTTTGTAGCCATCTGTGCTTATGCCCAGGACTACACTTGTGACTCGCTTTTATATATGTACCGCACGGAAGGAGGTATTACCATTGGTTCCAAACCGTCAGGCTTCACCGAAATGCGAGACGGAAACATACTGATCAATATGGCAGTAGGAATATCTTCCAATGGGTTAGGGGACAAGTTGTTTAAGATTTCGAGGCAGGGTTTATCCGTGATGGAATCCGTATTTATTGAGTGCACCCCCGAAATCATGACAAACTATACGAGTTACGACGCCATCACGCTTTTGCGACAAAACCCTGACGGAAACGGGTACTTCTCTGCCAGCCTTGTCAACGATCGTACGAAAGGAAGCACTTGGCTTCGTATTGTCCATTTTGATGAAGACTTAGTTTTCGAAGATCCCGACGAAGCCTTTATGATTCCCCTTGAGGACACTATTATTCGCAAAACAAGCATCCTCTTGGAAGGCAACGAGAACATCGTGCTGATGTATTTGCTTCATGGCGACCCCGTACTGTTTCGAATCGGCATCGACGGCACACCTAAAGAAAAGAATGTTTTGCATGGTTTCGTCGATTGGGGTGATGGACAGCCCGAATACTGGCGCTCAGAGCTAAGTGTCTTCAACGAGTCGCCTCTTGAATACGCATTCTACGATTGGGATGTCACCGAGAACGACACCTGTTTGAAGATACATGTTGTCGACTCCTTGTTCGGACACCTTGAAACTATTCCCATAGGAAATCATTATGGCGATGTGCATCTCATTCACAATTATAATTATAGTACTTGCCATCCAATCATCATGTCTCTTGACGATAGTTCCTGGTGTGTGGCAACGCAGTACACACGCTATAATATAGTGAGAAACGGCACCTGTATCCTGAAATTCGACAAGAATACCAATGAGAATCTGGGTGTTGCCCTGTTCGAGTCATGGCCGATTTATACCAACCCACGTCTTTTTGCATACCCGATTGGCATGGAGGAATCTTCAGAAGGGTTTCTTTATTTTGCTTATCGCACCAACAACATTGAATCGCCGAACAACAAGGGATGGTTAGCGGTCGTGAAGATGGATGCCAACCTTAACACGATTTGGCAGAGGTATTTTCTGGGTTCGACGTCAGTTACGAATGGTTACTGGCACACCTATTGTCATTCAGGGCTAATCGACCAAGGAATGATGGTATATGGCAATATGACTTGCCCCGTCTTGTCAGAAAACAAATTTCTATATGTTTTTTATGATAATGTGAATGACATTCAAGAAAGCGAATCTTTCGTCCGCCCCTACGCCTTCTACCCCAACCCAACGACAGACGTACTCATCCTCG
>CALFIT010000041.1 GCA_937877465.1 uncultured Bacteroidales bacterium | reverse complement strand
AGGTCGCATGAAAGGAAAATTTCGGGGGATTCGACAAAACGGCGGAAAAAATTTCGGGGGATTCGACAAAAGCGCTATCTTTGCAAAGACGAAGTATGCAAATGACAGAGACCAATCGCATAGAATTCAAACGGGAACTGACGCGCGAACTTGATTTGGAGCGCGAGGTGGTGGCGTTTCTCAACTACCGGGAAGGCGGCATCATCTACATAGGTGTGGATGACGACGGGAAAGCCGTCGGGGTGAAGGACATCGACGGGGATATGCTGAAAATCAAGGATCGCATCCGCACGGGGATTTCGCCTTCGCCGATGGGATTGTTTGACGTCAAGGTCGAGGAAATCGACAACATCCCCGTTATCAAGGTTTTTATCGCCAGTGGAAGCGAAAAGCCTTATTACAAAACACGTTACGGCCTTTCGGAAAAGGGGTGTTTTATCCGCGTGGGTACGGCAGCCGAACCAATGACGAATGAACAAATCGAAGACCTTTTTGCCCGAAGAGTACACAACTCCCTCAAAAACGTGGTTTCGCCGCGCCAAGACCTGACTTTCGCCCAACTCAAGATCTACTACACCGAAAAGGGCTTCCAACTCAACGACAATTTCATCCGTTCGCTCGATTTGATGACCGACGACGGGAAATACAATTATGTGGCATACCTGCTCGCCGACGAGAACGGCAATTCGATGAAGTTGGCAAAATACGCAGGCAAAGACCGTTGCGACCTCGTTTCAAACAACGAGTACGGTTATTGCTGCCTGATTACCGCCACACGGAAAGTGCTTGACAAGCTGGACGTGGAAAACAAGGTGTCGTCGGTGATTACCTCGACAAGGCGCATCGACACTCCGCAATGGGATAAAATCGCAGTGCGCGAGGCTGTTATCAACGCTGTTGTCCACAATGACTACATTTATGGGGCACCCTCAAAAGTCGAACTCTTTTCCGACCGTTTGGAAATCACCTCGATAGGCCGAATCCCGTTGGGCCTGACCAAAGAGGACTTTTTCAACGGGGTGAGTCTGCCTCGCAACAGGGAATTGATGCGCGTCTTCCGCGATGTGGAGATGGTGGAGTCGCTTGGGTCGGGCATGAACCGCATTATGCGCATCTATGGACGCGAGAATTTCGAGTTCGGCGGCAACTATGTCCGCATGATTGTGCCTTACAATTGGATACCTGAAGAGGGCGAGACAGAGAATGGAGAAATCAATGAGAGTGGCCAGAAAAACAGGGTGGAAACAGGTGATGGCCAGAAAAAGTGGCCAGAAAAATGGCCAGAAAAGTGGCCAGAAAAAGCAGCGGCAATAATATCTATGATAAATCAAGATCAAGGAGTTACGATTTCGGATTTTGAGAATGAATTGGGTCTAGGACATACTACCATTAAAAAAATCATCAAAGAAATGCAAGCAGAGGGCTTTATCCGACGCATTGGTCCCGACAAGGGTGGCCGCTGGATTGTGATAATGCCAGAAAAACCAACAAAATGATCAACAGCCAAACCAACGAACAAGCCTTCGAGGCGCTGATAGAGAAAGCCTTGGTGGGCAGCACCCGCGAGGAACGCACGGCCAACGGGCTGAACGACGTGGACGCCCAGTCGCCCAATGCGCAACAATACTATTGGGGCCAGCCCAAGGACATGGACAAGAAACTGGCCATCGACCTGCGGCGGCTGTGGGCCTTCCTCGAAGCCACGCAACAGCCGACCCTCGACGAATACAAAGGCAAAGACCTGAAGACCGAACTGCCCAAACGCATCGCGAAGGACATCGAGACCTTCGGCATCATCAAGGTGCTGCGCGAAGGCGTCAGTGTGGACAACATCCACCTCTCGCTGTTCTACCCCAAGCCCTCCGCCGCCGACAGCGAGGCCTCGAAGCAGAAATACGCCCAAAACCAGTTCTCGCTCACGCGCCAGCAGACGTTCTCCCTCGCCAACCCGGGTCTGGAAATCGACATGGTGCTGTTCGTCAACGGCTTGCCCATCTTCACCTTCGAGCTGAAGAACCCTTGGACCCACCAAACCGCCAAATACGATGGGCAAAAGCAATACAAATCCACGGAACGCAATCCCAAGGAGACTTTGCTCAGCTTCGGGCGTTGCATAGCCCATTTCACGATGGACAAGGACGAGGTGTTTTTCACCACGCGCCTCAACTTGGAAAAGACCTATTTCATGCCGTTCAACCAAGGCCTGCCCAACGGTCAGGGTGCCGGCAACCCCGTGAACGCCGAGGGTGGCTACAAGACCTCGTATATGTGGAACTATATCCTGCAAAAGGACACCGTGGCCGACATCATCATGAACTATGTCTGCTTCGACTACGACGAGGCCAAGACCCAGAAGAAGGTGCCGCACCTCATGAAGAACGCCAAGAAACTCATCTTCCCGCGCTATCATCAGTTGGATGTGGTGAGCAAGTTGGTGGACGACGTGGCTCGGGGGGGGGGGGGGAAGACCTATCTCATCGAACATTCCGCCGGCTCGGGCAAGTCCAACTCGCTCACTTGGTTGGCCTACAAACTCATCAAGACTTGTCCCGACACGATGGATGCCGTGAGGGCGAAGGCCTTGGATGCGCCGCTCTACAACTCGGTCATCGTGGTCACCGACCGTCGCCTGCTCGACAAACAGATTTCGGACAACATCAGGATGTTTGGGCAAAGCGCCAAGATCGTGGCCCATGCCGACTCCTCCAAGGAACTGAAAGAGGCCATCGAGCAAAACAAGCGCATCATCATCACCACGATACAGAAATTCCCCTTCATCTGCGACGCCATCAGCGACGTGAGCAGCCACAATTTCGCCATCATCATCGATGAGGCGCACAGCTCGCAGTCGGGCATCGCCGCCGACAAGCTCAACGCCACCGTGCAAAAAGACGCCGACACCGACGGCAGCGACACCGATGCCTTGTTGGAAAAGCTGATGAAAGACCGCAAGATGAGCTCCAACTGCTCCTATTTCGCCTTCACCGCCACGCCGAAACGGGAGACCTTGGAGCGTTTCGGCACCGCCGACGCGGAAGGGCATTTCCATCCCTATCATCTCTACAGCATGAAGCAGGCCATCGAGGAAGGCTTCATCCTTGACGTGCTCACCAACTACACCACCTATCGCAGTTATTACGAGCTGACCAAGAGCATCGAGGACAACCCCGAATACGACAACGAGCGGGCACAGAAGAAGTTGCGTGGCGCCGTCGAGCGCGACCCCAAGACCATTGCGGCCAAGGCCGACGTGATGCTGGCCCATTTCGATGCAAAGGTGTTCCGAAGCCATAAGCTGAAAGGCAAGGCCAAGGCGATGGTGGTGACCAAGGACATCGAGTGCGCCATCAGGTATTATCAGGCGCTCAATCGGATTGTTGTGGAGAAAGGACTGCCATACAAGATATTGATTGCCTTCAGTGGCGAGAAACGCATCCAACACCAGGAAGCCTTCATCTATCCCATGACTGAGCAGCTTTATGGCTCTTTCGCTGCCGAAGACAGCGGAACGGCTTGGTCGGACTACACCGAAGCAGGCATGAACGGTTTCCCCGACACCCAGACGGCTGAGAAGTTCGACTCCGACGATTACCGCATCTTGGTTGTAGCCAACAAATACCTCACTGGTTTCGACCAGCCCAAGCTATGTGCCATGTACGTCGACAAGCCTTTGGACGGCGTGTTGGCGGTGCAGGCACTCTCGCGGTTGAACCGTTCCGCGCCCGACTTGGGCAAGTTGAGTGAAGACTTGTTTATCCTCGATTTCTATAATACTCAAGACGACATCAAGAATGCCTTCGACCCGTTCTACACCTCCACGACTTTGAGCGAAGCGACGGATGTCAACATCCTGCATGAGTTGAGAAGCACTTTGCTTTCGTTTGGCGTGTTCGACATGGAGGAGGTCGACACATTCATCGATATGTACATCCACGGGGCATCAGCTGACCAATGGTCGCCCATCATTGACGCCGCCGCCGACCGTTTCAACTATGAGATCGATTGGCCCGAAAACGGCAAGGCCGACTTCAAGATGAAGTGCAAGCAATTCGTGAAAATCTATTCGCGTGTGGCGGCCATCATGCCTTTCGAGATGAAGGACTGGGAAAAGCTGTTCTGGTTCTTGCGCTATCTCATACCGGGCCTACACATAACCGGTCCCGACATCGACAGCTTGACAGACCTGTTGGATTCGGTGGATCTGAACACCTACGGACTGAGACGCACCGCCTTGAATGAGGCTATCACCTTGGATGCTGGCGAGACCACCATTGACCCGTTGAAGCCAACCATGGTCAATGCAGGCGGGGTAGAGGAGGACAAAGACCCCTTGGATGAGATATTGAAAGAGTTCAACCAACGCTGGTTCAACGGCTGGGATGCCACGCCCGATGACCAGAAAACGAAATTGGTTAGCGTCGCACAAGCCGTCGCCGCCGATGAGAATTACAAGGCGTTAGTGGTGGGCAATCCCGACCAGCAGGCCGTGGATGCCTTGATGATCGAAATCATCGACCGCATCATCCGTCAAAAACGGAAAGGCGACATGTCGTTGTACAAGGAATACCAGCAAAACGACGGCTTCAAGGCCGACTTTCGGAGTGTCATCACCAGAATGTTGGGAGACTTGGATTACTTGCAGGCTTGAATGCACTGAACATTTGGGAATGACAAGCGATATTCATAAAAGTGAGTGGCAACACACCATGGGAAACCAAGTATTTTAGCGTTTCAAAAAAAAATCGGCCAAACGCGCTGAATCTGCGTTTCGTAACGAAATATTTTGTACTTTTGCAGCCGTTTTCAAAAACCGACTCTACCTATGATTAACATAACCTTCCCTGACAACAGTGTCAGACAATATGAAGCGGGCGTCACGCCGATGGACGTCGCCAAGAGCCTCAGCGAGGGCTTGGCGCGTAACGTGCTGTCGGCCAAAGTGAACGGCAAGATGTGGGATGCCATGCGCCCCGTCAACGAGGACGCGACAATCCAGCTCTTCACTTGGGACGACCCCGAAGGCAAAGCCACCTTCTGGCATTCGTCGGCCCACCTCATGGCCGAAGCGATAGAGGCATTATATAAAGGTGTGAAGTTCGGCATCGGCCCTTCCATCGACAATGGTTTCTATTACGACATCGACACGGGCGACATCACCCTGACCGAGGCCGACCTCGCCGCCATCGAGAAGAAGATGCTGGAACTGGCCCGCGAGAAGCAGAGCTTCGAGCGCGTCGACGTCAGCAAGGCCGAGGCCCTGAAGTATTTCAACGAGAAAGGCGACGAATACAAGGTTGAGTTGATTAGCGAATTGGAAGACGGCACCATTACCTATTATAAATGTGGCGCCTTCACCGACCTCTGCCGTGGACCGCACATCCCCAACACGGGTGTCATCAAGGCCGTCAAGCTGACCTCGTTGGCCGGTGCCTACTGGCGCGGCGACGAGAAGCGCAAGCAGCTCACCCGCGTCTACGGCATCACCTTCCCGAAACAGAAGGAGTTGGAGGAATACCTCGTGCTGCTCGAAGAAGCCAAGAAGCGCGACCACCGCAAGCTGGGTCGTGAGTTGGAACTCTTCATGTTCAGCGACACGGTGGGCAAGGGTCTCCCGATATGGCTGCCCAAAGGCACTGAACTGCGCCTGCGCCTGCAAGACTACCTGACCAAGATCCAGAAGGAATACGGCTACGAGCAAGTCATCACGCCCCACATCGGCGGCAAGCAGCTCTATGTGACTTCGGGCCACTGGGACCACTATGGCGCCGACAGCTTCCGCCCGATCACGACGCCCGAAGAAGGCGAGGAGTACCTGCTGAAGCCCATGAACTGCCCCCACCACTGCATGATCTTCAAGTGGAAGCCGCGCAGCTACAAGGACCTGCCGTTCCGCTGCGCTGAGTTCGGCACGGTGTACCGCTACGAACAGAGCGGCGAGTTGCACGGCTTGACCCGTGTGCGCTCGTTCACCCAAGACGATGCCCACATCTTCTGCCGTCCCGACCAAGTGAAGGAGGAGTTCATCCGCGTGATGGAAATCATCGAAATCATCTTCAAAGCCCTTGACTTCAAGAACTTTGAGGCGCAAATATCGCTCCGCGACCCCAACGACCACGAGAAGTATGTGGGCACGGACGAAAACTGGGCCAAGGCCGAGGCCGCCATTCAGGAGGCCTGCGCCGAGAAGGGGCTGCCCGCCCATGTGGAATATGGAGAGGCCGCCTTCTATGGACCCAAGCTCGACTTCATGGTGAAGGACGCCTTGGGCCGCAAGTGGCAGTTGGGCACGATTCAGGTGGACTACAACCTGCCTGAGCGTTTCGACCTGACCTACATCGGCGCCGACAACGAGAAACACCGCCCTGTGATGGTGCACCGAGCCCCCTTCGGCTCGATGGAGCGTTTCGTGGCCGTGCTACTCGAACACTGCGCTGGCGAGTTCCCGCTGTGGCTGGCTCCCGACCAGGTGATTATCCTCCCCGTGAGCGAAAAATACCTCGATTTTGCGAAAAATTTGCAATCGTATCTGAAAAAGTCCGATATTCGCGCCCTCATTGACGAGCGAAACGAGAAAATCGGACGCAAGATCCGCGACGCCGAGATGAAGAAATATCCTTACATGCTCATCGTGGGCGAGAAGGAAGAGGCTGAAAACGCGGTGTCGGTGCGCAAGCACGGCCAAGTCGACTTGGGCACGATGCCCACCGCCGACTTCGCCGAGATGATTCGCAAGCAAGTCGAAGAGGAGCAAAGCAAGAGATAGACAGTAATTCATTGAATATTAACTTAATATAGGAGACTAAAGTCATAGCACAGATTCCACAAAAAGGAAGACCGGGCCAGAGGCCGAAGAAAGACAACGACGGATTCAACCACCGCATCAACGAGCAGGTGAAAGCCCCGATGGTGCGCTTGGTGGGCGAGGGGGTGACCCCAAACATCTATCCGCTGCGCGAGGCGTTGAGGATCGTCGAGGAGTTGGGTGTCGACCTCGTCGAAATCCAGCCCGACGCCAATCCGCCCGTCTGCAAGGCGATGGACTACAAGAAGTTCGTCTTCGACCAGAAGAAACGCCAAAAGGAACAAAAGGCCAAGGCCACCAAGGTCGTTATCAAGGAAATCCGCCTCGGACCGCAGACCGACGACCACGACTTCGAGTTCAAGCTCAACCACGCCAAGCGTTTCCTCCAAGAGGGTTCGAAGGTGAAGGTGGAAGTCTTTTTCAGAGGCCGCTCCATCGTCTACAAGGAACAAGGCGAGATTATGCTGCTGAAGTTTGCGCAAGAGCTTGAGGAGTTCGGGAAGGTGGAGATGATGCCGAAGCTCGAAGGGAAGAGAATGCAGATGATGATAGCTCCCAAGTCAACGAAGAAGTAGAATTTAGATATACTCGAGAGATGCAAGGCTGTTGGGCTGTTAGCTTTAAGCAATTAGCCATTAGCTTTGTGGCAACCAAGCTAAAAGCTAAAAGCTAAATGCTAATAGCTAAAAGCCAACGAGAAATAGAAATAGAAAACAACAACTTAATACCTTTAAAACTAATTGTAAAATGCCTAAAATGAAGACCAAGTCCGCTGCCAAAAAGCGTTTCCAAGTCACCGGCGGCGGCCATCTGAAGAGAAAGCATGCTTATCATGGCCACATCCTGACCAAGAAGAGCCAGAAGAGAAAACGCAACCTGGATCACACCGCTCTCGTCGACCGTGCCGATGAGAAGGTAGTCAAGAAAATGCTTCTCATGTAATTAACCTAATGTGTAATTTGTCTCAGCAGAAAAGTTCTCGAAAGGAGCGAGGCGCTGGACGAAAAAATCAAAAGAAATGACAAGATCAGTCAATGCAGTGGCTTCAAGAGCCAGAAGAAAGAAAATCCTGAAGAAGACCAAAGGTCAGTTCAGTACGAGAAAGAACGTCTGGACTGTGGCGAAGAACTCTTACGAAAAGGGTCAGACCTACGCTTATCGCGACAGAAGAAACAAGAAACGCGAATTCCGCAGCCTGTGGATCGTCCGTATCAACGCAGCCATCCGCGAATACGACATGAACTACAGCCAATTCATCGACAAACTCAACAAAGCCGGCATCGAAATCAACCGCAAGGTCCTCGCCGACCTCGCCTTGAACAACCCCGAGGCTTTCAAGGCCATCGTCGACCAAGTGAAGTAAGCGCTTGTTTTCACGATAACAGCAAGTCCCAACCGACCCAAAGAGCGGTTGGGATTTTTTTTTGCCTTTTCGCAGCCCATGTCGGATTATTGCCTATATTTGCAAGTCTGTAAAAACCCATTCGCCATGAAGACCCGATTCCACCTTTTGCATCACGCACTGTTGGCCGCCATCATGTCGGCCTGCGTGACGGCATTCGGACAATACCGCGAGCTCCCCGACAACATCCAGACCGCCAACTGCACCTTCGCCCCCGAAGCCACCCAATGGGGCATCATGGAGGACTGGTCGTCGACGGAGGCCGTCTCCACCTTGGTCATCCCTCTGGTGGGTGACATCAACAACGACGGTGTCCCCGAAATCGTTTGTTTCGCCCCGTCGGGCAGCGACTTCTACAATGTGAACACCGTGCAAGTGTTTAACTCACAGACCCATGCCATCATCTATACCTTCACGCTGCCGGGCAACGTGTCGACGGTGGATGCCGCGCCTTACGGCATGGTGAAGCTGCATTCGGGCCATGTGCTCTTCGCCGTCTGCACGCAAAACAACACCATGTACGGCTACGACCTGACCTCCCACGGCACGACGCCGATGTGGTCGGTGGCGACGGGCTTCCCGGCGCCCAACGTGGGCTTCGTCGACTTCAACGGCGACAGCTACCCCGAAATCTATGTGGGCAACAAGATTTTCGATGCCGAGACGGGCACGCTTTTGGTGACCAATGCCTCGGTCAGCAACTTCGGCGGCTCGTATGCCCACACCGCAAGCCACAAGCTGCCTTCGCCTTGCGTGGCCAACCTGACCGGCGACTCGCGCCCCGAATTGGTGTTGGGCAACGAGGTGTACGAAATCACCATCACCAACCGGACGGGCACTGCGGGCAACTCCATGACGCTCTCGGCCTCCATCACGCCGCCTTCGGGCATCGCCGTCGACGGCCATCCACAAGTGGTCGACTTCAACCTCGACGGCTACCTCGACGTCTTCATCAGCAACAAGAACACATCGGGCGGGGAAATGGGAATGTATGTCTGGGACGTACACAACAACACGATTTTAGGCTCAATCACGGTCGCGCAGACCGGCACCGGAAAGAGCATCCCGCTTGTGGCCGACATCGACAACGACAACAACATAGAGGTGGTCATCCAGAGCCGCGTGTCGGGCAACAAGGTGCAGGCCTACAAGTTCAACCGCAACACCAACACTTTCTCCCTGCTGTGGGACAAGGCCGTCGACGAGGACTCTTACTCCAACGGCGCCACCACCTTCGACTTCAACAACGACGGCGAGATGGAGGTGCTGCTTTCCGACCAGTCGACCATCAAGATCCTTGAAGGCTCGACGGGTGCCTTGCTCACCCAGCTCTCTTTCGGCGAATGCACGGTGATGCAATATCCCATCATCGCCGATGTTGACGCCGACGGCAGCGCGGAGATCGCTATCTGCGGACAGTTTGGCGCAGGCCACACCAACTCGGGCCATCTCGTCGTGTTCCACTCGTCAACCGTGCCGTGGGCCTCGGCTCGCAAGGTGTGGAACCAGTACATGTACAACGTGACCAACGTCAACGAGAACCTCTCGGTGATGCAGACGCTCTACAACAACGCCACGCCGTTCACCGACCCGCAAGGCAACATCAGGCGACCGTTCAACAACTTCCTGCAACAAGCCACCACCATCGACCAGTACGGACGACCGTTCTATGCCGTCCCCGATGTCGTGGCCGTCAGCGCAAGCGTCGACCATAGCGGCGACGAGGTCATCATCATGTTCAACTACACCAACCAAGGCGACAACATCTTGAACCGACCTTATTATATCACGGTCTTCGCCAACCATTTTGGCGGTACGGTGCTGCATACCGAAACGGTTAACGAGCCGCTCCGTCCGGGCATGAGTGAGGTGAAAGATTTGCACCTGTCGTCATCACAGCTTTGCAATATGCAGGGACTGAACAACTTGGTGATCGTGGTCAACTGCAACGGCGGTGGCATCGCCCAAAACGGCAACCTGCAGCCCGAATGCGACATCACCAACAACACGGTAATCATCCCTTACACGGGACATTCCTCGTCAAACGACATCTACGAGACTTCTTGCACCGAGTTCGTCTGGAACGGACAAACCTACACGCAGTCAGGGAATTACACGCAGTCGTTCACCAATATCTTCGGCTGCGACAGCACCGTGACGCTCCACCTGACCATCAACGATGCCGTCTACTACGAATGGTCGCACCAAACCTGCGACAGCTATAGCTGGAACGGAGTTTCCTACAACCATTCGGGCGACTACTCACAGACTTTCGACACGCCCGAAGGCTGCGACAGCATCGTGACACTCCACTTGACCATCTTCCCGTCCTATCACACCGATTGGAGCCATGAGGTTTGCGGGAGCTATGTCTGGAACGGGATAACTTACAGCCAATCAGGTGACTATACGCAAAACATGGTCACTATCCACGGCTGCGACAGCATCGTCACCCTCCATCTGACCATCAACGAAGGCTATCACACCGAATGGAGCCACCAAGCCTGCGAGAACTTTACTTGGAACGGGCAAACCTATTATGTGACAGGCGATTACACACAGCAATTCACCTCCATCCAAGGCTGCGACAGCATCGTCACCCTCCACTTGACCATCGACGACATCATCGAAACCGAATGGAGCGACCACTCCTGTATCAGCTACACTTGGAACGATGAAACCTATTATGTGACAGGCGATTACACACAGCAATTCACCTCCATCCAAGGCTG
>CALFIT010000040.1 GCA_937877465.1 uncultured Bacteroidales bacterium | reverse complement strand
AACCTGACGGAGAAGGAGAGACAACCTATCCGGAGCCTCGAATCATCTTTGTAGCGTATCAATCCATTTTCGAAGATAAACTAGATTACATTGCGCCAATCATCAAAATAGAGGCTGGGGCACGCTCGTTGCTTGAACCGGCAGAAAACAAGCAAATCTGTAGCATGGCCGAAAACGCCTTGCCGAACATCAACACCACTATTGCGGACAATCAAGTCAGGACCGCAGTAGCCGAAAAGACCTTTTTGGAGAAAGCGTTTCTGCTTCATGAGTTGTTTTCGGTCAGCAACACGATAGAGGCACACCGCCGCTCACGACATATTTACGACCTTCACATCATGATGAAGCGAGGCGTTATGGACAAGGCCATCAAAGACGACACTTTGTGGGAAACCATCAGGCACCATCGAGCCACATTGACGAGCATGAATGGTGTTGACTATACGCCCGATATCCGCGACCGCATACAACTTGTTCCGCCAAAAGAATGTCGCGACAACTGGCAAAACGATTACGAATTGATGACTGGCGCCATGATCTACGGTCCCAAGCCCACCTTCGCCGAACTCATGGCGAGCATGGAAGAGCTGGAGCGGAGATTAAGGAACCACGAATAGGCTTTGGAAGGCGCTGTACCAGGTATGACTGGATTAAAAAGGCATTTGCCTAACAAAACATGGTATGATTTTTGTAGCATTTCAGCCACAAAATCACCTCTTTAAACTATCAAAATTTACGCTTTATGAAGAAAATTTACCTCATTGTGCTCTTCGCAGCACTTTCATTCCAAAGCGCAGTGGGGCAAACCAAAACCACCGTCTTCGGCAACCTCGGCGTGGAGAATGTGAACATCAGCATCGTGAATACGCCATACGGCTCCAGTACCGATGCCAAAGGGCATTATGAACTGCCGATTTTCGACCGAACAAACGCTATCAATCTGTACTATTCCTGCATCGGTTACCAAGATACCGTTATTAGCCTCTCGCCGAAGCAACTACAGCGCGATTCCATCAACGTCAGTTTCCGGATGCGCAAGATGAGTTACGACCTTCAGGAAGTGGGCGTTTCGGCTTACAGCGTGTTCTTCGATTCGGGAAGCAATCGCGGGGTGATGAGTCGGGTGAATCTCATGCAGAATACGATTTTTTAGCACGCAGAATACGCAGAACTATATGAAGCGCAAAGCGACGTTGTTTTCGCGTCCGGTAGGCTTCTGCGATTTCTGCGTGAAATAATTCTCTATTTTTGCCGCATGAAAACCCTATTCAGATTACGATACGACAGCCACTGGGGTGAAGAATTGTTCCTGGCGGGAAACACCTCAGAATTAGGCCGTTGGAGCACCAACAGGGCCGTTCCGATGGAATATGTGGGGCCGGGGATTTGGTCGGTGGAAACCGACGTAGCCAAGGCGACCGAATACAAATATTTCATCCGGGAAAACGGCCAAATCCGCTGGGAGGACGGCCCCAACCGCCATTGGCTCGAAGGCCAAGACCGCGTTTGGGACTGGTTCGGCCTCACCGAAAGGCGGACCATGAAAGGTGTGGCCGTGCCGCTGTTCAGCCTGCGCACGGCAGACGATTTCGGCATCGGCGAGTTTGCCGACCTGCCGATATTAGGCGACTGGTGCATCGGCAAAGGATTGAAAATCATCCAGATCCTGCCCATCAACGACACGACCTTGCATTACGATTGGCGCGATTCTTATCCTTACAATGCTATTTCGGCCTTTGCGCTGAACCCGATTTATTTGAACGTGGAGAAACTATTCGGCGCAGTCCCTAATGCAT
>CALFIT010000039.1 GCA_937877465.1 uncultured Bacteroidales bacterium | reverse complement strand
TCACGGTTCCTTGAAATATCCTTCCCTTTTCATTTCGGCCAAAACCATGCGTATCTCGCCGTATTGATAGTCCTCGCCCAAAACGTCTCGTGCCGTGGTGACTTTTGGGTCGCCCGTCGCCTCAAAGTAGTCGCGGATTTCGGCCATCTTCTCGTTCGAAACAAATTGCAAGGCGGGAAAAGAGCCTTGCTCGACCCAATACGTAAGATGACTGAAAACGGTCGACTCGGCCAATCCTCTCGCCTTGGCGATAGCCTCAACGCTCATGCCTCGCTCCGCCATTTGCTTGGTCTGGAGGTAAGTGGCCCCGTTGGTTTTCTTTTGGGGGACTTTTGCCAAATCACCGATGTCGGCCTTTTCTGGGTCTTGCCCCAAATGCCTTAGCACGATGTTAAGGATTTCCGCTCCGTAATTTCTTATACGCTTTGTGCCCATGCCTTCTACTTGGCGCAATTCGGCAAGCGTGACGGGTTTCGTTTCGGCTATGGCCTTCAAGGTCCTGATGGGCGCAATGTTGGATGCCGGCACATCGTCGGCCTCGGCACGGGCCTCGCGCCACGACAGCAGCAGCGAGTAAAGGCTTCCGCCCTTGCCTGGCTCAAACTTGATCTCCACCTTCTTCTTCCCGCTTTTTTCGGCTTCCAACAGCTTGACGGACTTGGTCTTTTGGTATTTGCCGACGCTGAAACCGTCTTTGCAGGCTTCGAGGCAACTGCCTTTCAGGTAGATGTCTTCCTTGAGCGGCTTCAAGGCTTCCGTAAGTTGCTCGTTCACAGCCTTGTTGTCGGTCTTGAAGGGCAGGTCGAAAAGGCCCGCCGCGATGGACTTCAGATGCTCGTCGAAGTAGGCCGCGCCTTTCTTCAGGCGGTCTTGCAACGCCGGGTTTTGCTCGCACGAGGCCGCCTCGCCATGCAGCTTCTGGATTTGGCTCTCAAACTTCACCCCGACTTGGCACAGTTCCTCGTGGATTCGGTTGCGCCGCTGCGAGAGGTCTTGGATCATCGTGCTTTCGAAGAGCGTGTCGTTGCCGTAAACCACCTTCACCAACCTCACGAAATCGTCGTAAATCCCGTTGAAGTCGATGAGTTCGAGCATGGTCTCCAACTCGTATTCGTGGCGCAGCGCATCGACCTTTTCCTGTGTGGGTTCTTTTTCGGGCAGCGCGTCAACGAAACGGTTGACGGAGAAGTCGTTGACCAACGCGCTCGAAGTGATGCTTGTCTTCAGCACCAAGCCTTCAAGCGAGGTGCAGCGGCTGAGGGCGACATAGACCTGCCCGTGGGCGAAGGCCTGTCCCGCATCGACGATGACCTTGTCGAAGGTGAGGCCTTGGCTCTTGTGGATGGTGACGGCCCAAGCCAAACGCAGCGGAATCTGGGTGAAGCTGCCGATTTCCTTTTCCTCAATCTCTTGGTTCTCAGGGTTGATGGCGTATTCCATGTTCTGCCACTTCAGTCGCGGCACGGTGATGCGCTCGCCGTCGCTCTCCACGGTGACGGTGCCTTCCTTCTCGTCGAAGCCGACCACCCGCCCGATTTTCCCGTTGAAGAAGGCCTTTTCGGGGTTCGGGTCGTTTTTGACGAACATCACCTGCGCCCCGACTTTCAGCACAAGCTCTTCCTTGGTGGGGTAGGTGTTTTCGGGGAAGTTGCCCTGCACCTCGGCCTCAAAAACCAAAGGTTTCGCTTCGATGGCCGCCAATTTCGCCTCGTTGATTTGGTCGGCTTGGTAGTTGTGGGTCGTCAGGGTGATGTAGCCTTCATTGTCCTTGGGCACGAAGCCCGGCTTGAAGCGCGTGTTGAGCAGGCGCAGGCATTCCGCGTCCATGCGGTTGTCGCGCACCTTATTCAATAAGGTGATGAAATCCGGGTCGTGCTGGCGGTAGATGTGTTCGAGTTCCACGCAGGCGTAAGGCGTTTTTTTCAGCACTTGGCTGCCGAAGAAATAAGGCGTGTCGTAATACGGTGCCAGCACTTCCCATTCCTCGGGCTTGGCCACGGGCGCGAGTTGGTGTACGTCGCCAATCATCAGGAGTTGCAGTCCGCCGAAAGGCTTTTGCGAGTGGCGCACGCGGCGCAACACGGCGTCGATGGCGTCCAAGACGTCGGCACGCACCATGCTGATTTCGTCGATGATGAGCAGGTCGAGGCTGCGCATGAGGCTGATTTTCTGCTTCTTCATGCGGTGGAGTTGTGCCGTGACGGTGCTATTGCCCGGCGGCAGGGGGCCGAAAGGCAGTTGGAAGAACGAGTGGATGGTCTGTCCGCCCGCGTTGATGGCGGCCACGCCCGTGGGGGCCACCACGACCATGCGCTTGTAGGTCTTCAGCGGCAGGTTTTTCAGGAAAGTGGTCTTTCCCGTGCCCGCCTTTCCCGTGAGGAAGATGTGCGAGTCGGTGTAGAGCACCAATTCCTCTACGAAGTCAAGTTTCTGGTTGACAAAGGTTTGCTGCGCCATGCTTTTTATCGTGTTCATGTGGCTAAAGTAGAGATTATTTTCCATTTTTT
>CALFIT010000038.1 GCA_937877465.1 uncultured Bacteroidales bacterium | reverse complement strand
GTGCAAAATTAAGTTTTAATTCGTTATGTTGGGCAACTATCGCGGAATTATTGTATTTTTGCATCTAAAATTAGCGTATGGAATTTCATCTCATAAAGAAAGAAGCGATTACCGATGAAGACATTTTAGAAGAAATGAAATCGGTAATGAAAAAACTTGGAAAGACTAAACTGACAATTAAAGAGTTCGATGCAAATGCTAAAATAAATAGTTCTACAGTTACGAGGCGATTTGGCAAATGGAATAATGCACTAGCATTGGCAGGTGCTGATATAAGTAACACTTTTTATTCTGACGAAGAACTATTGTCAAATATAAAAGATGCTTGGCTAAAAAAAGGAAAGCAACCTTCAAGACGAGATATGGATAATAAAGAATTATCTATGATTTCATCGGGCACTTATTTACGTCATTATGGAACATGGTACAAAGCCTTGGAGAGTTTCATAGCCTATGTTTCTGAAAATGATGACGATTCCATAAATGAGATTTCAGAAAACGACAACACTTCATCCGTTAAGCATAAAACAAAACGCGACCCAAGTGACCGTCTTAAAGTACAGGTATTAATGAGAGATGGTAATCGTTGTAGGATTTGTGGCGTCGAATGTAGTGGTGGTTTGCACAATATTCATTTTGACCATATTATTCCATGGTCAAAAGGCGGTGAAACCACATTGGACAATTTACAAGTATTGTGCTCGACATGTAATGAAGCAAAAGGTAATATGTAATTTCACTTCACCACCTCCACAATCTTCTCTCCCAAGGCCAACTGAATCATGGCAATCGTCTTGCAGGTGAAGTTGTGGCCACCGCCGAGCCAGCGCGTTACGTCCGACGGCCTGCGATGGGTGAGTTCGGCAAGCTGCTTCTTGCTGATGCCCTTTTCTTTCATTATCGCATCGATGCGCTCGGCAATGTCATCTGTAAGGAAATAGGCTTCCCTCGTCAATGGCGGTATCTTTGCCAATTCCTCGCGCAATATGTCATCATGAATCTCAATCATACCTTGAAAGTCATTTCTTCAATACCTGTAATCATGTTCTGCTCAATATAGATGGAGCCTTCTTCTTGTGCTTGCTTGAGAAGTTCATCAAACTTTTGCAAATCCATGACGTAGCCACTCAATTCCTCATCCTCGTCGTAGGTACGAGTTTCTTTCACGCCACCATTGCCAACTATCAGGATTTGGTCGGACATGCGTAAACAATACAATCGCAACTTTTTGGAATCAAGAGACAAAGCCACAACATTGTCGTTCATTTTCCCTTCATAGCGAAACATCCTTTCGAAAGCACCTTTCGCAATAATCCTGTCGAGAGCATAAAGAATTGATTGGTAATCCTTGTTCAATGCGGCGTTATCCTTGAATTTCTTGACAAATTTCCGAAACTCGCTTTCATCATTGTTGAAGCAAATAGAATAAAGACCTACTTGGTCAGAGGTCGCAATGGACACAATTTTCGCTGTTTTCATAGTTATGGATCTTTTTTGACGCTGCAAAGATAACACTTTTTTCCAAATATTTCGCTTTTATGCGAAATAATTTCAAAAATCGAAAATTTATCCCCCCAAGGCCAACTGGATCAAGGCGATGGTTTTGCAGGTGAAGTGGTGATGAAACATATTTGTCCATTTTTTGGGCTTGATGCTCGAAAAATTGTATTTTTGCTCTCCGAAATCAAATGCCATGCAATTCAAAGACGTCATCGGCCAATCCGCCCTCAAGCAAAGGCTCATCGCAAGCGTGCGCGACAACCATGTCTCTCACGCCCAGCTCTTTTTGGGCCCCGCCGGAAGCGGGAAATTGGCCTTGGCCTTGGCCTACGCGCAATATATCCTTTGCCCCAATCGCACCGAGACCGACAGCTGCGGCGCCTGTCCCACCTGCCAGAAGATGCAGAAATTGGTCCATCCCGACCTGCATTTCGTCGTGCCGACTGCCTCCACAAAAAAGGTAAAGAAAGATCCTGAGTCGGACTTGTTCATGGAGGAATGGCGCGAGTATGTCATTCAAAACCAAGGCTATGCCGACACTTCGAGCTGGTACACTTTCCTCGACGTGGAGAACAAGCAGGGCTACATGTCGGTGCGCGACGCGGCCTCGCTGCTGCGCAAGCTGAGCATGAAATCATACGAGGGCGAATACAAGATTGCCATCATTTGGATGGCCGAAAAGATGCGCGTCGATACGGCCAACAAACTGCTGAAACTGCTTGAGGAACCGCCCGAGAAGACCGTCTTTATCCTCGTCGCCGAGGACGCGGAGGAGCTTTTGGCCACCATCAAGTCGAGGACGGTGTTGGTGAAGGTGCCGGCGATTGAGGTTAACGAGGTGGAAAAGGCCTTGGTCGAGCGTCTCGGCTGCACACCGCAGCAGGCGCACGACGCGGCCATAGTCTCGGAAGGCGACTGGCTGACGGCCTGCCATTCGGTGCAGGAGTCGGAAGACCGCAAGTTCTTCTTCACCACCTTCCAGCAGTGGATGCGCCTCTGTTTCAAGGCCGACTATGCCAACCTGATCAAGTTCTCTGACGAAATCAAGCCGATTGGGCGCGAGAAGCAAAAGGAACTGCTCAACTACGGCCTGCGCATCGTCCGCAACGCGCTGCTTTTCAACAACAACCTTGCCGGAATCGTCATGCTGCCCGACGACGAGAAGAAGTTCAACGCCAACTTCGCGCCTTTCGTCAGTCCGGCCAACTTGGCCCAAATCGCCGCGCTTTTCGAAGAGGCCATACGCCAAATCGAGCGCAACGGCTATGCCCCGCTCATCTTCACGGACGTGAGTTTCAAGATGGTCGGTCTCCTGAGGAAGAAATAGCCTTATTTGATTTCCTCGAAATAGCCCATGTCGCCCCTGATGGGATGGCCGGCCTCAAAGTAGCGCACGTCATGCAGCACCTTGTCGAAGACGTAGTTCTGGATGAGGACGAAGTCCTTGCCGCCGTCGATGAGGGCATACATGCGGTCGCGGTCGATGTCGCCATACTCGCCGCCCATGTCGGTCACGCCGTTCAAGACCAACTTCTTGAAAGTCTTCATGTCTTGCGTCTTGCCGTCTTTGCCGGTCAAGACGACGTTGTGTACGAAGGGCGAACCTACGATGGAATCGATGCGCTCTTGGGGCAAGGTGTTGGTAAACAAGGCCTCAAAGCGGAGGTCGCTGAACGACGAGAGCATGTTGATGACCTTCAGTGTGTCGTAAGGCAATTCCTTGTTGTCGCAAAGGCGCGTGAGCTTGTATTGGTGCTTCCCGATGTTGTCGATGCGGAAGCTGCCTTCGGGGTCTTCGTTGAACTCGACGGCGACGGACTGGATGTCGGACAAGGTCTCATGGAAGATGGTGTGGTCGCGCCAGTCGTCGGGGTTGGCGGTGAAGCGTGTGGTGATGAAGCCTCTGAAACTGGGGATGTAGACGATATAAGCCTTGTCGGCACCCTCTTTCAGCATGAAAGTGCCGCTGCTGTCCATGGTGGCGTCGCCCACATAGAAGACCTTGGTGCGCTTCTCGTGATAGAACAATTTGATTTTGTCGAACAGGTTGATGCGCGGCACGATCTGGTAGACCTCCACCTTCGTGCTTTGGGCAGCCATTTGCTTGACGATGTTGTCGTGGCTGGCCACGCTCACGGGCATCTTGATGCGTATTTTATATAAGGTGGTGAGCAGATAACTCACTTGCTTGGGATGGGCCTTGTAGTTGCCGTTGAGGGTCCAGCCGCCGTCGTCTTGCCGCTCCAGCAGCGACTCGCGCTCGCGGCGGTCGGCCAAGTAGATCTTCGTGACGGAGGCCGTGTCCCACACCTGGAAATCGGAGGCCTCGCCTTGCAAGGTGGAGAGATAGCGGTTGTTCCAAATCAAAATGCCGGCAACGACGACTAACAAAGCGGCAATGATGATGGTGATGCGATTGTTTTTCTTCATTGTGGATTATTTTTTGCTGTATTTTTTCTTCCTGATGAACGCCATGACGAAGCCCAAGGCAACGATGAGGGCGATGGGCACCAAGGTGTTGACGATTTGCCATTGGGTCCTCTCGCGACTGATTTTGGTCATGTCCAAGAGGCGGACCTTCAGCTCACGCGAGCGGATGTCGATCAAGCCTTCGCCGTCGACCAGATAACTGATGGCGTTTTCGATGAACTCCTTGTTGGCGTAGGTGTTTTGCGTGTATTGGTCGAAGCCCAAGGGCAACGGCTTGCGCGTCCTGATGTCGATTTGGTTGCGGATGAGGTCGCCGTCGGCCACCACAATCATGGCGGTGGGCTTGCTCTCTTCCATGAAGTCGGTGGCTTGGTCGTCGACGATTTCCTGCGGGATGCGGTTGGCGTAGAGCGACGTGAAACTGCCTTTCAGCAGATAGGCCACGGTCTTGCCCTTCGCGTTGAACATGCGCCGGTCGGGGGTCTGGCGGAGCATCGCAAGGGTGATGAACACCGGCGTGCCCGACACCTTGGTGTAGTCGGAGGTCTTGAGCAGCGGGATTTGCTCGATGCCGTTGGCCGAGGTGGTGGCGTCCATCGAGCTGACGAAGTCGGCCTTGATGGCGTTCATGTTGCGCACCATGGGATGGCCCGAAGCGGCTTGCAGCAAGGGGAAGTAATACCAGCGGAAAAACTCCAACTGCGCTTGGCCTCCCATCTGTCCCGTGCGCACCGGAAGCGCGGCGCAGGTCAAGTCGAGCAGCAGGTCGCGATTGAGGCGCACGCCATATTTGAAGAGCATGTCGTCGAGGTTGAGGTCTTGCTCCATGCCGACGGTCGACTCTTGGCTTTGCAGGCTGTCCATCGTGGCATACACCGGTTCCACGAGCCAAAGCACCTTGCCACCGTGCATGATGTATTGGTCGATGAGGAACTTGTCTTTCTCGTCGAAGGGCTGCATGGGCTTGGCGATGACGATGGCGTCGTACGACGGGAAAGCCTTCACGTCGCGCAAGGTGTCCTGCGTGCGATGGATGAGCGCGTCGATCCTGCCGCCAATCTCAAGCCTGACGACGTTGTAGTTTTGCGACAAGCTCCGCGTGATGTCGTAAACGTCTTGCTCGCCGAGTTCGCCGTGGCCTTCGATGAAGGCGATGTTGGGCTTTTGCAGGCGCGTGACCTTTTTCACGGCATCGATGAGGCGAAACTCAAGGTTCTGCATCGAGGCGTTCAGGGCTTCCTCGTCGCTTTGCCCCACTTGGTTCTCCAACAGGTCGATGGCAATCTCGGTGTTGTTGCGGTAGCTCACCAAGGCACAAGGCCAAATCACCATCTGTTTCGACGAGCCGTCGCTGTTGCGCACGTTCAGGTTGGTGGGGTTCAAGCCCGCCTGATAGAGTTGCTTGTAGGTCTCCATGATTTCGGCCTCGTTGCCGCTCTCGGTAGGGTTAATAAACTCGTAGTCAATGTATTTCGTGTAGGCGCGAAACTCGTCAAGCATCTCCTTGGTCTCGCGACGCAGTTTCTTGAAGCCCGCCGGGAAGTCGCCTTCGAGATACACCTTGAAGTAGACATAGTCGTCGAGGTCGTTGAGGATGTCTTTCGTCGTGGGCGACAGGGTATAGCGTTTCTCGCTCGTCAGGTCGAAACGGGTGAAGACGAACGAGCCGATCACGTTGAGCACCACCACAATCACCACCGTGATGACGAACGAAACGATTTGGTTCTTTTTCAGACTCTTGCGCTTGTTTTCCATCTCATGCCTCCTTTACCATTTGCGGCTCGAAAGAACCAATTTCGTCGCACTGAGAAACAGCGCGATCACACTCAAGAAATAAAGCACGTCGCGAGTGTCGACCACGCCACGGCTCAGCGAACTGTAGTGGGCGTTCATGCCTAACTGTTGGATGAACAGGTCGACGCGGCCAAACAACGACAGCGAGTAGATGAACTCGAAGCCTATCAGCAGGAACCCGCAGAGGAAGACCGAGATGATGAAGGCCAATATCTGGTTGTTGGTCAGCGAGCTACAGAACACGCCGATGCTCACGAAGCTCGCGCTGAGCAGGAAAAGCCCAATGTAGGAGCCCCAGATGCCGCCACTGTCGAGGTTGCCTTTGGGCAAGCCCAACTGGTAGACCGTGAGATAATAGATGAAAGTGGGAATCAAGGCCAACAAGACGAGCGCCACGCCCGCCAAGAACTTGGCCCAGATGATCTGCCAATCCGACAAGGGCTTGGTCGCCAACATCTCGATGGTGCCCGTACGGTTTTCCTCGGCAAAGCTGCGCATCGTCACCGCCGGCACGAGGAAGAGAAACACCCACGGCGCCAAGATGAAGAGGCTGTCGAGGTTGGCATAGCCGAAGTTCAACACATTGAAGTCGCTTTGGAACACCCAAAGGAACAAGCCGGTGATGAGGAGAAACACCACAATCACCATGATGCCTATCAGCGAGCTGAGGAAGTTGCTGATTTCTTTCTTAAAAAGTGCATACATTCACAAAAACTTTTTGGCTTGCAAAAATACGAGTTTTTTCCTATTTTTGCACTCGCAATTTAAAAACCAACCCAATTTACGAGATTTAATCATAAAGAGCTATGTATCAAATTTTTAAAGACCAACTCGAAAAATCGAAACTGATTCTGTCAGGAGTAAAGAGAAACCAACGCTTGGGTCGGGAGGCCGGCGTTGAAGAAAGCGTGATACAGAAAATGGAAGAAGACTGCAAGCGCTTGGAGGCCCTTTCGGCCGAAATGGATAAGATCCAAGAGGAATTCCGCAAGAAATCCGACGAGGCTCACGAGGCCCTCAACGCCTTGAAAGGCCGCACCCAAACGGTGAAGAAAGCCATCAAGAACAAGTATGACCAGACTTGGTGGACCAAGTTCGGCATCCCCGACAGACGCTAAGCCGCTTCGTCAGCAACATGGAGAGGAAACCGCTTCGTTGGAGGCGGTTTTCTTCGTTTTGACGACGACTCTCCGCTCGCCACGCAACGTGGTGGCGAAGAGATAGGTCTCGTCACCGTCGCCGATCTTCAGGGCCTTCCTCAGCTCGGCCACCGACAGCGGGAAGTTGCGCACCGCGATGTTAGCCTTCTCCACCCCCGAAAGCAGGCCTTGCCTCACCTTTTTGTTGTAAGGCGCACAGCCTTCCACCTCGAAGATGCGCCCCGGAAAACCGACAATCTTTTGGATAGATGTGTATAAATTGCTGTTTTTATGAAGTTTAAGTACGCCGTAACGCTCGGTCAGCAGCTTGAAGCAACCGGCTTTCATCACGGCGGGATTGGGTTCATAGAGATATTGCAGGACATCGTCGGCCAAAAGCGCCCGACAGTCACGCTCCTCCTCCAAAGTGAAACGCACCGTCGGCTGCGCAGTCAACAGATTGACGCA
Source organism: uncultured Bacteroidales bacterium (assembly GCA_937877465.1). GTDB lineage: Bacteria > Bacteroidota > Bacteroidia > Bacteroidales > F082 > Limimorpha. Next base: position 11,174 of record CALFIT010000038.1, on the reverse strand, counting down.
AACCACCTCCGTCGTTCCTTCAAAACCGCGTTCCATGACGACATCCAACTCCTTGCACTCGTTGGCGACGGACACCACATGCACGGCCTTCACATGACGCAGCTCCTCCAAGGCCTTGCCAATGTCGAGCATGGGCGAAAGCTTCACCAGCACCGTACTGGCTTTTTCGAGCAACGATTCCTGCAATGCCGCCACGTCTGGCGTGCAGTCGGCAATGGAAACGGTCTTGCGCCCGTGTTCGTCCCTTCGGGCGGGGTCGATGAAGATGCAATCCTTTGGTTCACAACGGCTCAGATAGTCCTCTGCCGTTTCGTTCCACACTTCGACGTTGGCTTTCAAGACCTCGAAATTGTGCCGCGCCAAGTCGCAAAGCTCAGTTTGCCGTTCCACATAGTCGGCTTGCCCGAAACCTTGCCTTATAAAATAGGTGTCGATGCCCAAGCCGCCCGTCAAGTCGGCAAAGGCCTGCCCTTGCAACAGGCTTGCCTTGTATCTCGCCGCCGCCTCCGACGAGCATTGCTCGATGGAGAGGTGGGCGGGAAAGAGCAGGTCGTCGTTGTCGGCCCACGACGGCACTTTCTTGCGCAGCAGCTGCCGCGCCTGTATCTGCCGCAAGGCCAATGAAAAGTCGGTGCCGACGGGCGCCTTCTTCAAGGCGAGCGTCGGCACGTCGGCGTTCAGGTTTTCCCTGATGAATTGTCTTGTGGCTGCGTCCAAGGTCAAATCTTCTTCAAGTTGACCACCTCAAGGTCAGTGAGGAAACGCCATTCGCCACGGGGCAGTCGGTATTTGTCGAGACCGGCAAACATCACGCGGTCGAGCTTCGTCACCTCATAGCCGAGGTGTTCGAAGATGCGGCGCACGATGCGGTTGCGGCCCGAATGCAACTCGATGCCGATGCTCTTCTTGCTGTCGTCGTCTTGGTCGTAGGCGATGTTGTCGGCTGCGATGGGACCGTCGTCGAGTTCGATGCCCTCAGAGATGCGCAGCATGTCGTTTTTGGTCAAGGGCTTGTCCAGGATGACATGATAGAGCTTCGGCACTTCGCTGCTCGGATGGGTCAACTTCTTGGCCAAGTCGCCGTCGTTGGTGAACAGCAAAAGGCCGGTGGTTTGCTTGTCGAGACGGCCTACAGGATAGACGCGTTCAGGGCAGGCGTTCTTCACGAGTTCCATCACGGTGTCGCGCTCATACGGGTCGTCGCTGGTCGTGATGTAGCCTTTGGGCTTGTTGAGCAGGATGTAACGGAGCTTTTCGCGGTTGAGGGTCTGGCCACCATAAACCACCTTGTCTTCGGTCTTCACCTTGTAGCCCATGGTGGTGATGATTTCGTCGTTCACCATCACGCAGCCGGCCTTGATGAGGTCGTCGGCTTCGCGACGCGAGCAGATGCCGCAGTCGGCTAAATACTTGTTCAAGCGGATTTCGCCGGTCGCTTTCGGGCGGTCGTACAGCGGGTCTTTCTCTTTCACATAACCCTTACGGCCACGGCGAGGCTCTTCGTCGTCGTAGCGACGGCGGTCGCGTTGACGGTCATCGTAACGGCGGTTGCCGCCACGCTGACGGTCGTCGTCATGGAAACGACGCTCACGCGGCTTGTCATCGTCATACCTACGGCGTGGACGGTCGTCAAAACGGCGTTCACCTCTCGGCTTGTCGTCATCGAAACGGCGCGAGCGGGGACGGTCGTCGTCGTCAAACCTACGACGCGGACGGTCGTCGAAACGGCGCTCGCCACGAGGTTTGTCATCATCAAAACGACGACGCGGACGGTCGTCGTCACGGAAACGACGCTCGCCACGAGGCTTGTCGTCGTCGAAGCGGCGGCGTGGTCTGTCCTCATCGTCAAACCTGCGGCGCGGACGGTCGTCGTCACGGAAACGACGCTCGCCACGGGGCTTGTCGTCATCAAACCTACGGCGCGGACGGTCGTCGTCATCGAAACGGCGGCGCGGACGGTCACCGAACTTACGGTCGCCGAAGCGACGGTCGCCACGGTCGTCAAAACGACGCTCACCTCTCGGCTTGTCGTCGTAACTTCTCTCTTCGTGTCCTTCTTCGTCACCGTCGCGGTGATAAAACTTGAAGGACCTTCCCTGTTGGAACTCTTCAGGTTCCCCAATTCTGGTGCGCGTACGCTTGCCAGATCTTTCGTTGTCAGTCATTTATTGTAATGTATTAAGTTGAAAATGCCATCCCTTTCGCGGAATGGGGCGGCAAAAGTACGAATAATTTGGGAAATAGCGTATGGTTCAGGCCTTTTTCCTTTCGTTTCTCCAATCCGAATAGCACTTGAAGAAGTCATAATCCAGCAAATCACAAATTTTGAGCAGCAGGTCCGTATAGATCCACGAGCGGTTGAAGATCTTGTAGGCGTTCTGCCGCGAAAAGCCGAGTTGCTTGGCGAGCCAAGTGATGCTGCGCCCTTGTCGTACCAGTTCTTCCTTGATGAGGTTGCCGATGTGCGGTTCTTCTTGCATTGCGTTTGCCGTTGGTGGAGCCTCTTGCCCATGTAGGCAAACAAAATGGGCGGAAACCGTTTTGATTGCTTACTTGAAACCGAAGGCTCGGCAAAGCCCGTAAAAGCAAATAAACAACAAACAGCTCACGCCCTAAGACGTGAACCATTCGCCACTTATTCCTCTTTTACTTCCAATTTGCCGATTTTCGCTTTAGAGAATAAGAGCGTAAAGCTCGATTTAATTATATCTATTATCTATTTGTTCTCTCTTCCTTGATTTAGATTACTGTTGAGAAGGCAAAAATACAAATAATTCAAAATCCAACATCATCTTTCATCCAAAATACAGCAAAACGGGTACGCCAAATATAATGGCGTATCCGTTTTATAGCATTTCATCCGAGAAACTTACCAAGCGGGCGTAGCTTTTGACGCACCATCATCTTGTTTCTTACACTTCATCTCCTTCCAACTTTCTGTCTCGGCCATCGACTTTTGGTTGGAATTTGACCTTGTATTCGATGAGTTATACCCTCCACCAATGCTTCCACCAATAGTGGCTCCTCCTACATTTACCCCTCCGTTAAGATTGTATCCAGAAGTTCCAGAATTGGACGAGCCAATAGTTGATGTCGTGGTTTGGGTGATTGTAACTTCTCGGCAAATTCCCCTTTCTCCATCTTTGGTGACACATTTCTGGCCTTCAGTTTTGCAAACTTGGGCATTGGCCATAAAAGCGAATCCGAAAATGGTAAAACAGATTAACACTATTTTCTTCATATCGAATAGGTTTGCCATGTTTAACGTATGGTTATTTCTCTTGCTCCAGGAACAACGCCCGTAACAGAAGCACCACAAATCTCCGTGGTTTCAAAATCACCACCGGGACGAAGTTTAACGCTAATTGATCCACTTCCACCTTTGTAGGTGAAAAAAGTATCGATGTACTCATCTGTTGTATTATGTACTCTCAAGGTCACTTTGGCAAACTCTCCCCATTGGTAGTTCGAGTCGTGTTCGGTCGTAGCAGACCATTGTAATTCACCGATTTGTTCTTTTGCAGAACTCGCAAATTTGTACTTGTAGACCGCAATGGAACCTGTTTGAGGGAAAGGAGTATTGGCCGAAATCACGACCTCGTTCTTTGTAGTGAAAGCGCTGTTGACAACAAACACTGTTGCCAAACAGCAAAGAATTCCGATTGATAAAAACAGTTTTTTCTTCATTTTCTGTTGTGCCCGGTTATATCCCATAGGGCGCTTCGGGGTTAGATTATTGTTTATCTTAGATTCCTAATTTCTTCATAACCACATAGGTAATATCAATAGAGTCTTCTCCCAAAAAGACAGCAGCTCCCGTACTAATGTCAATAACATAGGTTAATTCATTCTCGCTTGAAACTGCGTTTATTGCATTTTGAATTTTGTTAAGAATAGGCTTCAGCAAATCAGCACGTTTAGCCTCAAACTCACTTTCTGCATCTGATTGGAATTGTTGGATTCGCTTCTGTAAATCAACTATTTCTTTTTCTTTCGACTGTTTCACATAATCAGACATGGTAGTATAATTGGCCTCGTAGTACTGCATTTTTGTTTGGTATTCATTAGTCATGGTTTGAAGATGATTCTGAAGTTGTCCATAAAACTGTTCCAGCTCCTTCTCAGCCCTAACCTTATCGGGCATGGCATCAAGAATAGCAGCGGTGTTTATGTGAGCTATCAAAGCCCCACCTAATGTATTTGTATTAGGAGAGGACGACAATTCGTTGATTCCACTATAACTTGAGGTTTCACTATAATTGGAGGTTTCATAGTAACCCGAGGTTGTGTAATTATTGCTACTTTCCCTTGATTGCCGGTTTAATTCTCTTTGTTGCCGCGCTTTTTCGAGTCTTTCGCGAGCAATTCTATCCTGTAATTCTATTACAGATTCTGCAATAGAATAACCCATCGTTATGTTTCTTTTATCCAAAGCCTCTTGACGGTCCATCCCACTGCTAACATCTTGATTGTATTCACGGTTAGCAGTATTAACAGCGTTGGCACTATTTAAATATGTGTCGTAATCGTAATTGCCTGTAGCATTCAAAATGGTCTGAGCACCTTGTATTACAGCACCTGTATAATTGCCATTGTATACATCCCTTGTGGCATTTGCCGCATTTTGATTGGCATTACCTTCATTAGAGAAATAATTGAGGACATTTCTCATATTTTCTTTGTCTTGGCTTGAGTAACTGGAATTATCAATCCAACGTTCACCGAGCGCTTGACCGATTCCCCCTAGTATTCTTCCCAATTGGGCATAGCTAACCAATGCTGTCAGCATATTAATGGTCAGAATGGCAAATACCAAAAGTACATTTTTCTTCATGTTTCTTTCACCCCGTTCTATCCCATCGGGCGCGTCGGTTTTAAGGGTTAGTATTCACGGAACAAAAATAGACAGAAACAACCTATCACGCTCATTCCCAGCGTCAACCAGTTGGAGCGAAAAATGATGCTTTTTTGTTGTCGGAAGTGTCAACAGATTGTTTACACTTTGGAAAAGCGTATGATTTTCATACCAAAAATCTTGGAAAAGCGTAAGTTTTTTGCTCTAAATTCCATGGAAAAGCGTATTTTTGCGGCATAAAAACACCGTAACATGCTGAAAAGAAAGATACAAACATTCATCGAACATTACCTGACCAGCAACTCCAACAAAATGCTCGTCATTGACGGGGCAAGACAGATCGGCAAGTCGTTCATCATACGCGAAGTGGGCAAACACCTATTCCCCAACTTCATCGAAGTGAACTTCGTCAATGACAAAAACGGTCCGAAAGTGTTCGCCGAAGCGAATACCATTGAGAAATTCTATTTCCAACTGAGCACCATCGCTGGCGAAAAGATGCATGAAAAAGCCAACACGTTGGTTTTCTTAGACGAAATCCAAGCCTACCCCCACATGCTGACCATGGTGAAATTCCTCAAAGAGGACGACCGATTCTCCTACATCGCCAGCGGCTCGCAACTAGGCATCACCTTGCGGCAAACAGTTTCCATTCCTGTAGGCAGTCTGGAAATCAAGCACATGTATCAACTTGATTTTGAAGAGTTTTTATGGGCCAACGGTTTTGGCGAGATGGCTACTGATGAATTGCGAAAGAAATACGAGGCAAACGAGTCGTTGGGGGAAAACCTGCATCAGCGTTTGCTCGATTTGTTCAAACGCTATTTATTAATAGGTGGAATGCCTGATGCGGTCAATGCGTATCTCGACACAAGGAACATCGTGACTGTCAGGAAGATACAAGACGACATACAGCATCTTTATGCACTTGACGCTTCGCAATACGACGAGGAGCACAAATTGAAAATCATGAGCGTCTACAACATGATTCCGTCCAACATGGAGAACAAGAAGAAACGCCTCGTTTACAAAGCCATAGAAGGCAACGACAAACGTTGGAAAGACTATGCCGACGAAATTGAGTATTTGATTAGTTCTGGCATCACATTGGATGTAAAAGCCATTTCTTCGCCATCGTTTCCTTTGGTGGAATCGGCGAGCAAAAACCTTATCAAACTGTATCTCAACGATGTAGGGCTACTCACTAACATTCTGTACCAATACAATGTATCAGCCATACTGAACGATGAATTAAGCGTGAATTTGGGAAGTGTGTACGAAAGCGTGGTCGCCTCAGAACTCAGGGCGCACGGGAATGAGTTGTTTTATTACGACAACAAAGCCAAAGGTGAGGTGGATTATATCGTTGACGACTACGAGCATCTTTCCGTTTTGCCCATTGAGGTGAAATCTGGCAAAGACTACCAGATTCACCGTGCGCTGAATGCGTTTGCGGCCAATGAAGATTACAAAATCAAGAAAGGCATTGTATTCTCAAATGAGAGGGAGGTTCGTTCAAAAGGCATCATCACCTATATGCCCATCTATTATGTGATGTTCTTGGGCCATTGGGTGCCAGAAAAGATTGTCTTATGATTTACAGATTTTCCAAGCGGACTTTTGGAAAATCCCTCGTCAATTCATTGGTTTTCTTCTCTTTCAGCAATTCAAACCGCCTGAAAGCCTCGCTCTTGGGGAACATCGGCCTGTGCTGGAGCATCTGCTTCAACTCGGCGGCGGCCTTCATGGCAGGCTTTTCCGCAGGGTCGATGGCGAAATCCACAAAGCGTTCCCAGATGTGGCGCACGGCCTGCTCGGTGGGATGCACCATGTCCTCCTTGTAGAAACGGTAGTCGCGCAACTCGTCCAAAAGGATTTCGTAGGCAGGGAAATAATGGGTGTTTCCGAAAGTCTTGCACACCTCGTCGACGGCCAAGAGCAAAGCAGCCTTGCTCAGCTGGTTCCCATGCAAACCGTCCTTGATATGCCGCAAAGGCGACACGGTGAAGATGAATTGCTTGTCGGGATACATTTTTGCCAAGCCCGAAAGCACCGCCACCGAAGCCGCCACCGAAAGGCAGATCCTATCGAACTGCCATGCAGGCAATTTATGGCAGTTGGCAACCACTTCTTGTGTTTCCATCGAGCGATACACCCACGATGTCCCCAAGCTGACGACAATCCAACGGGCTTCCCCGAAATGATTGTGCGCCGCCGCAAGTCCGGCATTGACGGTTTCCAGCAAAGCCTCCTCAGTCGGCTGCCAAAAAGTCGTGTTGTGGCTGAAGGTGCAGTAATACTCCTCGCCGGTCCTGACGACTTCCTCGTGGACAAAAGGCCGCCCGTTGGCCATGCGGTGAACGGCATTGGCCACGCTGACGGGATTATACAACACGCCGAAAGGATTCACCATCGCATTGAAGCCCAAGCCTTTGCAGATGTTGCCCACCTCGTCGGCGAAACACGAACCCAAAAAGAGCAAACCATCGCCATATGTGATGGTCTGCTCCATAGGTTGGATTTTTATTTCGGTCTGAAGCTGCATGTCTAGATTGCTTCGTTCCTCGCAATGACGCAAAGCGTCGTGAATTATTGACCCATCAGGAAGCGTTCCACTTCGATGCCGGCCATGGCACCCGTACCCGCAGCGACGATGGCTTGACGATAGATGCGGTCTTGGCAGTCGCCGCAAGCGAAGATGCCGTCCACGTTGGTGGCCGTCGACTTGGGTTTGGTGATGATATAGCCTTCCTCGTCCATGTCGAGGATGCCCTTGAAAGGTGCCGTGTTCGGCACATGGCCGATGGCGACGAAGAAACCGTCAATGTCGATGGTGCGTTCCTCTTTGGTGTCGCTGTGGTAGAGCACGGCACCTTTCAGCTTCTTCATGAAGCCTTGTTGCTCGCCAAAGAGTTCCTTGGTCTGGTGCTTCCACAAGACCTCGATGTTGGGCGTGTTCAAAACGCGGTGTTGCATGGCCTTCGATGCGCGTAGCACGTCGCGGCGCACAATGAGATACACCTTGTTGCAGAGTTTGGCCAAATAGGTGGCATCTTCGCAAGCCGTGTCGCCGCCACCCACCACGGCCACGTCTTTGCCTTTGTAGAAGAAGCCGTCGCAAGTGGCGCAGGCCGAAACGCCGCCGCCTTTGAACTCCTCTTCGGAGGGCAGACCGAGGTAACGCGCAGCTGCTCCTGTCGAAACGATGATTGTGTCGGCCAAAAGCTCGCCGTCGTATTCCGTCGTCACCTTGAAAGGCCGCTGGCTGACGTCGATGCCGGTCACCTCGCCTTCGCGGATTTCCGCTCCGAAGCGCAACGCCTGCTGACGGATGTCTTCCATCATGTCGGGTCCATTAATCCCCTTGGGATAGCCCGGAAAATTCTCGATTTCGGTGGTTTGGGTCAGCTGCCCGCCGGGTTGCATCCCTTCATAGACGACGGTTTTCACGTCGGCGCGGCAAGTGTAGATAGCAGCAGTATAGCCCGCAGGGCCTGAGCCAATGATTAGACATTCAATGTGTTCCATTTTCTTAAGTTTAGAGTTTAGGGGTTAGAGTTTAGGGTTATTTTCTGCAAAGGTAACTTTTTTTTCGTCAAAGTGAACATCCATTCAAAAAAACTTCCTATCTTTGCAGCCGCAAAAGCAATCGGGGTGTGGTGCAGTTGGCTAGCATTCTTGCATGGGGTGCAAGCGGTCGCCCGTTCGAGTCGGGCCACTCCGACAAAAAGCAGCAGAGTTTTCTCCGCTGCTTTTTTTGTGGGGTTTTGATGCCAAAACCCCACAAAAAAAGGACATCCTCGCGGATGTCCTTTTCCATTGTCATTAGCAAACCATCAATATTCCCATAGGCTTTGCTCGAAGTCGAACATTTCGTTCTTGATGCGCTCCGATTCGTAGAGGGCATCAATGTTGAATGCATAGGAATTGATGTAACGGTCATACGTGTTCTCTTCCTTGATGATGTAGCTGTCAAAGATGCGTTTTTGAAAGACTTCGTCGTAAGTGCGACGTTGCGCCGCATTGTTGCGATTGAAGGCAAAGGCCTTGGCTAAAACATCGCGAGAGTCTTCATAAGGCACCCAGCACACCTGCGAAAGACCACCGTCATCGTCGACGACGATAGGACCAAGAGCGATGATGCGGACAAGGAACTGCGACAACTTCTTGTCGAAGTACCAGTCTTCCTTGATACGCAGACGGGTCACATTGAGTAGACGATCCTTGAAGGCGATTTCGTTAGGCACTTCCTCGCCGTCCTTCCAAATGACCGGCGGGTCACCAATCTTCGTGTTTTCCTTTTCGAAATCGGCCAAAGTCAACGGAGTCACCATGTCGTCGATGTTGTTCTCGACGCGGTAGGGCGTGATGTCACCGCTCTGGATGCCATCGTAAATCACCGTGATGAGGTTTCTCCAGTCCTCGGTCGGATTGATTGGATAGTAGAACACTTGATTGATCTTCTGACGGAAGTCGATTTCCCTAATCACCGTCTTCTTCCACATGACATTCGACTCGTCGATGATTGGAAGCGGCGATGGGGCCTTTTCGTTCATGATTTGCTGCTGGCCTGAGAGGATGCTGTTCTTCGGCGGCTTGACGTCGGTCGTCTGGGCGTTGAGGCACAGACTGCCGAAGAGCACCGCAAGGGTCAACATGGAAACAAGTGTCTTTTTCATCTTATAGGGGTTTTAGTGGTTGTTCTTTACTTGATTTCAACACCGATGGGCGTTTCGAGGGTCTTGGTCTTGCCGTCGTTACCACGCACCTGAATGGCGGTGAACTGGAACATGTCGCCAACATTGGATTGATTAATCGCGGTCTTGATCTCTTCGGTGAAGGCACCGCTGTTGGCCTTGGCTTCCTTGGTCGTGCCGCTCTTGGTCTTGTAACGGAAGGTGTAGCCGACCACGTCGTAGTGAACACCATCGAAGTCGAAGTCCTTCATCTCAGCCTCAACCCTGTTGGCGGCGAGCAAGGCACTCTTCGACACTTGGCCGTTGACCACGTTACGGATGAGAGCCGTAGGCTTAGGCAGGTCCTTCACGCGGAACTTCATGCTGCCAAGGCTTGAGCCACCAGAGCTGACGCTAATGGTCACCTCGTCGGCAGAACCAGGAAGCAGGTTGTATGTACCATTGCCCGTTCTGCTCAAGGTGCCGCTGCTGGCCGTGGCGCTGATTTCGCCACCGACGCCACCACCGACGGCAATCGGGTTATTGATGCCACGATACACAACATTCATCTTCGTAGCGGAAACTGACACCGCAGGCGGGGCCACGGTGAAGGCGCCTTCAAACGGGTACTCCTCCATTTGGTTGGTGGAAGGGTCGAGCATGTCGATGACACCAGTGTATTTGTGCGAGCCAACGCCGACGTTCCATTCCAACGGAATCACACCTTGGGCATTGCTGGTATAGACCTTCTCGGCACCGCCGTCGAGCTTGACGCGAGCGGTCAGTTGCGAGTTCTTCCACGCGGTCACCATGGCTTGGGCCTTATAGGTCTGACCCGATAGTAGGTATCCGCTCTCGGCAAACACCTTGGCGCCGATTTCGTCGAAGGTGAAGTCTTGTGCGTGGATGTCGCTCATCAGTTCGGTGACAGCATTCAGCTCGGCGGTCTCGGCTTCAGAGATGATCTTGTTCAACAGGGTCACGTCGGCAACCAACACCGTGTGGTGGAAGTTGTGGTATTCCCAGCTGTCTTGCACCATATCGGTAGAACCAGGATAATAGCTAATCTTGGCTCCGTAAACCTCGCCATCGAGCGGGAGTCGCTTCAGCTGGCCTTCGGAATAGCCGTTTTCTTCGAGATTTTTTAGATAATTATTTTGGAATTCATATAATACGTTTTTATTTTTTTCATCACTTGATATTATAGGTTCCATTAAATCATTAATTAAATAATAATTCTGTAAAAATTGATTAATTGGCATATTCATCAATGAATCTTTAAAGCAATCTGATAATTGACTTTTAATAATAAAATTTGAATTATAATCTATTTTACTGTTTATTTCTTGGCATTCAGCTTTAAAATCAGCTTTAATTATTTTTGTTATATTTTTATCTTCAGATTTATCAATTATTTTTAAAATTTCATCAACAAATCCTTTCATGTTTTTACAAAAATTAAATTTTGTAATAATTAAACATAGTAATAAACATTGTTCTTCCTTAATATCTATATCCTTATCAATTTCATTTATTTGAGTCATTTCATTATCTTCTTCTTTTGCCTTTACTTCTTTCCTAAAATAATCAAGTATTTTTCTTAATATATCAATAGATCGGAAGAGCGTCGTGTAGGGAAAGAG
>CALFIT010000037.1 GCA_937877465.1 uncultured Bacteroidales bacterium | reverse complement strand
TCGATGGCGACGTTGCCGCCACCCACCACAACCACCTTGCCTTCAACCTTGACCTTGCCGCAGTTGGCTTCGTGCAGGAAGTCGATAGCGGTGGTGGCACCTTGCAGTTTCTCGCCATGGATGCCAGGCAGTTTGCCGCCTTGGCAGCCGATGGCCACATAGAAGGCTTTATAGCCTTGCTCACGCAACTGTTGGATGGTGATGTCCTTGCCCACTTCGACGCCTGTCTTGATCTCCACGCCAATCTCGCGCATGATGTCGATTTCGGCCTTGATGACTTCCTTATCCAGTTTATAGGACGGGATGCCATAATGGAGCATGCCACCAGGCGTTTCGCTCTTTTCGAACACGGTGGGATAATACCCCATCGTCGCAAGGTAATAGGCGCAACTCAGTCCAGCGGGACCGCCACCAATGATGGCCACCTTCTCGTCCCAGTGTTTTTGGACGCTCGATGCGATATTAATCTCGGGCACGAAACGCGTGTCGGCATTCAAGTCTTGCTCCGCGATAAACTTCTTCACGGCGTCAATGGCGATGGGTTGATCAATCGTGCCACGGGTGCAAGCGTCTTCGCAACGACGGTTGCACACGCGACCACAGACCGCCGGGAAGGGGTTCTCGCGCTTGATGAGCTCCAAGGCCTCCTTGTATTTTCCGTCTGCGGCCTTCTTCAGATAACCTTGCACCGCGATGTGGGCCGGGCAAGCCGTCTTGCATGGAGCCGTTCCCGTCGGATAGCAGTTGATGCGGTTCTTGTCGCGGTAGTCTTCGGTCCATTTGTGGGGTCCCCATTTCTTGGCATCGGGAAGCTCCTGTTTTGGGTAGGTCTGCTCGCCATGTTTGGTGCAGAGCTTTTGCCCCAACCTGACGGCACCAGCAGGGCAATATTCCACGCAACGGCCGCAAGCCACACAACTCTTCGGATCCACCTTTGCCACATAGGCACTTCGCGAAAGGTTAGGTGTGTTGAACAATTGCGAAGTTCGCAACGCGTTGCAAATCTTCACGTTACAATTACATATAGCAAAAATCTTGCCTTCACCGTCAATATTGGTCACTTGATGGACGAAACCGTTGTCTTCAGCGATCTTCAGGATGTTCATGGCCTCTTCGTAGGTGATGTAGTGACCGCGTCCTGTTTCGGCAAGATAATCGGCCATGTCGCCCACGCCAATGCACCAGTCGCGGTAATCGTCGGCGCAGCCCTCGTCAAGTTTCTTACGGCCATAGCGGCATGAGCAGATGCCCACGCCAAGGTGGCCCTCATAGCGTTTGAGCCAATAGGAAATATGTTCGATATCAACACTTTGGTTCTCCATGGAGATGGCTTTCTCGACGGGGATGACATGCATACCGATGCCTGCACCACCCATGGGAATGCTGGGCGTGATTTTCTCCAGCGGCAGGAAGGTCATACGCTCGAAGAACATCGCCAACTCGGGATGGCGGTCCATCAGGTCGGTGTTCATGTTGGTGTATTCGGCTGAACCTGGGACGAACATCGGCACCCAATAAACGCGGTCTTCGCGGTTGTAGGTAGTGCCTGCAATAGGACCTTCATCGGTATATTTGTCGCCGTAGTCATACTCCAACATGCCGAAATAGGACAGTTTGTCGAGCAACTCGTCAAACGAGGCGTCGTCTGGAGTATAGTGTTTCGTGGCATTCCATTCGTGCAGCAGCTGATAGGTGCGATGCTCGCGGACCTTCAGTCCCCGTTTGGGAAGCATGTCGAGCAAGAGGTCGAGCGAAGCCTCGCGTGTGGTGGCGTCCATCTCGTCCTCAAAGATACACGCCAAACCCCAGTATTCGGGTCCGTCAGTGGTCATGTGCAGCTTACCAGGGATGCGATCGGTGACCTTACTGACGAATTTGATGAGTTTCGGATTGGGGTTTTTGTCGCCCTTGTGTTTGGGGACAAATTTGGTTGACATTTCGGGCATGATATTTTAGTTTGGAGTTGTCAGTTGTTCAGTTGTCAGTTGTTCAGTTGTCAGTTGTTCAGTTGTCAGTTGTTTTTCCAGGCTTGGACCTCTGTCAAGAGCCATTGGGCGAAAGCATCCACGCCCTCGCCTGTCTTGGCGCAGATGGGGATGACCTGGGCTTTGGGGTTACGCTGGTGGATGTATGATTTGCAGCGCTCAAGGTCGAAATCGAAATACGGCATCACGTCGGTTTTGTTGATGATGACGAGGTCGCACACCGTGAACATGAGCGGATATTTGAGCGGTTTGTCGTCGCCTTCAGGCACCGAGAGGATCATCGCATTGCGCACGGCGCCCGTGTCGAACTCGGCGGGGCAAACCAGATTGCCCACGTTCTCGAGAACGACCAGATCCACGTCTTTCAACGCCACGTTATCGAGTCCTTGACGCGTCATCTCAGCGTCGAGATGACACATCCCACCGGTATGGAGTTGGATGGAAGGCACGCCTGTGGCCTCCTTGATCTTGACGGCATCCACATCGCTGTCGATGTCGGCTTCCATCACGGCCACCCGCACCTTGTCCTTGATGCGGTTGAGCGTTTGGATGAGCGTTGTCGTCTTCCCACTCCCTGGTGCCGACATAAGGTTGAGCAGAAACACGCCTTTGTCTTTCAGTTCTTTACGAAGCTTTTCTGCATCTTTGTCGTTATCCTCAAAGACGCTCTTCTTGATTTCAATAATTTTTATTTCGTCCATGATTGGTATGATTATCGCACTACGACTGCGTAAAGTATAATTATGCTGCAAAAATATGAAAAAAACGCTTCAGCTCAACAAAGTGGGGTAATTCGTCTCATTCCAGGCGATGGCATAGTGTTTCGAGAAATAACGTTTGGCATAGCGGTTGGCGCGGATCTCGGTCCAAAAGCGGCTGTGGTCGCCTTTGCCGAGGGTGAGGTGAAGGGCGAGGTGAAGACGTGTTGAAAAAGGTGCGGACATCGACAAAAACATGGAAATTAAAGAACTTGTTTTTCAATAAAACACCCCACAAACCAATGTAAGGTATTCAGGGATGTGGTAATTTTGCACATAAGCAAAAAAGATTCTCAGTCCGTGCTGAGAATCTTTTTTCTAACTGATAATCATTCAGCTCATAGTTTAGTATTCGTCTTCGTGGAAGAAAAAGTCGTCCTTCGTGGGATAGTCGGGCCAGAGGTCTTCGATGCGCTCGTAGATTTCGCCCTCGTCCTCCATCTCCTGAAGGTTCTCTATGATTTCTTCCTGCGCTCCGGTACGCAAGGCCCAGTCGAGCAACTCGTCACGGGTGGCAGGCCACGGAGCGTCTTCCAATTTTGATGCTAATTCAAGTGTCCAATACATTGTATATAATTTTTGTGTGTTACCTGTTTTTTGAGCGCGCAAAAGTACAAGTATTTTTGGAACTGACAAGGGGTTTTTCAACTAAATTATGGATTTTTTATCCGTTTGACTTCCAATCGTTTTCATCGGTTTTGTCTAAAAAGCCGAAAAAACGAGCCAAAACGAAGAAATAGTCCGACAGGCGGTTGAGGTACTGCAAATCGAGCGTATCGATGGGATGTTGCGCCGCCAATCGCCAGCCTTGGCGCTCGGCACGACGGCACACCGTGCGGCACACATGGGCATAAGAAGCCTTCAGGTTGCCTCCCGGGATGACGAAGGATCTCAGCTCGGGCAACTGCGCGTTCATCATGTCGATTTTGCGCTCCAAAAAAGCCACGTCGTCGGAGGTCAGGACGGGGATCATCTTCTTCACGTCGGAGTTCTCGTCCAAGGCAAAATGCGACTCGATGGTGAACAGCTTGTTTTGGATGGCGTCTAAGACGGTCTTCAACCCGTCGGCAATGCCTTCCTGGTCGTGAAGCACACCGATGAAGGCGCTCAGCTCGTCGACGGTGCCGTAAGCCTCCACACGGTCGTCATATTTCGCGACGCGCAAGCCACCAATCAGCGAGGTCTGGCCTTGGTCGCCGGTTTTCGTATAGGTAACGTTTTTCATATCAATTCTTTCTCTCACAAAACCCACAAAACCTTATTTGGGCTATTGAAAGCTGCCAACCGGCTCGCTTTCCGGCGGCCAACCAGTTGGTTGAGCCGCCCACAAAAAACAAAAGTTTTGCTTGGTTTTGAATGTTTTGTGACATATTAATACTTCAATACAAAATGTTGTTTCTCAATGCCTTCGCGGAAGAAGACCAAGCCCATGCTGTACAAGTCCATGGTGAGTGTGACGCCTTCGTCGGCCTTGATGGCCTCCCAAGCGGCCTCGGTGCGTCGCGAGTGGTGGATGCCCTCGAAGACCAACACCGTGTCGTCGTCGGACTGGGCCAAGCCGTATTCGAGGTTGTTCCAAGTGTCCTCGCCGAAGTCGTCGATGCCATAAAGCACAAAGCCGGTATTGAACCGCTCTATCATCTCTTCCTCGTCGATGTCCTGATGGATGAGGCTCACGTTGACCACGCCCATCGAGTTCAAGGTCTCCAAAAACTCAGCCGACTGCTCCAAATAGACCTTCGTCTGCAAGTTGCCCAAAGCCAGTGCGCTGGTATTCAAGGCCGAAACGCGACCGAAGCTCAACACCGTCTCAGGCTCAAGATAATGCACCAAGCGATACAGGAAGCGGCTCTGCTTGCGTCGCGACCGCGTGGCAAACTTCTTGCCGTCGAGCAAATGGCTGACGCGCAGCATCATGTCGTAATCGCGGTTGGAGCCTTTGTCGTACAGCACCTTAGCCATAAAGTCATAGACAAAAGGCGAGTGAATCGAGTACTTGCTCTTGCGCTGCAACAGATATTTCAGGTAGCTTCCAATCATAACTTATTCGTATTGAACCTTTTGCAGATAAAACACCGTCCGCCTCGGCTTGGGTTGGGTGCTGTTTTGGATGATTTGCGAGCCAAAGACGAGGAAGCGTGTGTCGTACCACTGCGCGACTTGGGCGAAATACTCGTCTTCCACATAATCGGCACCATGGATGGGGGCAATCTTCTCGCTCTGTTGGTTCATCAAGGCTTGGCCGGCGGCATCGAAAGCCGTGTAGCGCAAGTTGTTGCGATAGGGCGAGGCTACCACCAACTCGTCGAAGCAAACGCCCTCGGCGGCGTGGGCCGACAGCTCGTAGGTCAGCTCGTTGTCGAACTTCACCGACTGCTGCCATTGCAGATGGCCGTCGCGGTCGAAGGCAAGGATGATCTCGCTGAAGAAGTCGTAGCCGTCGAACACGGTGTAAGTGTAGGGATAGCCGCCGTAGTAGCCGTAATGGCCGTAGCTCATGCGTGTCTCGGTGTGGTAGTAAGGCATGAACGCCTCGACGGAAAACACGGTCAGGTCGCCGAAGTCGGTCACCCGTGGCGCAAGGAACTGGAAGGCGATTTCGCCCTTTGTGGGGTTCTCCTTCTTTTGGTTCTTCAGGCGTTCCTCGCGCACCCGCACGCGGTCGGAGGCGGTCAGGGCGTGCTCGATGTCGGGCATGTCCTTGAAGAGATAGACATGGCTGTCGGGCGTGGCCGAAGCGAAGCGCATCCACACTACGCCGACGCTCTCCTTGTCGAAGTTTTCGGTAATGCCTTCGAGGTTGACCTTGCGCCCGGTTTCGCGTTCCAAAGTGCCGATGACCACGAAGTTGCGGCTCTCGTCGAAGCGGAAGCCCATGCGACCCAAGGCGGCGTTGGGGATGTTGTCGTAGCGATAGCTGCCTTGCAGGTTGCCCGTCGGGGAATAGACCAAAAACGACGTGGAGGCGAAACGCTTGTTCTCAAACTCCTTGGCGGCCACCACGAAGCAATGCTCCTTGGCAAAGGCATCCGTCTTGAACAGCACGAAACTGCTTGAAGGCGAAGGCGTTACCACGCGGTTGCCGTCAGAAGTCAGGTCGTAGAAACGCAGGCTGCCGTTGCCGCTTTTGTTGTTCAGGGCCAACATCATCGTGCCGTCAACGACCTCAATGGACAGCGGCACCGACTTCTCCGGCCATTTGTCCCAAAAGGTGCGGAAGGCGTTTTCTTGCCTGTCGAAGGCCACGACAAGGAAATCGAGCGAGTCGGCGGCTTTCTTGTTGCCGTCGTTGACGAAGCAGAAAGCCGCAAAACGCCCGTCGCTGCCCGAGTCGAGGAACTTGAGCTTTTCGGGCAGGGGAATCAAGTCGCTGCGGGTTTCGTAGAGCATGGTGTCGAGGGTGGCGAAGCTCCACAGGCGGTGTTTGTCCTTGTCGGTTCGGTCGGTCTCGGCGCACATCATCCCGCCTTGCTTGCCAAAGGGCTGGAAATGACAGCCTTGCTCCTTGTTCCAACGGCTCACCTCATAGCGCACCGGCTCCACCTGCTGGGCGAAGGCGAAGCAGGAGAGCATCAAAAATACTATGAGTAGTCGCTGTTTCATTGTTTCATCTTGTCGTCGCTTTGCGTCATTGCGAGGAGGAACGACGAAGCAATCCAGGGGATAAACTGGCGCTCTGGATTGCTTCGTTCCTCGCAATGACGCTATCGCGTCTGTATCAGAACTTCACGAACTTGGAGACTGCCGTCGTGCCGTTGGCGAAGCGGAAGTTGACGAAATAAACGCCGTTTTCGAGGTCGCTCACGTTGAGGTTGGCTTGGCCAGTGGTCATATTTCTTTCGCTCACCTTGCGGCCCGTCATGTCGAAAACGCTCACTTGGGCGTCGCTTTCGAGCGTGAACGACACCTGCTCGCGGGCGGGATTGGGATAGAGGCTGATGGCTTGGGCATTGTTGTCGCCGACAGAGGCAATAAACGCGCCCCAAACTTTCACATAGTCGATCTCCCAAGAAGAAGCGGCTTGATCGGTGCTGGTATAGATGAAAGCGATATAGAAACTTTCGCTGTCAACCAAACCAAGCACATTGACCACTCCCGACTCAACCCATTCATAGTTGCCCGTCGAGAAGTCGAAGGCATCGGTGATGTCTTCCCATTCGAAGTCGGTGGGGTCGCTTTGCCCATCGTAGTCAGTGGAAATGGCCACGCGCAACGGGTCGCCGTCAAATTTCATGGCCGTGCGGAACCCAACAAAGAGATCGGTGAAGGTCAAATCAGGCACTTGAACATAGCCAATAAGCCAGTCTTCGTTCTGGTTGTACGTCGAGTTGGCGTAGCCGTTCATGTTGGCGTAAGTCGTGCCTTGGTAGGAGCCTTGGTGCCAGCTTTGGTCGCCGTAAGCATCGTATGCAAAGAACACGCCGAGGTCTTCGTCGAAGTCTTCAAAGAGCAAATACTCGATGTTGTCGGTGGTGGCATTGGCCGTGGGATAAGTACCGTCGGTCTTGTAGTCGATGTTGCTGCCGCTGTTGGTGTAGGGGAAGATGGCGAAATGATAGGTTTGGCCGCCTTCCAAGCCGCTGAAGGTCACGGTCTGCACGCCATAGTTCACGTTTTGGGCCATATCGCTGTTGGCGACAGGCGTGCCGTCGGTGGGAACGGTGATGTTGCCCGTCGAGGCCAGAACCAAGTACTTGGCGGGCAGTTGGCTACCCGTGGCGTCGGTCCAAGTGAGGGTCACGTCCACGCCATTCACTGCAGCGGCGAAGTTGGTGGGATAGTTGCTCGGCTCGGGGTCGGGCTGGGCACTGCCGCCGGCCTTGAAGAAATAGACCGTGGCGGCCACATTCGACGACTCCTTGTAGCAGCCGAACAGGGTCGAGGTGATGTTGTAGCGCATGTAGCACTGCTCCACGCCGCCGTTGCTGACGGGCACCATGCCGCCTTCCTCGCCGTCGGTGATGGTCCAGCGGCCTTTGTCGTCGAGGGTGCTTTGGGTGCGGAGGTAGTTACCGCCGCCAGCGGCATAGAGGTAGCCTTCGTTCAACGGATCATAGATGGTCCATTCGCCCGGAGCGCCGTCGAGGGTGAACTCGAAAGGCTCCGTCTGCGAAGAGGGGTCGGTGGCCACGGTAGCCACGATGACGCCGCCGTTGTCGGTGATTTCGAGGGCGTGACGGTTGTTCGACTTCTGGTAGCCCATGACAAAGGCTTGGTTGTCGTTGTCGTAGCCCACGAGGATGTACTGGCCCGGCACAAGCTGCGAGGCCGAGTTGACCATGGTGTAGGTCGTTTGCGCAATGCCGCTCACTGCAAGCAGCAGCACAGCAGCCAATGAGAATAAAGCTTTTTTCATTTTCGTTAGTTTTATGTTATACAATTAGTTATAAATCCAATGCCTCCACGTTTTCCACGGCCTTGATTTCGGGGATGGCCTTTTTCATCACATTCTCAATGCCGTTTTTGAGGGTCATGGTGCTGTAGGGGCAGCTGCCGCACGAGCCGGTCAGTTCCACCATCACCACGTTGTCGTCGGTAAGCTCCACGAAGCTGACGTCGCCGCCGTCCTGCTGGAGGTAGGGACGCACTTGTTCGAGCACGTTGATTACTTTGCTTTGTATTGTTTCTTTATCCATTGCTATTACTGTTTGCGTTGTTGGGCAGGGACTCACATCGCCTGCTTGCTGATGTGTCGCCCCCTACGGGGCTTACCATTTGTTATGCATTCATTATCGATAGAGCGATTTTGTCGAACGCCTTGCTGACGGGCGAGTCGGCATCCAAGGCAAGCGGCAAGCCCATGTCGCCGCATTCGGCAATCTTTTCCGTGATGGGTATCTGGCCGAGGAGCGGCACGCCGAGCTGGTCGGCAAACTGTTGGCCCGTTTCCTTGCCGAAGATGTAGTATTTCTTGTCGGGCATGTCGGAAGGCGTGAAGTAGGCCATGTTCTCCACCAAGCCGTAAATCGGGATTTGCAGGGCTTCTTCCTTGAACATGTTGGCGGCACGGAGCACATCGGCAAAGGCCACCTTCTGCGGCGTGGTGACGATGAGTGCGCCCGACACGTTATATTGCTGTGCCAGCGTCAGTTGGATGTCGCCCGTGCCGGGAGGCATGTCGACCACCATCCAGTCGAGTTCGCCCCAAAGGGTGTCGTTCATCAGCTGGTTGAGAGCGCTGGTAGCCATAGGTCCGCGCCAGATGAGCGGACGCTCAGGGTCGACGAAATAGCCGATGCTCAGCAGCTTGATGCCGTATTTCTCGATGGGCAGCATCACCGTCTTGCCGTCTTTCTCGAACGCGGCGGGACGCTCGCCCTCGGTGCCGAACATCATCGGGACGGAAGGGCCGTAGATGTCGGCATCGATCAAGCCCACGCGCTGGTTGGCGCGAGCGAGAGCAATGGCGAGGTTGGCCGCCACGGTCGACTTGCCGACACCGCCCTTGCCCGAAGCCACGGCGATGATGTGCTTCACCTTCGAGAGGGCCGTCTTCTCCTCCACCACCTTGATTTCGATGTCGATGCCCTCGCCAAACACCTCGGTCAGCGTGCGCTTGGCACCGTTCACCAAGATGTCGTTTTTCGGGTCGTCGGCGTGTTCCATGATGAGGTCGAAACGGATGGCGTTCTCCCTAACCATCAGATTGTCAACCATATTCAATGCAACGATATTGTCCCCTTTCGGGAAATAAATCACGTCCTTCAGGACTTCAATGACATTTTCCTTGTTTAGCATGATTTTAAATAATTAACGCGGCAAAGGTAATAAATAGTTTAGAGTTGAGGGTTTAGAGTTTAGAGATTTTTCTTAACGGACTATTGAAACTTGTTTCATTATTGTTCCGTTTTCGGTTGCCACGCGCAGCAGATACAATCCGGCGGCGACACCTTGCAAATCCACAGTCACTTGATTCCCAGTGGTTTCCTTTTGCGCTACGATTTGTCCCATCGGGTTAAAGACCGTGACTTGTCGCAAGGCTTCGGCCTCAACGGTCAGGCGGCCTTCCGTCGGGTTGGGATAGACCTTCACCTTGGCATCGGCCTCGTCGACGCCCGTGGGCGAATAGTAGACATGAAGCTCAAAAACGTTGTCGGCATATTTCCGGTTGGCGGGTGCCGAGGTGCAGTCCAAGTCGCTGTAATAGGCATAGATACGATAATAATAGTCGCCTTCTTGGTTCACGGCGTTGTCGGTATAGGTGACCGCCGAGGCCCCCATCAGCTTGACGCGGTGATAGTCGCCGTCGCCTTCCTTCCTGTAGATGTAATAGCCCGACAGTCCGTCGTTGGGTTGCGGGGCTTCCCAAGTCAGTTTGGGCTTGTAGTTGTTGGCCAATTCATAATCCAGATTGCGAGGCGGATAGCAAGGCCCGAAAGTGGTACACGACTCATTGGAATACTCGCCGTTTTCGCCGCCGTCGCAAAGCACGGCCACGCGATAGCAATGTCCGCCCAAGCCCATGTTGCGGTCCATGAAAACGGTGGCACTACCCTCCGGCACCAACCTAAACAGCAGCCCGTCGCGATAGAGGTTATAGCCATATCCCTCATTCTCAACGCTATCCCACGAAAGCAAGATGCCGTCTTCGGCTTCCGTCGCCACGAGGTTTTCGGGCGTTCCGCAATCCAACGATGCGCCACAGGTGTTGTTGGTTTCGAAGAAAATGCCCGCAGGCATCTCGTCGGAGCTGCCCGAGAAGGAATAGACCGAGTGGCCCTCGCGGTCCTTGATGACGAAGCCCATCACGTTCACCGTTTCGGTGGGTGCGGTCCAACCGAAGCTCAGGTGGCCGAGCGGCAGGTCAGGCTCGACGGAGGTGACCGTCGGGCTGGTGGTGGTAGCCTGTGCGACCACGCTGCCCATGTTGTTGTAGACCGTGATGCAGCCGCCGTGCCAGCCCTGGAAGGAGTTGGTGGTCATGATGATTTGCCACTCGCAGGTGGGGCCTACCATCACATCCATGACGTTGGCGTGCTTGCCGACCCTGCCATTGGCGACGGCATATACGGCATAATGATAGATGCCGTAGCAAGGCACGTCGTCGTCGTCCATCTCCATGTAAATGCCTGGGTTGGCTCCCTCGAAGGTGCGGATGACTTCGTTGTCGCGAAGCACCACGATTTGGTCGAGGGCATCCAAAGGCGTGCCGTCCAAAGTGACCGAGGGATTGATCCAATGGAGATGGGTCTTCAGGTCGGTGGGGCTGACGGCTTCAGCCACGAACTCGGCAGGCGCCACCGGGGTCTGGTTGTAGACTGGTGCCGGGGCAAAGTTGAACATGGCGTCGGCGGGACTCGTGTATGGCGCCTCGTCGATGATGTACCAGCCGTTGCTGCTGCCACCCCAGCCGAGGTTGAAGTGGAACATGTCGTAGTCGTCGTAGCCGTCGCACACGAAGGCATGGCAGCCGCCGTCCTGGCAGCCGCCGTAATACATCGGCCAACCCATGTCGAACTGTTCGCGCACCATGGTCTTCCATGCTCCCAACTCGTAGTCGTCGCGACGGAGCTGCACGATGGCGTCGCAATAGTCGAAATAGGTGTGCATCGCGCCGGGGATGGGCCCCGAAGCACCGCCGCTGCCGTCGGGTCCATAGCCCATGTCGATGGTTACGCCGCAATGGAAATTGAGTGTGCCCGTAGCCAATTTTTCGACCTCTGGAGCGTTGGTGTTCAGCACGTTAGGCATGTTATCCCAATCGTAGGTCGTGTTGCCGAAGTCGGCGCAAATCTCGCCATAGTCGCTGTGGTTGTAGCAATGGCTTCCGATGCCTTGTGCGGGATAAGCCCAAAAACGCATCAGCTGCGCCATGGCCGTGGCGAGGCAGCCCACATAGGTGTGGCCGCCCGAGCCGGCAGGGTCTTCGGGGCAAAGGCAGTTATACGGATAGTCCTGGTTCCATTTGGTCTGGCAGAAATAGCCCGTGCCGCGACTGCCGTGGCGCAGCAGCCTTCCGTGGGCGAGCACCGAATTCCATTCGGCAGCCACTCTCGGCGTGGCCACGGCTCGGTTGCCCAAGCGGTGGATGCTTTCGGCAATGCCGTCGAGATAGTCCTGCAACGCTGGCGGGATGTCGGCGGCATCGAAGGCCGACTCGTCGGAATAGCCAATGACGGGGCGATAGGCGTCGTCGCCCGCGATGATGACGAAGCCTTGGTCGCCAAAACTGAAGACATAAAATGCCTCTTGCGGGCCGGTAAACACACATTCGGGCGTCGTCCGGCTAAACGCCATCTGGACCGAGGCCAATTTCTGTGCCGCCATTTGCGCCCGGGCGACATCTATGGGCTTGGCTTGCAAGGCTTGTAGGCCCAAGGCCAACATGATGAGCAGGATAACAGATTTCTTCATGGATGGAATGTTTTAACGCACAAAAGTAAGAAATAGTTTGGAGTTGGGAGTTGGGAGTATGGAGATTTTTGTAGTATCTTTGCCGCCGACAAGGAACAAGACATTGAAAAAGGCCTATTTCCATATCCTATGCGTCCTCATCGTCGCGGCATTCGCGTCGGCGTGCAAGCGGGAGGCGAAGGTGCCTGAGGTGCCCACCATCAGCATCGTTTCCGAGGCCATCCCAAAGGACCGGAAGATTCCGTGCGTCGTCGTCTATCTCGAAAACGGCAATGCCGTGATGGAAAACGGTCGTGTGAAACGCCGTGGCGGCATGTCGTGCGTCTTCCCCAAGGCCTCTTATACGGTCAAGTTGGACCACAAGATGTCGTTGGCCGGCCTCCCCGAACAGCGCAGCTACATCTTCAACGCCAACTACATCGACAAAAGCATGATGCACCACAAGATCTGCTTCGACCTCTTCCGCGAGATGAACCCCGCCAAGAACCTTGCCGCACGGTGCGCCTACGTCAACCTCAACCTCAACGACGCCTACAACGGGCTTTATGTGCTCATGCAGAAGCTCAACGCAGGCTCGCTTGGCCTCGATAAAGACGACAGCTTGGCCATGATTTTCAAGGACCCGCCCATTTTCCACGGCGAGAACCGACTCGACCCGCAATATGTGCAGGAACCCGGCAACTATTTCCAGCAGAACTACCCCGACCTTGAGGACAGGGACATGAACGGCTATTTGGAAGACGTCATGCAATTCATGATTCAGGCCGACGACAGCACCTTTGCCTACCAAATCGGGCGGATCTTCGACCTCGACAACATCGTTGACTGGCACCTGCTGCTGATGTTCACCAACAACGGCGACGGCGTGATGAAGAACTTCTACCTCTACAAACGCGACAGCCTCACGCCCTTCCGTATCGCCATTTGGGACTACGACGACGCCTTTGGGCGCGACGGCGAGGGCGAACTGAAGATGACCGAGAGCCTGCCCGACTTCGAGCGATGCCTGCTACTGCGCCGTTTGGCACACAACCCCTACCTCGACTACGACACGATGCTGAGGCGACGCTACAGGCAACTCCGCGACAACGGCCTGTTCAGCAAAAGGAAAATCGAGCGGATGATGGAGGAAAACGACAAAATCATCAAGGAAGAGGTGGCCCGAAACTTCGGGCGTTGGCCCGTCGACGGCATCGGCTATTACGACGCTTGCACCTACGAGGAAGAACTCGAAGTCATGCGCCGATATTTGGACATCCGCATCCCGCAGTTGGACGAAGAGATGGGCTATGGCCGGAGATGACGCATGAAGCGTTGTCGCTCCTCGTCCGAAAACTTCTCGATGGCATAACGGAGCATGGTGCGCGGCATCGTGGCGCAACGGGTTGAGAGCCAGCCTTTCAGCCGCTGTTCGTCGCGCTTGCCAGCTTCGCGCAAGAGCCAACCGACGGCTTTTTGCAGGAGGTCGTGCAAAGGCTGGGGCTTCTCCAAAAAGAGGTCGGCGATGGCGTAAGTGTCGTCAAGCTCGCCGTGGCGGACGAACTGCATGGTGCTGACGATGCCGATGCGTTGTTCCCAGATGGTCTTGCCGTCGCGGGCAAGGTCGTAAAGTAAGGTTCTGTCTTTGTCCAAGAGCCAGATGCCGAGCAGTTCATAGCAAGTCAAATCGACTAAGTCCCAGTTATTAATGTATTGGGTGTGGGAAAGGTAAAAGTCAACACATTGCTGTTGCAGAACTTTGTCTTTTTTGGCGTGCTTGAAGATTTGCACCAAGGTCAACAAGGCGGCGAGGCGCATTTCGTGGTACTCGGAGCGGACACATTGCTCCAAATCCTCGAAACTTGTCTCTTTCCAGCATTGCTTCACCACCGAGCGCGTGACGGGCACCTTGATGCCAAGGAAGCGGTCGCCTTCGCCGTATTGCCCCTTGCCCGTCTTGAAGAAACGCGAGAGGCCTGCCACCTGTTCGGGGTCTTGACGGGCGATGATTTCGTTATACAACTTATTGTCTTCCATGGTTATACAAACTTGATCCTATCGGCAAGTTGCAGGAAATACGCGTTGCTCCAGATGTCGAGTTCTGCCCTGTTTTCAACAAAGCGAAGTGCATCAGCCTTGACAGATTCCATATCCGCTGTGGCAAGGCGTTCCTTCACTCGTGTTTTCCAGTTTTGGAACGCCAAAGCGTGCATTTTTCCAGCATAAAGACAAGGTAAAATCTACCGGAGTGTTTCCAAATTGAATCAAAGGGTTCTTCATGCTGTTATTTTGTCTTGTGCGCCGCAAAAATAGTAATTCTTTCAATAGCAAATTGATTTATTCTCCATTTGCTCATGAAAATTTCACCATTATTGGAAATCCAGGTACAGAAAAGGAAGTATTTCTTCCCTTTCAGTACCGCAAAAGTAGGATGGGTTTGGGAATGAAGGCGCTATTTTTGAAAAACAATTGAAAATTTTTCCAATTTCGTGCGTTATCGACACCTTATATTAAGGGGTTTTCCTATTTTTGCGGCAACAAAATTACTTCATAAGATGAAAAAGATTTCCATCCTTCTCTTTTTGGCCTTGAGCACCTTGTTTGCCATGGCACAGAACGGCCGCATCGACTTGCGCAGCACTTCGAGGGCCGAGATTACGAGCAGCGAATTTTCCAACCTTCGCGCCGTTTTTAGTTACGGCTCCATCGAGAGCATCGAAATCGCCACCGAGCGCGGCACTTTCTCCGAGATTGCCATCGAAGACACTTACGCCTCGGGCGAAATCGGCACACCCGAACTGCCCGCCTCGCACCAACTGTTGGCCGTGCCTTTCGGCGCCACGCCTCGCGTCAGCGTCGTCAGCTATTCGACAACGGATTATAACCTTTCCGATTATGGAATTGGCACCCTTTTGCCTCACCAGCCTTCCGTCCGCAAGGACCAGAACCCCGATGAGGTCGAGTTCGTCTACAACGCCGCTGCCTACCAAACCCGTGCCTTGGCCACGGCTCCCGAAGCCACCATTGAGGTGCAAGGCACCATGCGCGGCATCCGCGTCGGCTCGTTGGTCGTCAACCCGGTGAGCTACAACGCCGCCACGAACACCTTGCGCGTCTTCAACGACATCGAGGTGGAAGTCAGCTTCGACGGCGCCGACCGTGCCGAGACCGAGCGTATGTTGCTCAGCACCTACAGCCCTTATTTCGACATCGTCTACCGCCAGATGTTCAACTACCGTCAGATTCTCGACGTTTACGACGACCACCCCGACCTGATGGCCTATCCCGTCCACATGATCGTCATCGCCCCCGACAATTACGTCTCCACCTTGGAGCCTTGGACCAACTGGAAGATCCAGAAGGGCTTCGACGTGAACTTGGTGACCACTTCGCAATGCGGCACCACCTATAGCGCCATCCGCAGCTATGTGCAGAACCTCTACAACACGGGCGTCAGCCAAGGCGCAACGCCCACTTTCCTCATCCTCGTGGGCGACGTGGCACAGATTCCGGCCACCACGGGTTCGTCGTCCCAAAAGGTGACCGACCTCTACTACGGCAGCGTCGACAACGACTATTTCCCCGACATGTTCTACAGCCGCATGTCGGCAGAGAACACCACGCAACTCACCGCCATCATCGACAAGATCTTGCAATACGAGCAATACACCATGCCCGACCCGAGCTACCTTAGCAAGGTGCTCCTCATCGCAGGTGCCGACAATACTTGGAATCCGCGCGTTGGCCAGCCGACCATCAACTACGCCACCACCTATTATTACAATACGGCGCACGGCTTCACCAATGTGTATTCCTACCTCAATTCCTACAGCGGCTGCTACAACAACCTCAACACCGGCGTAGGCTTTGCCAACTACACCGCCCACGGCGACAACCAGGAATGGTACAACCCCAACCTGACCAACAGCGGCGTGAATGCCCTGACCAACACCAACAAGTACTTCCTTGCCATGGGCAACTGCTGCTTGTCGGGCAACTTCGGCTACAACCAACCCTGCTTCGGCGAAGCCATGATTCGTGCGACGAACAAGGCGGCCTACTCCTACATCGGCTCCTGCCCCAGCACCTATTGGTATGAGGACTATTACTTTGGCGTGGGTGCCACCACCACCATCAACCAGACACCTAACATCGCCAACACCTCGACCGGCGTTTACGACGGCGTTTGGATGGACGACACCTACCACACGGTTTCGTCCATGGTCTTCTTGGGCAACTTGGCCGTGTGCTACGCCCATGCCGGCAGTTACCAAACCCACAGCAGCCCCTTGTATTACTGGCAGTCGTACCATGTGCTCGGCGACGGCTCCATCATGCCTTTCCGCGTGCAACCTTCGGCCAACACCGTCAGCCATGCCTCGACCATACCGGCGGGTTCGGGCAACTTCACCGTCAACGCGCAAGAGGGTTCGTATGTGGGCATCTCGCAAAACAACGTTCTGAAAGGCGTAGGATTGGTGCCTGCCTCCGGCTCGGTCAGCGTGCCTTATAGCGGCGTCACCTCAGGCTCGCAGGTGCGCATCGTGGTCACCAAGCCCCAACGCCAGCCTTACATCCAAGACATCAACGTTAGCAACACCCAAAACTATACCGTCACGGTGTCGGCCAACCCGACCAACGGCGGCACGGTGACGGGTGGCGGCACCTACCAACAAGGCCAGTCGTGTACCGTTTCGGCCTCGGCCAACGCGGGCTTCAACTTCACCAACTGGACAGAGAACGGCACTGTGGTCTCTACCAACGCCAACTACACCTTCACCGTAACTACCAACCGCACTTTGGTGGCCAACTTCGAGGCCCTGCCGCAAAACTACACCATCACGGTGTCGGCCAACCCAAACAACGCGGGTACGGTCAGCGGTGGCGGCACCTATCAGGAAGGCCAATCGTGTACCGTGAGAGCCACGGCCAACATAGGCTACGCCTTCACCAACTGGACGGAGAACGGCAACGTGGTCTCGACCAACGCCGCCTATACCTTCACCGTGACCAGCAACCGCACTTTGGTGGCCAATTTTGCACTACAGCAATTCACCATCACGGCCATTGCCGAGCCATCTCCTGACGCTGGTGGCGTAGAGGGCGGAGGAACCTACAACTACGGTCAAACCTGCACTTTGACGGCCACTCCGTGTTACCCATTCGTCTTTGTCAATTGGACGAAGAACGGCGTACAGGTCAGCACCAACACCACCTACACCTTCCAAGTCACCGAATCTGCAACCTATGTGGCACATTTCATGGTTCCGTCGTTCACCGTCGTCGCCACGGCCAATCCGACCGAAGGCGGCACCGTCACCGGCGGCGGCACGTATTCTTACGAAGAATGTACCCTAATCGCCACGGCCAACGAAGGCTACGGTTTCGTCAGTTGGACGGAAAACGGCCTCGTGGTCTCGACCAGCAACCCCTATACTTTCTTCGTCGATAGCGACCGCACCTTAGTAGCCAACTTCGAGTTGCAATTGTTTACAGTCAAGCTCTCGGTCGACCCCACTGAGGCAGGTACGGCCAACGGCGAAGGCATCTACCAATACGGCGACGAGGTTACGCTGACCGTCGACCGCAACGAGGACTGGGCTTTCCAGTACTGGAGCGAAGACGGCGAGGTGGTTTCGGAAGAAATGACCTACACCTTCACCATCACCAGCAACAGGGACTTGGTGGCCCACTTCGTGCACACCGAAGGCATCGGCGAGCAGCAAGATGCCATGACCTTGGCTTATCCCAACCCCGTCAGCGACAAACTGACCATCGAGGCACAGGAAGCCATCGACCGTCTCGATGTCTACAACCTTACGGGAGCCTTGGTCTACAGCCAAAGGAACTGCGCCGCGAAGGTCGTCGTCGCGACGGCTGACCTGCCCGCAGGCACATACGTCATCCACCTGACGACGGACAAGGTCACGAAAACGCTAAGATTCGTGAAAGAATAAGCATCGCACGCATTATTTTTGCAATTTTGCAGCCCCAATCCAAGATTGAATGCAAAAATACAAAAGTTACGTCCTGCCCATTGCCATCGTGCTGGGTTTGCTCCTGCACCGCTATTGCGCCATGTTCAGCGTGGCCGTGCCTTACATCATCTTCAGCATCTTGTTGCTCACCTTCTCCGCCGTCGATGTCAGAAAGCTGAAATTCAGCCCTTTGTTCGTCTGGATCTTAGGCTTTCAGGTGGTGGTGAGCATCGGTTTGTATTATCTGCTGAAAGCTTTCCACGCCAACGACATCGTTGCCGAGGGCGTGCTCATCGGGGTGTTGTGTCCGGTGGCTTCGTCGGTGGCGGTGGTGAGTTGTATGCTCGGTGCCGACCGCGAGACGGTGACTTCGTTCACCATCATCGGCAACTTGGTGATGTCGGTCGTGGCACCGGCCTATTTCACCCTCATCGGCGTACATCCTGAGATGACCTTCCTGTCGTCGTTCCTTTCCATCCTGAAGCGCGTGG
>CALFIT010000036.1 GCA_937877465.1 uncultured Bacteroidales bacterium | reverse complement strand
TCCTTGATGCGCGCCAGCCTCACCCCCACGTTGTTGGGCGTGATGCCGATGATGGCCCCGATTTCGTCGTAAGTGATGCCTTCGAGCCAAAGCAGGATGAGGCTTCGGTCGATGAGGTCGAGGTGCGAGATGCGGTCGTAGAGTTCGCGGATTTGCTGCGTCTTGGGGTCGTCGGCCTCGTAGGGGTCGATGTCCACCGTCAGCGGCACGGTCTCGATGCGGCGGCGTTCCTTCTTGTCCTGGTTGATGGCCGTGTTGAGCGCGACGCGATAGATCCAAGTCCGGGCGCTGCTGCGGCCCTCGTAGTTGTCGAAGCCGTTCCAAAGCCTTATCAAGATTTCCTGAAACAGGTCGTCGATTTCGGCCTTGTTGCACGAGAACATGTAGCACACCGTGTAGATGGTTCGCTTGTGCTGCCGCACCAAGAGTTCAAACTGATGTTCCTTGTCGTTGTTCATAATGCGTTTTCGTTGCAACGTTCATCATGTTAGACAACAAAGGTAGGGTTTTATTACAGAGATTCCCGAAAAATCATCCCAATTTGCTTTCCACAAACGCCCCGAAATGCATGATTTGCTCGCTTCGTTCACTTTGGAACAAAAGATGCTCGAAATCACGGCGTTTGAGATCGAGATTGGTTTGGAGAAGCAATTTCTCCAAGGCCAAACGAAGTTCGGCAGGAGAAGCAATGCCACAACGTGACTTGAGGAAGCCATAATCAGGATCAGTGCGTTGCCAAAGGAAAATGGTGTCATAGAAATCGCGTCCTTTGGCACGGGCAAGCAGAGCAGCGAGTTTCATGGAAAGCATCACGCTTTGGACCGGCACGGGCAAGGTGAAGAAGAAGCCGCAACGGTTGACCATCGCCATCTCTGAAGGATAGGACACGCCTTGGTCCTGCGCCTCCACTTTCATCAGGAAACGCTCGTCGCGATGGCCACTCAGTCCCAACTCAAACAGCAAATTCGGGAAGAAAATGTTGCGACGGAAGGCCGTCAGTTTCTCGTTGGCCTTGTCGCGAGGCTCGGCCTGCAAACCGTTCATCCTCAGATAGTCGATGAGGCCGTCAGTCATTTCCATGAACTGCGCCTCACTGAAATCCTTACAGTCGAAGTCGAGGTCCTCGGAAAAACGGTCGATGCCATAAACGAGGCGCAAGTTGGTGCCTCCGATGAAGGCCAAATGCGGCACAAACGGTGAGCGCGAAAGGTGCTCGAGCGAGAGCAACTCGACATATTCCTTCAGAATGTGCTTGCGGAAGGCGGCGTTGCCGGCGATATGCGGCGGATAGAAGCCAAGTAAGGTGTTGAGTTCAATCATTGCGGTAGGTTTTGAGCATTAATTCGACTCTTTTCTGCAAGGCTTTGCTGTTTGCCCTTTCTGTAAAATCCAGCAATCGGCTGACATTCAGCTCTTCCTGCATCCAATAGTCGTCGAAGCGCAGGTTCAGCATCTCGTCTTCCGAATCGTATTGCGGATAGAGATACAGCAGGTCGAGCAATGCCTTTTCGGGCAAGGCCAAATGATAGGTATGGCCATGGGGCAACGCCCTCGGATCGTAACCGAAGAACATACCCGGCTTGACGGTTTGGTAACTGAACTCGCCAAAGGCGTTCTCGTAGTGTGCTGTTCTGTTGGTGCTTACGCAAGTGATTCGCGTCACCGCCTCGGGAATGATGCCGTAGTAGGACAAGGCCGAATGTAGGCTGATATAGGAAGGCGCGTAAATCTTTTGTGCGATGTGGCGCGAAAACTCCGGCACTTGCAACAAATCGGCAAAGGCGTACCAATCCTGCCGCAAGCGCACTATATATCCTTTCTTGACCCAATGGCCGAGATTGCCACGGTCGAAACGGGGGCAGGCTGCCTTAACCTGATAGATGTTGAAGCAGCCAACCCTGTGCCATTGTTCC
>CALFIT010000035.1 GCA_937877465.1 uncultured Bacteroidales bacterium | reverse complement strand
CGTAAATTACTGTGCTACAACCACTTGTAAAAACCCAAAACACTTCCACATGAATGGAATGCAAATCCATCACGCTGTTCATCAGCAACAAACGGAAGGGCATCGACCCTCGAGTAAAGATTTCAGGTACAAACATATTGTTGATATTTGAATAATCCGGATTTGAATTGTTTTGGTTAAGCAATTTCCGGGAGAGTGTTACTGCGAAGTAGCACTCTTCTTTCGCGCCAAAAGCCCCGACAAGGCCGTCTGTGCAGCACCTCCTTCTCCCCGCCATGCGGAAAAGGAAGCAAACGAGATGGAGAAGGAAACACGCGATATGAAGAAGGAAAAAAACAATATGAAGAAGGAAGCAAACGGTATGAAGAAGGAAGCAAACGGTATGAAGAAGGAAGCAAACGGTATGAAGAAGGGAAAAACTGTCCTCGGCAAAGAAGCACAGTTTTTCCCTTCTCCAAAAAGACCATTCTTTCTTGAGAGAAACGCTATTCCCTCTTGGACCCATTCTCCCGCAAAAGAGAACTCCGCCGGCAGCTGCTCCCCCCTTGCGCGGAAGAAGAAAGGGAATACCGTTTGTCCGGCATCACATCGCTCGGAGCACTAAGCCCGCCGCATGCCCCATAAGAACAAGGGAGGCACTCCTTATTTCGTCACCGTGTGGGTGCCGGGCTGGTACTCTTTCTCCTCCGTTTCACCGGGAAGAGTGACGGCAGCGGTAGCTCCTTCGGGAACGGTGAAGGTCCACGTCCACACGTCGCCTTCGTACTTCCACTCGCTCTTGATAAGTCCGGCCGCCGACTTGAACTCAGCCTTCACCCATCCCAGTCGCTTGTCGGGCACGGGGCGCATGACGATGCGCTTGAAGCCGGGAGCCCTCACGTCGGCAGCAATGCCTGCAACGGTTTCCCAAATCCACTGGCATACGCTGCCGTAGGCGTAGTGGTTGAAGCTGTTCATTCCTGCGGGACCCATGCCCTTTTCGATGGTGTAGCTGTTCCAGCGCTCCCAGATGGTTGTCGCCCCGTTGTCGATGGAATAGAGCCAACTGGGGTTCTTGCGCTGGAAGAGGAGGTTCCAGGCGATGTCGGACATACCGTTCTCCGTTAGCGTCGTCATGAGAATGGATGTGCCGAGAAATCCTGTCTGCAGGCACCCGTCATGCTCGGCGAAGTTCTGACGCAGGCGTGCAAGCAGAGCCTCTTTTGCGTCCCCTTCCACGACCCCGTTTTTCAGTGCGAAGAGGGCGGGTGTCTGCATGGTGTTGAGAATTTCGGTCTTGAAGGTGCCGTCTTCGTTGAGGAAGGTCTCTTTTATATAAGCCTTCGCCTCGCTGGCCATGCGCTCGTACTTCTCAGCGTCACGTCCGGTTGCGGCAGCCATATCGCGCATCATGCCAGCGTCGATGGCCCAGTAGGAAGCACTCAAGTAGTTCCAATAATCAACCGTCTCGGGCAGAGGAGCCCAACGTCCGTCTTTGTCGTTTCCGTGACTCCTGCCGCTGCAGCTTTCAAGGGGCTCATAGCTGAGCCAGTCGGCCCATTGGTAGTTGCCGTTCTCGGCGATGTGAGCCTGATGGTTGAACTTTGTGTCGTTCACCCACGTCATGTATTTCTCCATCGAAGCCCAGGTTTCGTCCACAATCTGCTCGTCGCCGAATTGTTTCCATATAGTCCAAGGAACGATGACGCCGGCATCAGCCCAACCCAAGCGCATCATCTCGTCACCATACTGCGAGGTAGGGGCGACACCGGGGAAGCCACCGAGTTCGCTCTGCGAGTCCATCATGTCTCGCATCCATTTATGGAAAAAGTTGCGAGTGTTGGCGAAGAAGGTGCCTGTTTCAGTGAACACTTGTGTGTCGGCAGTCCATCCAAGTCGTTCGTTTCGCTGCGGACAGTCGGTGGGAACAGACAGATAGTTTGAACGCTGCCCCCAAATAGTATTGGAGATGAGTTTGTTAATATCGTCGCTACCCGTAATGATAGAGCCTGTCTCCAGATTCTTAGCTATTGAAGTGACGGGAATCGACTGAATGGAACGGATGGTAACTTCGTCGGTGGCAGTGATGGAGACGTAGCGATAGCCAAAGAAAGTGCGGCGGGGGCAATAGCTGACAAACTGCCCCGCATCATCAGCAAAGGTATAGTTGAGAATCATTCCTGTCTGCGGAATGCGCAGATTGGTTCGATGGCAGCTACCCTCGGGTCCATCCATTCCCCGGCTTTTGGCGCCGTTACCATCGTTCAGCAATTCGGCGGGCAGGCAGTTCACCGTGGTTCCTTCTTTTGCCTTGAAGACAAACGAAGGAACTCCGGCACAATTCTGTCCGAAATCGACAACAAGTGTTTCCTCGGGACGAACCGTCATAATTTCCCCTGATGCATACTCGCGCAGGATGGATATCTTTCCATATTCTTCGTCGGTATTGTCAGTGACGCCGTGCCAAACGTAAGCTTTCACAGGAGTGAGGGCGAGGTCCGTGCGCATATACACTTCCGCCCCGCTCGAGGGGAGAATTTCTCCAGTAAATTCCGTGTTCACCTCGGGAGTGGAAAGTTTGTCGGGACAATCATATCCAGGCCGCTCGCGTGCGTCATAGTCCTCTCCGTCGAAGATAGCAGCATGTTTTACGGGTCCTGCTATGCCTGCCAACCAATGCTCGGTGTCGGTGCCCAAGAGTTGCTTCGTGCCGTCTGCATAGGTGAGTTCCAGCACTCCGCGGAAGGCACATTTCCTTCCTATCATTCCATCGTGTCCACTGGGAGTTACCACCTTGTCTCCCCACCAGCCAGGTGTCACCTGTGCTGAAAAGATGTTCTCCCGACCTACTCCTCGGGCGATGGCATCGGTGATGTCGTAGGTGAACGAGCGCTTCGTCTTACCGTTGTGCGTGAAGCCAGGCTTCAACACTTCGTCGCCCACGAGCTTGCCATTTACGTAGAGATCGTAAACACCCAGTCCGCAGGTCATCCATTTTGCCTCTTTCACCTTCTTGTCATTAGTGACCGTCGTCACGAACCAATTGGCGCCGTCGGCGGCACGGCTTCCGTCACGAATGACTCCCGTAATCACGGGAGCATCGGCAACCGAAATCCATTCCGACTGCCTCCAGGCACTGTCATCAAGTGCTGCGACACGCTTGCCCACACTTGTAACATCGGGTGCATTGCAACCCACCCCGACAAGCATCGCAAACAAAGCCAAAAGAACGTTTTTTAACGAGAGTTTTTTCATGGTTATACGTATTAAGGATTATGTTCTTTTTTTAAGAAGGCAAAGCCCAAATTTCTTTGGACTTTGCCTTCTGTTATTGGAGCTTTGCCAATGAGGCATGAAACTCCGCAATGTTTTTTCTTAGAGTTGCGGACCTGCTGCAACGAGGGCCTTGCCAGCTTCGTTGCTTTCGTACTTCTTGAAGTTCTTGATAAAACGTCCTGCAAGGTCCTTTGCTTTCTCTTCCCACTGTGCTGCATCGGCATAGGTGTCGCGCGGATCAAGGATGTTGGTATCAACGCCCTCGAGCTTAGTGGGGACGGTGAAGTTGAAGAACGGGATCTTCTTGGTCGGGGCGGCGTCGATGCTGTGGTTGAGGATGGCGTCAATGATACCACGAGTGTCGCGGATCGAGATCCTCTTGCCTGTACCATTCCAGCCGGTGTTCACCAGATAAGCCTTGGCTCCGCTCTGCTCCATGCGTTTCACGAGTTCCTCGGCGTACTTCGTGGGGTGCAGCTCAAGGAAAGCCTGTCCGAAGCATGCGCTGAAGGTAGGCGTGGGCTCGGTGATTCCGCGCTCGGTTCCTGCCAGCTTTGCTGTAAAGCCGCTCAGGAAATAGTATTTCGTCTGTTCGGGGGTGAGGATGCTCACGGGAGGCAGCACGCCAAAGGCGTCGGCGCTCAGGAAGATTACCTGCTTGGCAGCAGGGCCTGAGCTTTGCGGGCGAACGATGTTCTTGATATGATAGATTGGATAGCTGACGCGGGTGTTCTCCGTCACGCTCTTGTCGTCAAAGTCAATCTTGCCGTTTTCGTCGACGGTCACGGTCTCGAGCAGTGCGTCGCGATGGATGGCGTTGTAGATGTCGGGTTCCGACTCTTTGTCGAGCTTGATTACCTTTGCGTAGCAGCCGCCTTCGAAGTTGAACACTCCGTGGTCGTCCCACCCGTGCTCGTCGTCACCGATAAGTTTGCGCTTCGGGTCGGTGGAGAGGGTGGTCTTGCCCGTTCCGCTCAGGCCGAAGAAGATGGCGGTGTTTTCGCCTTGCATGTCGGTGTTGGCCGAGCAGTGCATCGATGCGATGCCCTTCAGCGGCAGGTAGTAGTTCATCATCGAGAACATGCCTTTCTTCATCTCGCCGCCGTACCATGTGTTGAGGATGACTTGCTCGCGCGAGGTCACGTTGAAGGCCACGCAGGTGTCGCTGTTGAGGCCAAGGGCCTTGTAGTCATCGACCTTGGCTTTCGAAGCGGTATAGACGGTGAAGTTGGGCTTGAAGTCGGCGAGCTCCTCAGCCGTGGGCTTGATGAACATGTTGAGCACGAAATGGGCCTGCCATGCCACTTCCATGATGAAGCGGACGGCCATGCGGGTGTCCTTGTTGGCGCCGCAGAAGGCATCGACGACATAGAGGTCCTTGCCGCTGAGTTGCTTCTTGGCCAACGACTTCACGTGTTCCCACACCTCTTGGCTCATCGGGTGGTTGTCGTTCTTGTAGCCCTCGGTGGTCCACCAAACGGTGTCTTTCGAGTTCTCGTCCATGACGATGTACTTGTCCTTGGGCGAGCGGCCGGTGTAGATGCCCGTCATCACGTTGACGGCGTCGAGTTCGGTCAGTTGGCCTTTGTCGAAGCCCGTCAGGGCGGGGTCCATCTCGTCCTTGAAGAGCTGTTCGTAGTTCGGGTTATAGTAGATTTCCTTTGCGCCGGTGATGCCATATGCGGCTAACGCGGCCTTGATTTCTTCGATGTTTTTTGCCATGATGTATTGATTTGAATTGATGCGCAAATGTAGGGATTTTTTCCGTATGTCAAGGTCTCCCGTGAAAAAAACGTCATTGCGTTGCGACGGCTTCTGCCTCCTCAATCCTGAAATAGCGTTTCCTGATGACCCATTCGTAGATGAGCCAGATGGCGAAATAGCCGTTGGTCACGATGTTGTAAATCAAGTTGATGTTGTCGGGGAGGTGGATGAACAGCTTCACGATGACTAAGAGGAGGTCGATGGTGAAGAGGATGTCCCAGAACTTCTCGCGGTCGTTGAAGGTCACTTGGTTCTCGCCTCGTTTGATGTGGATTTCCTTCTCTGCGTAGATGAAAGGGAACATGCTCTGGATTTTCAGCTGGTATTTTCCTTCGGGGATGTCCTTCACCTTGATTTCCTTCCGTTGCATGATGCCGAGCAACTGCCCGTTGAAAAAGATTTTGTGGGGGAGGGTCATGCCCATTTTGGAGGTCTTGTCGATGAGGGTCAGTTGGCCGCCATGCCTGCTGAAGATGGGCTTGTAGACATGGCACTCCGGCGTTTCGTGCCTTTGGTCGAGGTAGTCTTGGTGGTAGTCCTCGGCGGGGTAGAAGGTCTCGGCTTGGCGGAGCTGGGTGGCCACTTTGTAGCCCATTCGTGAAAGCTCGTTCATGACCATGACCGCAATGGCCTGTTCTTGCGGGTTGCTGACCCAGATGGCCGAGAGGTATTGCGACCCGATGTCGATGCCTTGGCCGTCGGTCTGCTCGAAGTCGTGGATTTCGAAGAAATAGCGGACGAGGGCTTCGTAGGGGACGACCCGAGGCTCATAGTCCACCTCGATGGTCTCCAAGTGGCCTGTCGTGCCGGTCTTGACCTGCTTGTAGCTTGGGTTTTCCGTTTTGCCGCCCATGAAGCCGACGGTGGTGTGGACCACGCCTTTGAGCCGCTTGAAGTAATACTCCACGCCCCAAAAGCATCCTGCCGAAAAGTATGCTGTTGCCATTGCTGTCTTGATTGATGCAGTTGAATTTAGGTCCTCAAAACGGGAGAAAGAGAAGTTGTTTGATGGTCTAAGCTGCAACGCTGTTCTCGTAAAGGTATTCAGGCGCGATGTCGATGTTGCCTTGCAACCAAGTGACCGTCCATCCGTCGAGGTCGAAGCGGTCGAAAACGTCTTTGTCGCGGAGTGAGGCAAAGACAGGGTATTGCTCGATAAGCGGTTCAAAGTCGAAAATGCGCTGGCTGCCGTCGTTGAAGGTCAGGAAAAGGCGGTATCCGCTGAGGTTTCTGGCCGAAATGACCCATTTGAGTTCGTTTGTCGTTTCCATGATTATTCCAAAGGTTTTATTTTTGAAGGCGAGTTGCCCTTTTCCAATCTGTTCCAGTTTTCCATCAATTCCTCCTTGTGCTGGTCGAGCCAATCATAAACCAATTTCAAGGCCCGCCTTGGCATTTCTCCTGTGACCTTGCCTGTTTGGATGTCGATGGAGGCACGGTATTCGTTGTACCTGACATGGAAATGCGGTGGGTTGTGCTCAGGGAAATACATCGTAATGACGATGCCATAAAAATTGCTGATTTCAGGCATAACTAAATTTTTTCCGCAAAAGTAGGGAATAATTTCGTTGCCTTCCCATAAAAACGGTGTTTTTATTTGAATACGGGCCGGAAAACATCGCTGTCATCCAAAAAATGAAACCGCTTCGACAAAAATCTTTGCATGTGCTTTCGCTATTTCAGTTTTTTTTCGTTACTTTGCCTTGTCAAACATCGGAAGATGCGCGACGGACATGATAGAAAGACGTTGAACCAACGTTTATCTGCGGCTAACTGAACTTCGCAACTTCAAATTCCTGCCGTAAGGTAAAAGCAAGGCTCGACGTCCCCAGTTTCGTATATGCATGTATGAGAGTATATGTATATCTGTAGAGCGGGGGCCTCGGCATTGCTTATCCTCGGCAGGAAGGCAATGCGAAGGCCTAGTTAGCGGGATGGGCAAAGTTTGCGACTCCCGCGTTTTTCTTTTGTGTTTCCAAAGAACCAAACGACAGTCATGGCATAGGGGTCGGCCATGGAAGACAAAAAGAAAAACATTAGAGACTATGTCACAAAACAAGACACGATTCCCAGGGATGGAATACGCCGACCGTGAGCCGTCGGCGACGAACAGCGTTTATTCAAGGAACGCCTATCAGGGCGGCAAGAAGGCCAAAGGCACGGTGGTGCCTGGCATGGAGGAAAGCAACAGCAGCGAGCCGAACCGTTTCCCCGCCGACAGCGGCAAGCCCATCCGTGGCTTCCTTTACTCGATTTCGCGCGGCGTGGTGGGCGAGTACTGGCCCCTGCGCCAAGGCAAGAACACCATCGGCTCGTCGCCGCTGTGCGACGTGTGCCTGCCCGAGGCCACGGTTTCGGAGAGCCATGCCTCGCTGACCATCCGCATCCTCGAATCGAAGGGCAAGACCATCGCCTCGCTGAAGGACACCGACTCGACCAACGGCACTTGGATCAACGGGCAGGACGTGGACTTCGACGCCAACCCCTGCAAAAACGGAGACATCATCCGCTTCGGACTCCACTACGAGTGCCTGCTGCTGCTCATCGACACCGAGGAATTGGGCCTGAAGACCGCCTCGGAGTTCATGCCGATGGAAGCCGCCGACGACTCGGCACCAATCGTCTATAAGGAGACGAATCCTTCGCAACGCGGCACGGTGGTGATGGGCGGCGACAAAGCCACGGACAGCGGCGAGTCGCGGCATACGGTGGTGATGTAATAGGAGTGGCTTATGCCAGTCATCCGACTCCAGAACGAAAAGGGCAACCGCAACGTCTATTACGAGTTCGACTCCGACGACCAGCCTTTGGGCGAGGGCGGAATGGGGCGCGTGTTTCGGGGTAGGCGTGTCGATGTAGCCCACGGCATGACGCGGGCCGTCGCCATCAAGATGAT
This sequence comes from uncultured Bacteroidales bacterium, assembly GCA_937877465.1. GTDB lineage: Bacteria > Bacteroidota > Bacteroidia > Bacteroidales > F082 > Limimorpha. Next base: position 2,481 of record CALFIT010000035.1, on the reverse strand, counting down.
GTTCGACGACCTGCCCGACCATGTCATAGAACGCGCCCGACGCGAGGCCTCCATACGCATCCTCAACGACAACCTCGTGGAGATGATCGATTTCGTGGAAGTCAACGAAAGGAACGCCTACGGCGAGGTGACGGCGACGCATTACCATGTGGTGAGCGAGTTCCTCGACGGGCTGAACCTCGACGAGTTCCTCAACGGCCAGACCACCAACCACGACGGCTCGCCCAACCCCACGGCGCAACGGCTGCGGGAGGAGTTTAGCGACAACCGCCCCAAGTTTGTGGGCTTCGTGTTCCGCAACATCCTTTCGGGCATCATCGCCTTGCACTACAAGGGCTTCATCCACCGCGACATCGACCCGTCGAACATCATGGTGACCTCCGACGGCAAAATCAAGCTCATCGACTTCGGCATAGCGCGTGAGGTGGACACCCTCGCGGCCAACGAGCGGCATCTCACCAACACGGGCCAGTTCATCGGCAAGTCGTTCTACGCCGCGCCCGAGTTAGTGCTTGGCGACCTCGCCCATCAGGACTACCGCACCGACATCTACGCCTTGGGCATCATGCTCTTCCAACTCATGGCGGGGCATCTGCCTTTCGACGGGCCCATGCACGAGGTGTGCGAGAAGCAACTGCACGACAAGCTGCCTTTGGACGAGGTGGCCGACAAGACCGTGCGCCGCATCATCGCCAAGGCCACGGAGAAGAAACAGGAGAAACGCTACCAGACGGCGGCGGAGATGTTGGCCGACATCGACAAGTGGATGATGGGGAAAACAAGCACGACCCAAAATACGCCGAAGCACCCCAAGCCCATAGGCAAAATCATCGGCATTGCCGCAGGCGTGTTGTTGCTTGCCGGACTTTCCGTCGTGCTTTTGACGCAACAAAAAGACACCATCAGTACGGAGAAACCGTCGGTGCAAACGCCAGCACCCCAGCCGGTTGCGGCATCGGAACCGCCCAAGCCGGTTGAACCGCCCAAGCCCATCGTCGTCAAGACCGTGGCCGAGGCGGAACGGCTGATGATGGACAGAAGCACGGCACCGGAAGGCTTGGCCATGCTCAATGACTTGGTGGCCGATCAAGACTTCAAGGCGGTCTTCCTGAAAAGCCGTCTCCTTTTCGACCCTTCGGGCAACGCCAACGACAGGCAGTTTTACGACGACCGTTGGGCTTCCATGCGAAGCAACAGCGGATTGCAGACCGACAACGCCGAAGCGCACCAACTGCTGATGCAGGCGTTTGGAATCAACGAAAACGACTATGTGATGCTCTACCAGTTGGGCTGCGACTTCATGTCGGGCAAGCGGGGATGCGCTCGCAACGCGGGCTATGCCTTGTGGTGCTTCAACAAGGCGACTGAGGTCTTGGGCGTGGATAACGGAGAAGAGGCGCAACGATACAAAGCCGAAATCAAGGCGAAACGAGATCGGTTGAAGAACATTGCGGCGGTGAAGCCGAAATAAGTCATAAAAACAAAAGAATATGGAACTCTACAAAATACAAACCCAATGGCCCGTTGAGGGCTGCTGCGAGTCGGGGATAGGAGGACGCTCGGAGAACCAAGACTCCTACGGCTACCAAGACACGCCGTTTGGCCTGCTCGTCGCCGTGTGCGACGGCATGGGCGGCGGTCCGGCGGGCAAGACCGCCTCCACCATCGCCGTGAACGAGATCATCGCCGGCGTGATGGAAGCCGACCCGGGCGAGGCCGCCGAGCAAGTGCTGCTTGATGCCATCCGACGCGCCAACCGCGCCATCCTGCAAAAGGCCGCCGACAACCCCAAGCTGCAAGGCATGGGGACGACCTGCGCCGTGACGCTCATCAGCGCGGAGTCGGCTCTCGTGGCCCATGTGGGCGACAGCCGCGTCTATCAGCTGCGGCGCCACAGGAAGGTGTTTCGCACCTTCGACCATTCCGTGGTGTTCGAGATGGTGAAAAACAAGGTCATCACCGAGGAGCAGGCGCGGCTATCCGACCAGTCGAACGTCATCACCCGCGCCTTGGGCATGAAGGAAGACGTGGAGATCGACCTCGCGGAACGCTCCTACGCCAAGGGCGACCGCTTCATGCTGACGAGCGACGGCATCCACGGCACGATGGCCGAGCCCGAACTCATCCGACGCGCCACCCGACGCGGCCCCTTGGAGGCCACCGTTGACGACCTCGCCCATCATGTGGATGAGCAAGGGCAGGCCCACGGTGGTGGTCACGACAACCTGACTTTAGTTATTACAGAAACGAAAACAAAATCAAAACTCAAAGAAAATATGAAAAACAAAACCACATTGATTTTGAGCGTGATAGCGGCCATATTGGCGGCTACGCTCCTCTTGCTGAACGGCTGCCAAAACAAAGACATCGACGTGGAGACCTTCAGCATCGCCGACGAGCAGGTATGGCCCAGCACCGACACGGTAGGCATCCGTGGCACCTACGATTTCTTCATGGAGGCCGAGGGCATGAAAATCAACA
>CALFIT010000034.1 GCA_937877465.1 uncultured Bacteroidales bacterium | reverse complement strand
CCGTGCCACGTGGCAGCGGTGTTGAAGAGACCCTTTCATTGATTTATGACGACCTACAACAAGGCAACTATGCCGAAGCGCAGGATAACATCGCCAAGGCAAGGCAACTTATCCAAGAAGAGCAAGCTATAGCCTATCCGACTGAGGAGGAAACCGAATACTACCAGCAAATGCTGAAGTTGGAATCTGATGAGTTGAATTGGTATCAAGCCTTGCTGTACGCCAAGACGCATAAGGTGTTTAAGGCCAAGAAGCTATTGAAGCTGATAGCGAAATCTGATAGTAGATATAAGGAAGAAGCAAAAGTCATATTAAATAGCAAATGAGACAACTTATGATGAAAAAACTATTTGTTGTTTTGGGATTTCTTTCACTATTTGCCATGGGTTATTCCCAATCAGATATGACATGGACATTTTATAATTTAGGTGTAAAGAGTAATAATGATGAAGATGCCCTATATTGGTTTAACAAAGCGAGAGAAACTACAATAGAGACTTGGGAAGACACACTGTCTGATTATTATCTCATTTCGGAAGTGTTGTCCATGAAGTATTATTTGTGTGGTGAATATGATTCAGCGATCGAAATCGACAGTCAAACTCTTGAGAAAGGAATTATAGTTTTTGGGGAAAATAGTTTAATCTGTGCAGGCCTGTATCACTCGTTGGCTTTATCATATCATAGTAAGTTCGATGATTTTGTTGCTTTAAAATATGAAAAAAAAGCCCATGAAATATATGAAAGTATTGAAGGCGAAACTAGTGAGAATGGTGTAAAGTGTCTAAATATGATTGCTATGTATGAGAATCATTTGGGCGATTACTTGAATGCCATCAAAGACCAGATTAAAGTTGTTGAGATATACCAATCCATCAATAGTGATGGCGAAAAATACGCTACTTATATTGGTAATTTATCTAAGTACTATGATGATTATGGAGATTATGAAAATGCAATACGATGGGGAACAGAAGCCTTGATTCAAACTGAAAAAGCTGTTGGAAAGATGCATCCAAAATATTGTAATGTTCTAAACACTTTGGGTATTACCTATGAACATATGGGTGAATACCAAGATGCGATTCGCATTGGAGAGGAAGCGATTACTATTCAAAAGCAACTTACGGGAGAATTGGATCCTGATTATTCTTTGTATTTGACAAATTTGGCTGTTAGCTATTCTAATTCTGGTCAAGTTATAAAAAGTATCAAGTATTACGAAGAAGCAATTAGAATCAATAAAACTATTTTTGGGGAAAAGGATCCAAATATCATATTGCCTTTAATTAATCTATCTACAAGTTATGGGAAAGTTGATGAATATCAGAAATCAATTAAATATGCAGAGGAAGCCCTTGAAATAATAGTATTGTTTGAAGGAAAGAATAATCTACATTATGCGACATGTCTTAATAATATCGGTAATTGTTATTCTCATTTAGGGAAATATAAGGAAGCTTTATCGGCACTAAACCATTCGCTTTTAATAAAGAAGGAGTTATTAAATATTGACCACCCAGATATTAGTGCAACAATCATTAACATTTCTACGGTGTTCTTTGAACAAGGAGACTACCATAGTGCGATTTCCATTTTGGAAGAACAACTAGAAGGAATCAATTCGTTATATGGTATGTACAATGCCGAATATGAAACAATTCTTAGTAATCTTGCAGTTTTATATTCGAAGATGGGGGATCCATTCATGGCTTTAGAAACAAACTACAAAGTGTTAAATTTGCGCGAAAAATCGTTGGGTAAAGGCCATCCGGATTATTTACAATCTTTAGTGAATGTTTCAATGGATTACGTGCATATTGGCCAATATGACAAGGCCTTGGAAGCGTTGCAAAAATGTGAAGAAAACTATGTTGCTTCGGGAGAGAGATTTCCATCGATAGAAAGCAATTTATATAACAACTTGGCAGTTTGCTATTCTAGAAATGATGATTTTTCAAAATCATTAGATTATTATAAGAAGGCATTAGCATTAAATAAGTTGTTGTTTGGCGAATTAAGTCTTAATTATGCTAGAATACTTGATAATATTGCTTGGGTGTATTTACAACTAAACGATTATCAGAATAGTTTGTCGTATGGAAATCGATCTTTTGAAATAATTAAGGATTTATTTGGAGAATACAATGCCAATACAGCCCAAGCGTTAGGCACATTGTCGTGGATTTATTATATGAATGGTGAAACACAAAAAGCCTATGACATTAGAAAAAAACAAATAGAAGTATTGGAAAGTTATTATGATAAAAAATCTCCGGTTTTTATTGATTTGTTTATGGATATGTTTTGGGTTTCAACAGGAATAGGAGAAACTGAGGAAGGCATTCGATATCTTCAACGAAGCATGGAGTTAGAAACTGAAGAAGTAAAACATGCTTTTCGCCATCTTTCAGTTTCCCAAAAAGATAGTTACTGGACTATTCGAAGCATGCTTCATACTAAAGCCCAGCTCGCCTTGTTTAGTTGTGCAAATACTAACGGACCAAGTAATCTAACAGAGCAAACATATAATGCCATACTCCTATCCAAAGGGCTTTTGCTATCTTCAGAAATTGGTTTTAGAGATGCTGTCCTTAGGAGTAATGATGATGTCCTGAAAGAGAACTTCTTTAAGCTGCAAAATGACAAATTGGTGCTAAGTCAGTTAATGGCTAAACCTAATAATGATGAGGCATGGACAAAAATAGATTCTCTTGGTAAATCAATAGAAATAAGAGAGAGGCAAATCCTAGACCTAGTAAAAGACTATACCACCAATTTCTCTGCCATAGAAATTGAATTTGACAGTTTGGTGACTCAACTTGATAATAATGATGTTATTGTTGAGTTTGCTGAAAACGGTTTGCCTCAAGGTGGGTATTATGCTTTTATTATTAGGGAAAACTGGGATACACCTTTGTGTGTTGAACTAGGTGCATCAGAAAACAAACAACCATTGAGCTTCAATGAATACCAGATCGGTCAAATTAATGATGATTACTACCAATTTGTATGGTCTGCGGTTGATAATTACATTAATGAGGGGGACGATGTTTTTTTCTCACCCGATGGATTGTTACATCAGTTGAGTATTGAAATACTAAAAGATTCGTTAGGAAGAATGGCTTGTGATAAATATAATTTGAACCGCATTTCATCATCACGACAGATATGCAAAAAAAATGAGGAAGTCGACTATTCTTCTGCAGCATTATTTGGCGGTATTATATATGATTTAGATGCTTTGGATATGGTTGCAAATAGTTCTGTCTTTCATGATGAACACTTCATAGCTGCTAGAGGCTTAATAACCGACACCATTAATCGAGCAGGCTGGGGCTATCTTTCAGGTACAAAAGAAGAAATAGATCAAATCGATGTGTTGATGAAAAGTCATGGCGTTTCAACAAACATTTATAGCGAAATGAATGGCTCTGAAGAAGCATTCAAGGCTTTATCAGGTAAGCATATTCCAATTATTCACATTGCCACGCATGGTTTTTTCTTCAAAGATGAAGAAGCAAAGGGAAAGCCGTTTTTTGAAACTATTTTTGATGGAGAAAATTCTGAAGATGCGAATAATTCATTAAAAAGGTCTGGATTGATAATGGCAGGGGGGCAAAACGCCTGGCTTGGTGATAATCTTCCAGACAATGTCGAAGATGGCGTATTGCTTGCTGAAGAAATTGCTGTTATGGACTTGTCTGGAACCGACCTTGTAGTCCTTTCTGCCTGCGAGACCGGCCTCGGCGACATCACCAGCGATGGCGTGTTTGGCCTGCAACGCGCCTTTAAGATGGCCGGGGTACAGACCTTGGTGATGAGCCTCTGGAAGGTGGATGACAACGCCACAAGTCTCATGATGCAGACCTTCTATGAACATCTGCTGTCGGGCAAATCGAAACGCGAAGCGTTCAATCTGGCGCAAGCAGCGGTGAGGGCGAAATATCCTGAGCCATACTATTGGGCGGGATTCATCATGTTAGATTGATGTCAATAAAAAATGCATAGACGAGGTTACTTTAGGACATTTTGTGATATTATAGGTTGTAATTCAAAACTAATAATTCATCAAAACACATTACAACTATGAAGAAGTTATTCATCATCTTGGTCATCACAATGATGACATCGCTCGGCTCCTTTGCCCAAAGCACAAGGTATCAACAAGGTTATTTCAGGAAAGACGGAACTTATGTGACTGGCCATTACAAAACGCAATCAGACCGCACCAACCACAACAACTACTCGACCAAAAACAACACAAATCCTTACACAGGAAGAAGTGGTTCCAGGGCCAAAGACTATTCGGCAGGTGCCTATAAATATGGGAGAGGCAAAACCATTCATACGGGAAGTCGTGGAGGACAATACTATTACAACAGCAAGGGTAATAAGACGTATGTTCCGAAAAGAAGGTAATCTTAGGCTTTGAAAAATCTCATAAAGCAGAGAGCGTGGTTTTGCTCTCTGCTTTTTTTTGTTTCATTTCCAGTGTTTTAGAAAAATCTTCGAAAAAAGTTTCCAGAACGAGGTTACTTTTCCCAAAGCCCGTCATTAAAAGGCAAACAAGTTCAAACAAACAAAAGTTCAACCATCTAAAACACAAGTAAAGATACTGTTCCAAAAAGTGTGTCTGCACGTTGAGTTGTAAAAAAAGGGATTGGCCAATGCGGACCAATCCCAGAAGTCTGTATCTTTAGGGTGCGTTAAACACTAAAACACAGACTAAAAATGAAGTTTACAAAGGAACAAATTTCTGAGCTAATGTGCAAGCATGCACAGAAAGAAAATGGTCTCCATGACTTGCTGGAGATCATGATTGAGAGTATGATGGTCGCCGAACGAGGCGAGTTTCTGTCAGAGAATCAAGGGGATAAGGGGAACGGATACCGTCCCGGACACGCATACGGGCATGGGAAAAAACTTGAGTTCCGCATCCCCCGCGACCGTTACGGGAATTTCCACCCCCGGATTTTGGCCATCCTTCGCGACCAGGAGGAGGAATGCGACCGTCTCGCAGGCGTCCTCTACACCAAGGGACTGACACAGGAGCAGGTGGGCGACGTCTTCGACGAGATCTACGGCCAGCATTACTCCAAGTCGAGCATCAGCAGGATGGTCGAGAGTGTGCGCTCTCAGGTCAACCAGTGGCTGGAGCGCGGCCTCGATGCGTATTACCCCATAGTGTTCGTGGACTGCGTCCACATCAAGATCCACCGCAGCAAGTCCGTGTCGACCGAGGCGTTCTACGTCGCCCTGGCGGTAACCGACGAGGGCACACGGGAGGTGCTCGGCATCTTCAACATGCCGGTGGAGAGTGCGACAGGATGGGGCGGGATATTCGACGAGCTGAAGGAGCGCGGTGTGCAACGTATAGGCCTGATGGTGGCTGACGGCATCACAGGGCTGGATACAGTGGTTGGGAAGAAGTTCCCCGGAACGCCGCTCCAGCGCTGCGTGACGCACCTCAAGCGCAACATGCTCGCCAGGGTCAGGCATGGCGACAAGGCGGCATTGGCCGAGGACCTTCGTGACGTGTTCCGCACAGGCCAGCGCGACTACACGGTTGAAGCGGCATGGAAACGGTGGCAGAGCTTGTGCGACAAATGGGGCAAGGACTACCGCTCCTTCAAGTCACTGCGTGACAATGCCGACTACAAGTCACACCTGATTTACCTCAACTATGCGCCGGAGATACAGGGCATGATCTACACCACCAACTGGATAGAGCGGCTCAACCGCGACTTCCGCCGTGTCACTCGCATGAGGACGGCCATGCCCAACGAGGAGTCTGTCCTTACGCTGCTGGGAAGCGTCGCGATGGAACACAAGGCCTTCGACAGGATACTGCCCAAAATCACCACCGACAAGACGCTGTTCCCTTGACGACGCAACGGGTTTTCTTAGCGGAAACAGCCTTCCTGAATACAGCGGAGGCCGCCCATCACAGACGGCCCTCCACGTTCACTGCTTTCAGTGTAGGCGCGGCCTTGTTGCTGACGGGTTGCTCCCCAGCAGAGCCCGTTTCCTCGTCCAGCCGCAGTACAAAATTACTGATCTTTTTTAAAACCAATGATTGAAATGAAAATATTTGTCTAACTTTGCACCGCATCCCTGAAGTCCACAGACTTCGGACACACTGAGTGAAACACTACCTTCAGTCCCTTTCTAGCAATGAGAGGCTGTTCGCAGATGGGGCAAAAGCAACCGCATGATGCTCCACTGGGTACATCATCAACGCGGACGAAAACCTTGTTCTCATCCCACGCACGAGTTAATAAGGCACCCATCGCTAAAACTTCCTTTCAATAAATTTTAGCAAATCACCATCAAGACACTTAATGCCTTGGGGAGCGCGCAGAAAACCATGCTTTATTAAGTTTTCTTCTGTGAGTTTGCCCGAATTGGATACAGCGACCAAACGGAGAAGTGCATACTTGGTTTGCAACTCATCCTGAATGCGTCCTTTGTTTACCCAAAACTCTTCCTCTTTAACCATCCACCGGTCATAGGATTCATTGACATGCTGGACGCTCATCTTGTACTTGATTTCATGATCCTCAGATACATAGACATAAACGATGTCTCCAACATTAATATTGAAGCGTGTCTGCTGCCAATGGAACTCACCGTATTTGGCAAGGCATTCGGCCAAAAGAAAGGTTGAACGCTTGGCAGTAATAAGAATGCTCCGATGTTCATCAGGGATGGCACGAGGCGCACGGTAGACCGTGAAATGGTTTCGAGTGGCTCCATTGGGGATGATTTCCACGGAGCAGTCCATTGCTGCAGCAATTTTGCATAGGACATCAAGACCGGGCGAGAATTTTCCTTTTTCAATACGGGAAAGGTTGGAGGCATCAATATCGGCGTATTTAGCCAGATCCTTTGCTTCAAGATTACGTTCCTCGCGTAACGAACGAATTTGTGCACCGACGCGTTCTCGCTCATCATTACGGTCTGGGCCATACCAATAGGGATGCGCCCAACAGCCCAAACGCAACATTTCCCGATAAATCGAGCCCATGATAACAGCAGGGTCGCCTTGATAGTACTTGTCGAAGAGAAACGCGATGATTTGAGCGTCTTGCTCTTGTAGCTCAATTGGGACTACTCCACTGAGTCCCACTGTAAAACGGTCACCTTGCGGTGTTTCTACTGTCACCTTGTTCAGGCTGACGAATTTTACTTTAGTTTTAATTTCCATAATTCAATAATTTGCGACAGGGAATACCCTTAATATCAAGTGAATTATGGCGCAAAAATAGGAATAATAATTTAATTGGCAAATAAAACAAGTGAATTATTACAGATTTGAAAAATTATTCCCAACCATAATTATTCAAAATTGCCATTAAGGCCTTACCTTCAAATGCTTATTTAATAGTAAACTCTGATGATACCCATTCGGAAAATCAAAAGACAAAGTTTCCCAGTTAAAAACGGGATTATTTTTATGAATTATTCGATGGAAATTGGGGCTTAGAATTATGATATTTGACGAATCATTGTTGTGAGATTTTGTAAAATAGTCAATGTGATGTATTTCTATTACGGTATCACCATAAACCTCCCCTATTTTTTCACCCGTGACCTGACAACGATAATCATATAGCTTTTTCAAACTTTCTCCAATCGACCTATCTAATCGCCTAACTTTCTGAATCGCAGGTTTGTTTATTATTGTTGCTTTCGCATCAGACAAAGGCTCAAATTCAGAAAATTCATACTCATATTCGGACACTCCTTTCAAAGCCTCTGACACTGACATAACAACTGAAGAAGTGAAACATTCTATTGCAAACACATTGGGCATTGCTGTAGCATACAAGGCTATATATTCATCCCTGTCTTTTGGGAGCTTGATCTGTTTATGATAATTTTCGGGCCTTTGTCGTTCGGTCGAAAAAAACATATAGCTGTCTGAAAAAACTTCTTGTAGCTTATGGGCAATACTGGAATTAGGGGAATATCTGATTTGCAACAAATCTTTGTGATTAGCATATCTGTTCCTATCAAAAGCAACATTATTCAAAGTGGCATCATACAATTGATCTTCAATGATAATTTGAATCGACCTGTTTTCGCCTAAGCTTACATTACCACCTGACAAAGAGTGCATTAATGGTTGAAACTCTACGGGGATAGTCATGCCATTCGTAAGCAAAGACCAATCTATCTGCTTTTTAAGCAAAAACAAGTTGCCCTCCTGTGTAGAATTCAATGAGTCCATATCATTCTTTTGTATAGTTTAAAATAGACATCTGCTGTTTTTCAAAGATTGCTTTTTCAGTAAGACTGTTTTCTTGCTATCACTCCCCTAACCCCGCCTTTCGGATTCTCTACATCACCTTTGTAACGAGGAATCAAATGAATATGCACATGAAAAACGCTCTGCCCTGCGGCTTGGTTCACATTGATGCCGACATTGAAACCATCAGGGTGAAATCGTTTCTCCAAAATGGCTTTGCAATGATTCACCATGTGCCACAAATCTTGTTGTTCCTCATCCGACAAATCAAAATAGTTGGCTACATGACGCTTGGGTATGATTAGCGTGTGTCCCTTACTTACCGGGTAGCCATCAAAAAACGCCACAGCCGTAGCAGTTTCACTAACCAATTCGACCTTGGGATTCAATTTGCAAAACGGGCAGCCTCCTGACAACTCGTATCGCTTTTTGTAGTCTGTTTTATTGAAGTGCTTGTATTCGTATATCTCACAATTCTCGTTGAGAAACAGACTTTTATAGGGCAACACAACATTGCATTGATATGTTGGTTGTTTGTGGACATAATGGATTCTGAATCCTTCGTGTTTTATATCACGACGAACCGTGAAATAGGCAATTCCCGTTGGCTTGAGCAATTCCGAAACTTCCATCAAGACCTCTGCCTGCTCTTTGGGTTCAAGCACATTCAGAACATAATTGCAAATGATGGTGTCAAAACGCTTTGTCGGGTATTCGGGACGATAATAGTTGTCATATCCCACGATGTTGAAACCTTCCTTTTGGAGTTCGTCCGTATCAAAGCCAAACCCGCAACCGAAATCCAAAATCTCGCCTTTCAGCAGGTCGTTTTGTTTGAGCCAGCGCGTAGGAAACGAAATCGACGTCCGTTCTTTGGCGGTCAGGTGAGGATTGTTCTTTAACTCGTTTGTTTTCATAGCTTTCTCCAATATTGAAATCCCATATTCTCAGCAATCTGAACCATCGGAGCAAATGTCTTCCGAAACACATTGCAGAAGTCGTCTTCAGAAAGGCGCAACAAGTCAGGCAAAGAATCATAAATGGTCAAATAGTCTTCAAAAATCGTGTCGTTCGGTTTCTTGGGATATAACACGGTCAAAGCCGACCGATGTTGCATGGCGAAAGGTCGCAAAAACACATCCAATTCGGGCAAATTGTTGCTTTTCGATGAATTGATGCTCGGGTCGGCAGGAAGAAGATTCCATAATAGATTGTGCGACACGAAACTCCAAGGGATAAAATGATCCAAATCATAGCTGCCCGAAAGTAGGGGCTTGCCCGTATAAATGCAACGCATCGACCCGACAGAAGAAATATAGGTGTTCCAAAACTTCCGTTGTTTGGTCAAAGAGTCGCGTTGGATAGGCTTGACAAGCTTTGAAGGCACGTCTGGAACATTCGGATTTCGCTTCTGCAAAAACAAAGTCAGGTTCCAAAATGCGAAATCTCTCAGTATAGAATAGTGCTCGGTAAGATAATCTTTCCATATTGGATTGATTTCTATTGCGTTGTCTTTGATGGCGTAAAGGCAATCGTTGTAAAAGACTTGCGATTTGGCAACGACATCAGCATCGTAGGTGTAAGTAATCCAAGGTGATAAGAACCTGTATGGGACATTTTTCGTAAACACTCTCAACACCGACTTCACGCGGGTGTCGCCCAAGTTTTGGTTGATTGTCTTTTTCAACTCAAGTTGGTTTGCATCTATCGGGATGTCCATTTGCTTTTGCAAACAAACCGAACTGTCGTTCAAAGAATCAGACTTGCCAAAAGAAAGACGGAAATAATGGATCGGATACCACGACTCGGCTATCATTCCCGAAATGATTTCCCAAAAAGTCATGTGGGTCTTGCCTTCTTTAACGAGCAAATCAAGAATGGAAACAAACCAATAGAATTTGTAAGTCGCCGTCGTGTTGTTGAACACGCTCGACAAGTGGCTGATTTGCAATTTATCGTCTTGTGGCAGCATCACATGAGTGTTTTACATCCTGCAAATATAAAGAACTTTTCCGTTTCGGCAATGAAAAACTTTCTCCAAGCCCTGAAAGGGCGACAACACTTCATCGGGCGATTTCAATCCCCCGAAAAAACAACCAGCATCCAATCACCGATAAGCCTCCGACAGAATCTCTCC
>CALFIT010000033.1 GCA_937877465.1 uncultured Bacteroidales bacterium | reverse complement strand
TTCGACTGGTAGTCGCCGTGGACGGGGATGCAGGTCGGGTGGATCTGCACATAGCAGGGGTTGGCGAAGGCGGCACCCTTGCGGTGGCACACCCACGCCGCGCTGCCGTTGCTGTTCATGGCATTGGTCGAGAGGTAGTAGATGTTGCCGTAGCCGCCGGTGGCCAACACCACGGCGTGTGCGGCATGGCGTTCCAAGTCGCCGGTGATAAGGTTGCGCGTGATGATGCCTCGAACGCGGCCTTCCACCACGACTAGGTCCATCATCTCGCAGCGCGTGTGCAGTTTCACCGTTCCTCGGGCAATTTCGCGACTCAAGGCACCGTAGGCACCTAATAACAATTGTTGTCCCGTCTGGCCTTTGGCGTAAAACGTCCGGCTGACTTGTGCCCCGCCAAAAGAACGATTGTCTAAAAGTCCACCGTAGTCGCGGGCGAAGGGCACCCCTTGCGCCACACATTGGTCGATGATGGCACCGCTGACCTCAGCCAAACGATACACGTTGGCTTCGCGGGCACGGTAGTCGCCACCCTTGATGGTGTCGCGGAAGAGGCGTTCCACGCTGTCGCCGTCGTTTTGGTAGTTCTTGGCCGCGTTGATGCCACCTTGGGCCGCGATGCTGTGGGCGCGTCGCGGCGAGTCCTGGATGCAGAAGATGTCGACATGGAAGCCCAAGGCACCCAATGACGCGGCTGCCGAAGCACCGGCCAAGCCTGTGCCGACGACGATGATGTCGAGTTTGCGCTTGTTGGCCGGGTTGACCAACTTTTGCGAAGCCTTGTAATTCGTCCACTTTTCGGCAAGCGGACCGGAAGGTATTTTAGAGTCTATATTCATACACAAGTTATTTAATTCGGAATGCGGAATTCGGAATGCAGAATGTAGTATTATTTAAAAGTAGTTGTAATTCATAATTCATCATTCCGCATTCATCATTCCGCATTTTAATTACAGTCCAAAGTAAACGCCCAAAACCGTAGCGGTGAACATCAGGCAGACCACCCAAGTGTATATCTGACCAAGCACCTCGATGGCCTTGCCGTATTTGTAGTTGTAGAGTCCGAAGGTCTGGAAGATCGCCGCGAATCCGTGTTTCAAATGGAACCAGACGACGGTGAAAAACACCAAGTAGGAAATGACGATGTGCAAAATCTTGAACTTCTCGCGGGCTTGATGGTAGAAGTCAGGCTCGACCTTGATACCGGCGGCTTCGAGAACGGCCTTGTCGTCTTTGTCGAAATTGGCGAGCCAGTTGCCTTTGGCGGAGTATTCGCCATGCGTCTCGGCATAGCTGAAAGCGTCAGGCTGCGAGGTTTTTAGCGCGGCAACTTCTTCCGTCTTGGCCATGTATTTGCCTTCCACCAAGCCGATTTTGACGAAGTAGAAATCCGTGAAGTGCAGGATGAGGCAAGCGAAGATGAGGATGCCCGTCCACATTTGGAGCTTCGAGCCGGTATGCGTCTTCGAGCGCGTCGGCTTCTTGTAGCCCACAGGCCGCGCCCGCTTGTTGAGGATGGCCAACCAGATGCCGAGTGCGGCATGGAGCAGCAAGGCGGCAAACAGCCCCACTTCGAGCACCTTTATTATAATGTGAGTGCCCATGAAATGGCAGAAGGCGTTGTACCATTCGCCGCCGTCGTGCCTCAGGATGAGCAGGTTGGCGCTGGCATGGAACAACAGGAAGAAACTCAGGAAGGCACCTAATGCACCCACGAGGATTTTCTTTGAGATGGAGTGGATTTTGGGGAGGTTCATTTTAATATTGCTGATTATGAGATGTTTATTTCAGGAGTTTTCTGTTTTCGACCTCTTCTAGCACACTCATTTGTTGAATGGCAATTTGATTGAGCTTTATCAAACGCTCTTTTTGTGATACGCCTTCGTTGATGAATACGGCATTTAGGTTTTCCATATTTGACAAGCAAATTAGTTGGTTAATAGTCGCATAGTCGCGAATGTTACCTTTTAAATCAGGATTGAGTTCTCGCCATTCTTTTGCAGTGATGCCGAACAGTGCGACATTCAAAACATCAGCCTCGTTTGCATAAATAATGGAAACTTGTTCGGGGTAAAGTTCCTTAGGTATCAAATTTTGCTTGATTGCATCTGTGTGAATATGATAGTTGATTTTTGCCAATTCCCGTTTAGCCGACCATCCAAGTTGTTTCTGTTCTTCCTCCTTTAGTCTTTGAAATTCTCGGAGGAGATACAATTTGAATTGGGGAGAAACCCACGATGCAAATTCAAAGGCCAAATCCTTGTGAGCGTATGTTCCACCATAACGTCCGGCTTTTGCCATAATCCCTATAGCATTGGTCTTTTCTATCCATTGTTTCACCGACAGGATAAAGCGATTCAAGCCTGCAGCATTTTTAATTCCCTCGAATTCGGGGGAATTAAAATTGGGGTTATACATTTCTTCCCAAATGCCGAGAAACTCTATCGTGTTTTTGTTTCTTAGCCACTTTTCTATCAAAGCCAAACCGTTTTCTATTGGCTTTACCATGTCTGTCAACGAGATGTAATCTTTCTCGTTTATTTCTAATATGGTGATTTCTGTGTTTTCAACTGTTATTTTTGCCATAGGTAAAAAATGAGTGTAAAAATGGTTCTTAAGAACTATTTGCGTTAATTATATCTGGATGAAGAATTATCTGTAAATCAATAATGCATTACCGTTGCCGTCCTTCCATTCTTTCCACCCATTAGAATTGCCTCCCACGCAAAAATCGGCGGCTCCGCTTGGAGATTCAAATAGAACATCTTCTTTTACAAAGCATTGCCCATTTACTATTTCTGTATAATCGGATAATTGTTGATTGCGCTTTTGGCGAAATGATTCAGTAGTGCTTTGTAGAGTATATTGATTAACTCTACTTCCTCTTAAAACGATTAAAGAATGGTCATGGATATAGAAAATGCCTTTTGCGTTTGCATTGCGTGTTAAGGAACAAGAAACGGAGTCTGGGTAATTATTATTGTTGGTGTTTGCTCCTATATTGGAAGTTGTGCTAGAAGTTTCTACATGAAATCCTAATTCTTTTGATAGTTTTACAATGCTTTGAATATTGTCTTTCCCCCATTGTGTACATACTGCAAACGAAATGTTGTCCCCACTCCGGAGAATTTTCTCTTCCTCGTCAAAATAACGTTTCCCTTGGTATTTTTTTTCACGAAGGAATTGCGTTGTTTGTATAACTCCAAAAGAGCCTTGCAATTCAGGTTGAAAGACTAATTCTAATTCCTTATAGGATTTTGTTGGATGCAATTTTAAGTATTCTGAAACAACTGCATAAACGAAGTGCTTCTTTTTCAAAAAAGGTCCACCATTTAAAGAAAATGTAGAGGTGTCGTATGACCGTTGATTTTGTTTCTTGTCGTTACGGCTTTTGGTGGATTCTGATGGCATCTCTTTCTGCGTGGATTGTTGGGCTTTAACATCAGCTGCTGAAAATGTTATTGTGGAAAGCATCCCTTCGATGTCTTCTTCGGAAAAAGATTCATCGTATTTTTCAATTAAGGAATTCTTTAAACTTTCCAATATTATTGTTTGAGGGTCTGAAAGAATGCTTTCTTTAATTTTATAAAGGTTTTCCAAATGTTGCATTTCCTGAATGCGCTCCTCGCAGAATTTTACGATTGCGTCTCTGCTAAAAATATCTTTGGAGAACTTTTCCACAAATTTAGCACCCAGTCTGTCGTCCAATTTAAGAGGAACTTTCAATACTGAAGCAGCGGATTTTTCCTTGGGAGCATCGTAAAAGATTTCAATGTTTTCGCCAACATAAATTCCAACATCAACTTTTAATTGCCTCATATATGATTCAAGTTGCAATCTTTCTCTTTCAGTTTGTGTGTGGACAGGGCGTTTAACTTCGATGACAAATAGGTTTTCCTCGTTGTCTTTTATTAGAATGTCGGGCTGAATATGATCTCTGTTGCCAATCGGGATATTGGGTTTATGGCAAATCTCACCCTTATATTTTGCCCATCCAAGCAATTGCAGCTGGCTCTCAATTAAAGCGTGGTATTTGTCCTCTTCCACGTTCTTTTTCTGGGCTTCAATTAAATCATAAACGAATTTGTTCCATTCTTCCATATTCTGATGTAATTATATTAGCCGCAAAAGTAAGTAAAAAACAAAAGCAATTTAATTTGTCGTTGAATAATATTGTTTTAAAGCAACTTTTCTTGCAACTTGTCTTTTTGCTTTCGGAATTGTGTAATTTTGCGCCCATGATATGAAGGATTAAAACTTACAAACTATGTTACAAAAAGGAACGAAAGCCCCTTATTTTGAAGGGCAAGACGAGAACGGCAACCTCGTCAAACTGACAGATTTCGCCGGAAAGAAATTGGTACTCTATTTCTACCCCAAGGACAGCACTCCCGGCTGCACCGCCGAGGCCTGCGACCTGCGCGACAACTACGAGCGTTTCCTCGCTTTGGGCTATAACGTGCTGGGGGTCAGTCGCGACAGCACCAAGTCGCACCAAAACTTCATCGCCAAATACAACCTGCCTTTCCACCTCATCGCCGACACCGACCTGACCATCCTGAAAGCATACGAGGCTTGGGGCGAGAAGAAGATGTACGGCAAAGTGACCGAAGGCACGTTGCGCACCACTTACGTCATTGACGAAGAAGGCGTTATCGTTGATGCCATCGGCAAAGTTGACACAAAGAACCACACAGCTCAAATCCTATAATCATGAAACGATTTATCTTAGCGATGATTGCCGCCATCCTGTTTTGCGGCAGCCTTCAAGTCAAGGCACAAAACAACGATGTGAAGTTGTATTTCGGCACCGAGGAGATGCCCGACCTTATCAAATGCCTGCCACCTCCGCCCGACACCATTGGGGTTGACTTTGCCCACGACATCATGCGTTACATGTGGGGCAAGACGCAGCGGAACGACTCTGTTCGCGCCGCCCTTGTGTTTCGTGATGCAGTGTGGAACTACGACTCGCTTTTTGCCGTTTTTAGTGTGCCTTTCGGCCTTGAAATTTCCAAAGACGGCACCCCTGAAATTTATAAGTATTTGGTGAACAGTCTCTCCACCATCGACCAAACACGCGTCAAGCCGAAGGCTTATTACCATCGCAAGCGCCCGTTTGAGCGTTTCCACGAGCATATGCTTACGAGGTATGAAGAGGCAGAACTGTCAGGCGAGGGTTCCTATCCTTCGGGTCACAGCCAGCGTGGCTATGCCGTCGCTTTGCTGCTCTCAGAAGTCAACCCGGCCCATGCCGACACCCTCATGGCTCGTGGTTTCGTGTATGGCGAAAGCCGTGTCATAGCAGGTGCGCATTGGCAGAGTGATGTGGATGCCAGCCGACTTTGTGCAGCCATCGGCGTGTCTCGCCTGCATACCAGTCCCGAGTTTCTTGCACAACTCGAAAAGGCACAGCTGGAATTCAAGTCGTTGACGGGAGCGTTGCCCTCAACCGACGATTGCAGCCAATTCGTGAATTTGGCCGATGCCGTCCCTGATGCCATCTTGGAGCTCCGCTATTACAGCACTTACAACTTCGTTGGGGCGCGTGTGGATGGCTATGAAGAGCCGGTCGCACTGCTTACCCGTCAGGCTGCCGACAGCCTTCGTGCCGTGAGCGACGACCTGCTGAAGCAAGGATATCGTCTGAAGATCTATGATGCCTATCGTCCGCAGTGCGCCGTCGATCATTTTGTGCGCTGGGCCGCCAATGTCAACGACACGGTGATGAAGCCATATTTCTATCCCGAAGTGCCTCGCGACAGGCTCTTTGAGTTGGGCTACATCGCCGAGCGAAGCGGTCACACGCGCGGCTCCACCATCGATTTGACGCTCTTCGACATGGCAACGGAAAAAGAGGTTGACATGGGCGGCACTTTCGACTGGTTTGGCCGCGAGAGCCATCCCGACTATGGCGGCAATCCCGAGACTGGCAAATACAAAGGTAATGCAAAAATCACTGCCGAACAGTTCCACAACCGCATGATCCTGCGGGAGGCCATGATGCGTCACGGCTTCAAGCCTATCAACGAGGAATGGTGGCATTTCACGTTGAATAACGAGCCGTTCCCCGACACCTATTTCACTTTCCCGGTGAAAAAACTCCATTAAACGGATAAGAGAAGCAACAATGAGGTATTTCATCGTCGACGCTTTCACTGACCAGCCTTTAGGCGGTAATCCAGCGGGTGTGGTGATCCTTGAATCAGACGGTTTTCCCAAAGAGAACTTGATGATTCAGATTGCCGCCGAATTGCGCTATTCGGAGACGGCGTTTGTCAAGAAACATTCCGATAAGGAGTTTACTATCAGATATTTCACGCCCAAAGCCGAGGTGGAACTTTGTGGCCATGCCACCATCGCATCATTCCATTTGCTGCACCATGAAGGCTTGGTTGCGGGACAAAGCTTATGCCATACGCTTGCCGGTGACTTGCGCATCGAAGCGGTCAGTTTCCATGTCTTTGCTTTCGCCAACGATGGCTACACGGCCCATGTCCGCGATTTCGCCCCTTTGTATGATATTCCAGAAGAATCGGCCACGGGTACGGCCAACGCCGCCTTGACCTTTTATCTGCAACAAAACGGGTGTCTCGATGCCGAAGCGGAATGTTTCTTCCTGCAAGGTGAGGCCATGGGACGGCCCTCGGTGGTTGCAACGCGCATCGAAAAGGATGGAACCCTCTATGTAGGTGGCACAGCGGCGATAGTCGCGAAAGGCGAACTTTGCCCATTGGGTGCAAGATACTGAAAATAATGAATACCTTTACACTCTCAGAATCATCAAATTATGAACACGCAATTCACCATTCGTCCCGCAAGGCCCGATGAGGCGGGTCTCGTCCTTGAATTCATCAAGAAACTTGCGGTTTACGAGAAATGCGCCGATGAAGTTGTGGCCAACAAACCCACTTTGTACCATTCCCTGTTTGTGGAGCATTCCGCCGAGGTGGTCTTCGCCGAGGAAGACGGCGCGGTCGTCGGCTTTGCCTTGTTTTTCCACAATTTCTCCACTTTCGTCGGACGCAAGGGCTTGTATCTTGAGGACCTGTTCATCCTTCCCGAAAAACGAGGTCGGGGCTATGGCAAGGCCCTGCTGAAATACTTGGCCAAACTCGCCGTAGAGCGCAACTGTGGCCGCATGGAGTGGATTTGCCTCGACTGGAACAAACCCGCGTTGACCGTTTACCGTAGCATCGGAGCCGTCCCCATGGATGAATGGACTGTGCAGCGCTTGGATGAGGCAGACTTGCGCAGGTTTGCAACGGAAGGCTAAGTTTCGTTGTCATTTCTACGGTGCTCCACCGCCAAAGTCGTCATAAAGAATGTTCTCAGGCGCGACACCCAAATTGTCCAACATGTTGACCACGGCGGCACTCATCGGGCCGGGACCGCATAGGTAATATTCGATGTCCTCGGGCGCGGGATGGTTTTTCAAATAAGTGTCGAACATCACCTGATGGACAAAACCGGCGGTGTATTTCACATTTTGCGCATCGGCGGTTGGGTCGGGGCGGTCCAAGGCCAAGTGGAAATGGAAGTTCGGGAAGTCCTTCTCAAGTTGTAGGAAGTCATCGAGATAGAAGACCTCGTTGAGGGCACGAGCCCCATAAAAATAGTGCATCTCGCGGTCGCGGACGTTCAAGGTGCGGGTCAGGTGCATGATTTGTGCGCGCAGCGGAGCCATGCCTGCGCCACCGCCTACCCATATCATTTCAGTTTTCAGTTGGCAGTTGTTCAGTTGTTCAGTTGGCAGTTGCCCTTCGTCTTTTGTCCTTTGTCCTTCGTCCTTCACATGGAACTCGCCAAACGGCCCTGACATCAGCACCTTGTCGCCGGGTTTCAGCGAGAAAATATATGAGGAAGCCACTCCCGGATTCACGTCCATGAACCCCGAACGGTCGGGCTTGAACGGAGGCGTGGCAATGCGCACGGTGAGCATGAACACGTCGCCCTCGGCGGGATAGTTAGCCATCGAATAGGCGCGGACGGTCGGCTCGGTGTTGACGCACTGCAAGTCAAACATCTTGAATTTCTCCCACGAAGGAAGGTACTCCTCCCCTATCAGTTCCTTGTCAAAGTCGGAATAGTTGACCTTGAACTTCGGAATCTTGATTTGGGCGTAACTGCCAGGGATGAAGTCCATGTGCTCGCCAGCGGGCAGTTGCACCTTGAACTCCTTGATGAACGTGGCCACGTTGCGGTTGCTGACCACCGTACACTCGTATTCCTTGACGCTCAGAATCGACTGAGGCACAACGATTTTCATATCCTCTTTCACCTTCACTTGGCAGCCCAAACGCCAATGGTCTTGCACTTGTTTCCTCGTGAAGAAACCCGTCTCGGTGGGCAGGATGGAGCCGCCGCCATCCGTCACGCGACATTTGCACTGGCCGCAGTTGCCTTTGCCGCCACAGGCCGAGGGCAGAAACACCTGCTCATCCGCCAAAGTGGTCAGCAGCGAGCTTCCGGGCTGCACTTCCAATTCCTTGTCGTCGTTGATGGTGATTTTCACTTTCCCTTTGGGCATCAACTTGTTGCGCACCCAAAGCAGCAAGGCAACGAGCAGCAATGTAATGCCGAGGAAAACGGCGAGGCTGATCAATATGTTGGTAAAGAAATCCATAGCTCAAAGTTTTATCCCCATGAATGCCATAAACGCGATACCCATCAAGCCAGTGATGATGAACGAGATGCCAACGCCTTCCAAACCCTTGGGAATCTTGGAGTAACGCAGTTTCTCGCGGATGGCGGCGATGGTGGTGATGGCCAACAGCCAGCCCAATCCAGAGCCGAGGCCGAACACGGCGGCTTCGCCCACATTGCCGAAACCGCGCTCCTGCATGAAGAGCGAGCAACCCAAGATGGCGCAGTTGACCGCAATCAGTGGGAGAAAGATGCCCAAGGCGGAATGTAGCGCAGGCGTGAAGGTTTCGATCACCATTTCCAGAATCTGCACAGTGGCCGCGATGATGGCGATGAAAACGATGTATGTCAGGAAACTCAAGTCGACAGAGGCAAGTTTCGGACTGATCCAAGCCAAAGCCCCTGGCGCAAGCAAATACTTGTTGACCAAATAGTTGACGGGAACAGTGACGACCAACACGAAAGTCACGGCCAAGCCCAATCCCGCGCTGGTCTTGACGGTCTTCGACACGGCCAAATATGAGCACATGCCCAAGAAATAGGCGAAGATCATGTTGTCCACAAAGACCGATTTCAGCAGTAGTTTCAACAGTTCCATGGCCTATTGTTTTTGGTTGGTTTCTTGCATTTCGGGATGACGGGTGCGCTGGATCCAAATGATGATGCCCACGAGAATCAATGCCATCGGTGGCAGAATCATCAATCCATTATTCTGATAACCTGCCTCGTAGAGCGACTGCGGGATGACTTGGTAGCCGAGTAACGTACCCGAACCGAACAATTCACGGAAGAAAGCCACGATGATGAGTATCAGGCTGTAACCCAAGCCGTTGCCCAAGCCGTCGAGGAACGACTCCCACGGTCCGTGCGACAAAGCGAAAGCCTCCAAGCGTCCCATGATGATGCAGTTGGTGATGATAAGACCCACATAGACAGAAAGTTGCTTGCTGACATCGTAGGCAAAGGCTTTCAGGAACTGGTCAATGAGGATGACCAAAGTGGCCACAACAACGAGTTGGACAATGATGCGGATGCGCGATGGGATGCCCTTGCGCAAGAGCGAGATGATGAGGTTGGAAAGTGCCGTCACGACGGTCACGGAGAGGCCCATCACCAAGGCGGGCTTCAGTTGGGCGGTGACGGCAAGGCACGAGCAGATGCCGAGCACCAGCACCGTGACGGGGTTGGTCTTTCGCAGGGGTTCTATGAGGAGGGTTTTTGGGGTGGACATAATCATACAAAATTATATGATATAAAACTATATGATATTAAATTATTTCATTTTTCTCGATTTGCAAGGGTTTCAAAATAAGGCGCATACGCCTCCATCGTCCGGTCAATCATCTCCTTCACGCCGTTGGAGGTCTTGGTGGCTCCCGTGATGGCATCGAACTCGATGGAGGCAAGTCGGCCTTCTTTGCGGATTTGTTTCCCTCGGAACTGGCTCTGGAACTTCTCCGTGGTGATTTCGCCGCCTAAGCCCGGGGTCTCCGACTCGTGGTCGAAGTTGGCACCCACCACCTTGCCGTCCACGTCGATGGCGATGTAGCCCGAAATGGGACCCCAAAGCCCCTTGCCTTTCATGGGAATGACGCTGACGCGCCTGTCGATGACGAACATGGGAAGCGTGCCGTTGTTGTCGGGTCGTCCCTTCTCGTCCAAAAGGAACTCGTCGGTGCAATGCTCCTCGAACAGCGCGGCGGCGTTGTCGGCATTCACCTCGGCAATGCCCGCCGCACGGAGGATG
>CALFIT010000032.1 GCA_937877465.1 uncultured Bacteroidales bacterium | reverse complement strand
CCTTCACGTTCTTGCCCACAAGGTAGCAGTATTTGCAGGCCAACTGGCAGTCCTTGGTGACGATGAAGGTGATGTTCTTCGCCATGCCGGACTGCCAAATGGCCAAATCAGTTTTGATCATGATTAAATCCTGTAACCTTCAATTTCCACTATGTCTGAAGTGTTCAATTGGATTTCTTTCGTTTCGAAAGGCTCTTTAATGAACGCCTTTACTACGATTTTACCATAAGTGTCGGTTAAATTGGTAATGTTGCGCAAAAGACTTTCCTTGTCATCATCTTCCATTACCAATTCAACGACGTAGATTGTATTCACAATCTCATCATCCCATTTAATGCTGTTCTTTAAAGTAACACCTAAACAATGGTGCTCTTTTTCGATTTTTTGAAACAAGTACTCTTTTGAAAACATGATGTTTGTTTTTGTTTTAATTATTATAATTATTTAAAATTGAGTAATTTAACATAATTTGCTTGATAAACCATATGTTCTAATAATGGGCACTCCCACCACAATTTGTTGAACAATTATATCGACATCCATGTTGACATGTTTCTAGACATGAAGAGTAACAATTACCCCGACAGGAACCATAACAAGAGTCTTTACAAGTACCGATACAGTCGTTTCGGCACATTCCAGAACAACTATTTGAGCATCCTAAATAACAACTATAATTACAGTCTGTTGATTCTCTTTCCACAGCTTTTGCAATCACAGGACTGCTCATCAAAGCCACAGCGCCGATAATCGGCAAAGCCTTTCTTGCGGCTTCCTTGAAGAACTCTCTTCTTCCTTGAAGGTTTTTGTTTTCTTCGTTTTCCATTTTCTTATCGTTTTTGTTTGCCTTCCTTGGCTCAAAGGTCGGCGTTGTTCAAAGGCAAACAGAGCGGAGCCTCCCAAACTTATCCTTATTTTTCAGAGGCTGGGTCTGGACTCCCGTGAAATGAAAAACAATGTCAGTAAGGATTGCTCCACTGTTTATGTAAGGTATTGCTGAATACACAAACATTAAACAGCGAAAGCAATCATCCCTGCAAAACCCCTCATTTCACATTGTGAATTGTCCAGATTCACCTCTGAGGAACAAAGCGAAGAATGCGCTTTCTCTGGCCGGGCCAATCTCTTGGCTTGGCGGTGCAAAGATACGAAGAAAATGGAAAATGCAAGGGGGAAATGAAGAAAAAGTTTTGGAAAGATTCAGCGGTTTTCAATAGAAACGCCTATCTTTGCGAAAGAAAAGAGAGACTTGATGAAAGTTAAATGCCTGATTCTGAACATAAAGACAAAACCCGATAGCTTGAATTGCTTCAGAGGCTACCGGGAATGAACGGTGCAAAGATACACATTTTATTTTTACCTGCAAGTTTTTGATTGAAAAAAGCGAAAAAAATGAAATATACAGAATTTGAATCCATATTTTCTGCCGACCGTACTCATCGGTATTTACAAGCAACGGGCAATGACAAGCGCAAGGCCATGACTCTCTATAGATGGAATCTTCATCTTTCCCAAGAGATGTTTGCGGTCATAAATTGTTTTGAAGTTGCGCTTCGTAATGCAATCGATCGCCACATGATTCAAAACTATGGTAATGATTGGCTGCGTGATGCAATTCTACCAGGAGGAATGTTTGACGACCCAAGGATGAGGGAAACCCAACGGATTGTTCAGAAGGTGTATAACAAGCTGATGGCCGAAGGCAATTACACACATTCTCAATTGCTTTCAAACATGGAGTTTGGTATCTGGAAGTATATGTTTTCTGCACCACAGTTTGGGGCCACAGGGAGAACTTTGTTGTCCATCTTTCCGAATAAGCCGAGATCAACCCCTGCAATGCAGTACAATAACACTTTCGTTTTCAATGAACTTGATAAGATAAACATGCTTCGCAATCGAGTCGCCCATCACGAGCCTATTTGTTTCACCTCTGGAATCACCCGTCCTGATACATCCTATGTGCTTAACAAGTACACCAAAGTGCAGACCCTTTTCTTATGGTTAGGGATAGACTGTCATTCATTACTTTACGGCCTTGACCATGTGCGGCAAGTGTGCGACAAAATAAATAAGGTGTAAAATCTCGTAATTAGGAACAAAGCGAAGAATGCGCTTTCTCTGGCCGGGCCAATCTCTTGGCTTGGCGGTGCAAGGATTGATAATTTTTGTGAGTTGCAAAGGAAAAAGAAAATTTTTTCGTCAAAATGATTGCGGGAAAGTAATATGTTCGTATTTTTGCTCCGTTAAGTCCCGACAGTCCCTGAGTAATCAAACTGCCGGGTATTGTTTTTTTAGTGAAGCTTGCGCAAGTGAATCCTTGTGGAACAACGCAAAAATGGTTTTACAGTTTCCAAATCGCCTCCACCTTCAAATCGGTCTTGTGGTTGCCTTCGATGAGGGTCAAGCCACTGCCGATTTCGTCGCGGTCGCTGTAGATGGTGCTGCCGATGCGGGCGTAGAGCGTCAAGGCGTTGAAGAGCTTCACCTTGCCTAACAGATAGATCCTCATGCCTTTGCCGTAGAGGGCAGGCACACTGAACGAGTAAAGCACATCGTTTTCGTAGGCGTAGATGCGGGCGTTGTAGTCCTTGGCGTCGAAGATGGCATACCTAAAGGTAAGGCTGTAGGGCTTGCTTTCAGGCTTGTAGGCGATGTCCTGACAAAGGAAATAGCCGCTTTCGTTGCTGCCGTCGTCGTTGCGGTAGTGGGCGTACTCAGCCTTGTTGCTGCAATGCAAGTCCCTGCCAATCTGATAGTTGATGTTGAACCGCACCGAGTTCTTGGTGTAGAGGATGGGGTAGTGGCTGAAGACCAATGCGTCGGTCGAGTTCTTCATCTTGGTCTTGGAGCGGAATTGCAGGTAGGCGTTGGCCCGACGGCTGAAGCTGTGGCTGACGCGCAGGTAGTAGTCGTGGCCGCTGCTTGGGGCGTTCACTTGCGAGGTCAGCCAAGTGAACCGGAAGAAGTCGGCGTAGGCGAGGAGGTTCCAATAGGGCGCGGGGGCTGCCTCCACGCCAAGGTAAACGCCGCGTTGCCCTTGGTTGCGACTGCCTTCTCCAAAGGCGTTGCCCAACAGGTTCTGGTAGGTCTTGCCGTAGTCGCGATATATGATGGTAAAGTTCAGATAGCCAGCGGGTTTTACGGTCAGTCCCACCAATCCCGCCAAGGCCCAAGGACGTTGGGTCTGTTGAAGGTTGGTACTGTCGAAGTTCAAACTCATCGCACCTTCGCCAAACAAGGCGTATTTCCCTTTAACATATTTGAAGTCAACGCCTTGGTTGGTGAGGCTTTGCCCTTGGAAGTAGAATTGGTTGTAATGGCTCGGCTTGAGTTGGAGCGGCACGCTGAGCCAAGTGTGGTGCGCCGTGTAGCCCACCTCGAAATGGGCGATGGCGTAGGAAAGGTGGCCGCCGACGACCTGTTGGCGGATGGCGTGGCGGTCTTGCAGCTCGCCGATAGTGCGGTGATAGCCAGTCTCTTGCAGGCTGCTGACGAGTTCGGCCTCATCCAACGAGTCGGCCACGCTGACGTTGGCATCGATGCGGCGGTTGGAGTAGAACACCGTGCCACTGAAAGGGCCGCCGCCAAGGGTGACTGCCGCGCCACGCATGAAGGCGTATTCGCTCGCCGAGCCTTTGGGCGTGATGCCGCGACCTTGTTTCATCACGCTGCTGCCTGCCCCTGCCTTGCCGAAACTCATGCCCGACCATAGCGTAAGCCCTTGACCGTAAGCCAATTGATAGTCGCCGACGACAGCAGCCTTCACGATGCCTAAGTCCTTGGCGTAGAGGTGGAAGCCAACGAAGTCGAAGCCGCGTTGGTAGTTTTGGCCCAACAAAGCCCGAACCGTGTCGCTGACCTTGTCGGTGAAGAACATCTCGCCCGGGTCTTTTTCCAAGACGAAGCCTGCGCGGACCTTGTTCCTATAGTTATAGGTGTATTTCAGCTGGTATTTCTGCGGACTGCCGAGATAGCGCGAGTTGGGCTTGGCCAATAGCGACGAGTCGTCGATGGGCGCGTAACCTTGTTGTCTTTCAAGCACTTGCTCGTAACGCCCCACGATTTGGTGTTTGCCGTAACGCGCCATCTTCTTGAGGCTCAGCCTGTCGTTGCTCTCGGCCTTGCCGATTTGCACCACGGGGCGGACGACGGCCAAGGTCTGCTCGTCGAAGCCTTCTACCATCTCCAGCTCGTCAACGAACAGGAAGTCACCGTAATAGCGGCGGTATTTTTGGATTTCTTCGTATTGGAATACGCTGAGCAGCCGCAGTTCGACGAGTTGCATCACCTCGTCGCTGTTGAGGTCGACGGGATTGTCGCTGAAGAAGATGTAGTTGTCCAAAAGCTCCTCAAAATCAGCGTCGTCGTCGCTGTCTTCGGCCAACCGCTCCACTTGTTCGATGAGCAGGTTGTTCAAGGCCTCGGTGCTGAGCGTGTCGATGGCGATTTGTGCCTTCGCTAAAGCGACAGTGAATAGGGCTAATATGATGAATGCCAACCGTTTCATATCATTTCCCGATGCTGAAAATCATGCCGATTTGTACCGAGGCCCCCAATTCGTTGTGCAGTTGCGCCGCCACGTCGACTTGCGCGAAGCGGATGGCATAGCCCACTCCGAAACTCAATATTCCCGGGTTGGTTTGCACGCCTGCGCGGATGAAGAAATTCTTGACGGCCTCGTATTCCAAGCCTCCGCGTAGGCTGACGCCTTCGCGTTCCGTGTTTTTCTCAATCTCGCATTGCCCGATGAAGTCCTTCGTGAACTTGTAGGCCATGCCGAAACGCATCACGATGGGCAGTTTCTCGTGGTTGAGGGTCTGCTCGAAACTGAAGCTGACGGGGTTGAAGATGTAGGTGCCAAGTGTCAGTTTGTCAGTAACTTGCGACTGTATGCCCAACTCGAAGGTCACGGCACTGAACTTCCCGTAGTCGTTGCCGATTTTCAGCAGGAGGTAGTCGAGTTGCAGCCCGATTTGCAGGTAGCGTCCGAAGCCTTTGGCGTAGGCCAATCCGAACTTGTTCTCGTTGTATTTGGATGAGCCGAACTGGTTGAAACTCAGGCCCAAGGTGCCGAACTTGGTGGGTAGGGCGAAAGCACCGCATTTGTAGGCCGTTTCGGGCAGCATCCAGCGGTTTTCGTAGTAGAGTCCGAGGTTGATTTTGTCCAAGTTGGCCATGCCGGCGGGGTTGTTTTGCATGGCCCAAAGCCCTTGCGAGGCCACCGAAGTGCCGCCCATAGCCGCGCTGCGTCCGCCGATGGGATGGATGAGGTCGTAAGCGAAAATATTTGATGCAGAGATGATTAGCGTAAGCAATAGTAGAAGTCTCTTCATGGATTCGGTTATTTTTATGGCGCAAATTTAGGGTTGATTTTCGTAAAAACAAAGCATTTTTATTATTTTCGCAGTTCAAAACTTGACGCTATGACGTATGTACTTATCGTGGCGGCCATTGTGCTAGCCCTCATTGGTTTGGTGGGTGCGGTTGTGCCTGGCATTGCCGGACCGCCGTTCAGTTTCTTGGGCCTGTTGGCGATGTCGTTTGTCGCCGGCGTGGGTCATTCGACGAAATTCCTTGTGATCATGGGCATTATAGGTGCCGTCGTCTTTGCCTTGGATTACATGGTCCCGGTTTGGGGTACGAAACAACTCGGTGGCAGCAAGGCAGGCGTGCGTGGCAGCACCATCGGCATGATTTTGGGCCTTATTGTCACCTTCGTGTTCCCCGTGGGCTTCATCGCGGTGCTGTTGGGACCCTTCATCGGGGCCTATATCGGCGAGAAATCGGTGGGTACGCCTGACACCAAGGCTTGGAAGGCGGCATTTGGCTCTTTCGTGGGATTCTTGTTAGGCACAGGCCTGAAGTTGGTCTACGCCTGCGTATGTATTTTTTACATTGTCAAGGATTTGATAGGTTTGATATGACGGAATTGGAACTGAAGGCGAAACACATTCGCGAACTGATATTGACCGCATTGGCGGAAGCCGGTTCGGGACATACTGGCGGCTCACTCGACTTGGTGGACTTCTTTACGGTGTTGTAATTCAATCATTTGCGACACGACCCGAAACATCCTGATTGGTCCGACCAAGGACCAGCTGCCGGTGTTTTTAAGTGAATTGTCGTAGAAACCAAAGTCATGAAATACACGAACAAAGGGAATAAACCAACAAAAACCGGCTTCGGTGAGGGCGTTTTCGCTGCGGCACGACAAAATAAGGATGTGGTCGGCTTGGGCGGTGCCGTGACCGAGTATCTGGCTGAGCATCATCCCATTCGCGTGTGTCGTATTGGTATGGACGACCGTTTCGGCGAGTCGGGGCAGGCTTCGGCGTTGATGAACAAATACGGCTTGGACGCTGCCGGCATCGTCAACCGCGTGCTTGCAGAGGTGGCCAAAGACGACCTCAGCCTGTTTATCCCCAAGTTGGACAAGCCGTTTTCAACTTATCCGAAGTCGCTGTATACCAGTAAGATACTATATGAAGGCTATGACTACCACGACGAACAGACCTTTGAGGACTGCTACGACACAAAGGTTTACCGCCACTATATCGACCAAGGGAAACGCGGGCATGAGGTGCGCGAAACCTTGGCCCGCTCGTTGCACGACCATTTTATCACGCACGAGCTTTACAAGATGCTCGACCTATACCATGAAAAGGATGTCATCGGGGTGATAGTGCGGTTCAGGGAGGGGAGGTAGTTATTTCACCAAAATCACGTCGTCAGCACCACAGGGCATGATGATTGAATCATTGACCAAGGTCAAGTCGGAGACAATCTTATAGGCTTTGCGTTGCATTGGTAACGGCATAAAGAGCGTTACGACACCGTTTTCGTCAGAAAGAGTCTCTTGTCCTTCGATGCTTATCTTTGTCATGGGGACACACTCCTCGGCGTTGATGTTCCACAATTTGAAGTGGATGTCGCCATAGACTGAGGGGTCGCGGTGAATGTCTAAAATGGCGTTTCGAGTCAAGGTTACAATAGTGTCGGCGTCGCGAAAATCGTTGCAGTTCACCGACATGTGTACGGGTTGGTTTAGGAAACGATGTGGGATGTTCTTAAAACGAAGCTTTCCGTCTATTGCGTGCAAGGTGTCGGTCTTGGTCTCGTTGTCGAGATCAAGGGTAACCACGGCATCGTGCATGGCCGGCAGCTGCGTGTTGTGGACGGAGGCCTCGTTGAGTTGTATCTCTGTGTCAAAGGGTTGGTTGACTTTCCAAACTCCGATGATGGCGGCAACGATGGCAACGCAGCCAAGCGACCAAGCCACGGCTTTCTTAATCATCTGCCGCCTGTGGCGTTGCCAGATAGCGTCGAACTCCACACCAAGGAGCTTGGAG